>CAYGBY010000216.1:0-5845 GCA_964348115.1 uncultured Pseudomonadales bacterium
AAGTTGGTCAGAACCTGCCCGCTGGCCTGCAGATCCTCCAGGCGGCCCAGCAGGTCGTCCCCGTCTATGTAGGCCACCCTCGCGTCCACCCCCACCTCGGCGAGGATTTTCTCCACCTGCTCCGCCATGCCCCGCGGGTTCAGGCCGCCGGCGTTGGAGACGATCTTGATGCCCCGCTTCACGCAATCCCCCGCCACGTCCCGCACCTGTTTGAGGAAGGTGCCGACATAGCCTAGATGCTTGCCGCGGGTCTCCCGTTGGGTGTGCAGGATGGACATGGTGAGTTCGGCCAGGTAGTCCCCGGTGAGCACATCGATGGGGCCGCCGTCAATCATTTCCCGGGCCGCGGCCAAGCGGTCCCCGTAGTAGCCGCTGCAGTTGCCGATGCGTATGGTTTCGCTCATGGCGTTCTATGCCTCGTTCGATGCTGAACCTCCGCCCTGGGCGGGCGGGCGGTTGGAAAGCGGCTTGACCCAAGCCGGCTTGCGTTTCTCGCGGAAGGCGGCCATGCCTTCGGCGGCCTCCTCGGAGCGGAACATGCGCGCGCTCCACTCGCCGGTGACATCGAAGCCGACTTGGCGGGAGAATTGCGGCACCCGGCGCACCAGCTTCTTGCATTCGGCCACCGCCGCCGGGCCGCCCAGCCGGATCATCTCGATCTCCTCCTGCACCGCGTCCGCCAGCGCCCCTTGGGGCGTCGCCCGATGGGCCAGGCCCAGGGCCACCGCCTCCGCGCCGTTGAAGCGCCGGCCGGTGAGGAACAAACGCATGGCGTTGTGGACGCCCAGCTTCGGCAGGCAAACCACGGAGATGACCGCCGGAATGACGCCGATGCGCACTTCGCTGAAGCTGCACTGGGCTTCCTCGGCAATGACGACGAGATCCGCCGCGCCAACCAAGCCCAACCCGCCGGCGAAGGCGGCGCCGTTGACCGCGGCGATGACCGGCTTGGGACTGTCCAGCAAGGCGTTCAGCACATCCGGGTAGGCAACGCTGCGCTGGCCATCGACGATCTGCCCAGGCGGGCTTTTCAGATCCGCCCCGGCGCAGAACGCCGGCGGTGCGCCGGTAAGCACGATGACCCGCACCGCATCGTCCGCCAAGGCGGCTGCGATGTGGCCGAACAGTTCATTCACCAACACCGCCGACAGGGCGTTGCGGCTTTCCGGCCGGTTCAAGGTGATCCAGGCGGCGCCCTGGCGCAGGTCGTATTTCGTGGCTTCGGTTGCGGCCATGCTGGTCTCCTTCGTCAAGGTCTTCGCCGGCTGGCTAGCGCGGCGCCGCCGCGTCCGGCGCAATCTCCCCGGCATCGGCAGCCAAAGTGACCAACAGCTCGCCGTTCTGCACTTGGTCGCCGGCGCTTACATGCACGGCCACCACCGCGCCATCCATGGGGGCGGTGATGCGGTGCTCCATTTTCATGGCCTCCAGAATAATGAGCAATTGACCCTTGGCGACTGTCTGGCCAGCCTCCACCGCCGTGGAGAGAACAGCGCCCGGCATGGGCGCCGTCAGGGCGCCGTCGGCGCCGGCCGCGCCGGGCGCCGGGTAGCGGGGCAACTCCACCAGGGTGAGGCCGCCGGCGTCGGTCTGCACAAACCAGCGATCGCCGCGTTGGTGTACTTGGAATGACAGCCGGCAGCCATCCAAGGTCGCCTCCACCAACCCCTCCCCGCAGGCATGGGGCCGCACCAGCATTTCCTGGTCCTCCACGCGCACCTGAAAGGCGCCGTCCCGCCGTGACTGGTAGGCAACGCACAAGGTCTCGCCTGCAGCCAGGAACGCCAGCTTCTGCCAAGGCATGGTGGAGTTGCGCCAGCCGCTCGGCAGGGTACGCCCCACCTTGGCCCTGGCGCGGCGCCGGGCTTGGCCTTCCAGGACCACGGCCGCCGCCGCCTCGCGGCGCTGCTGCGGCCTGAGGGCGCGGGTGCGTGGCGGGTTGACCCGGGCGATGAAGTCCGTTGTGGTGTCCCCAGCCAGAAACGCCTCCGTGCGCAGGGCGGCCACCAGAAAGTCCCGGTTGGTGGTGAGCCCATGAATCTGCGTGGTCTCCAAGGCCCGCGCCAAGCGGCTGGCGGCCTCCCGCCGGGTGGGACCCTTGGCGATGACTTTGGCGATCATCGGATCAAACTCAATGCTGATGGCGCTGCCGGACTCCACCCCGGAATCGAACCGCGCCCGGCCGATGGCGGAGGGCCGCCAAACCTCCACCAAGCCAGGCGCGGGCAGAAAGCCGTTGGCCGGATCTTCCGCATACAGCCGCGCCTCGATGGCGCAGCCTTGGATGCGCAGATCCGCCTGGGAGAAGGACAGAGCCTCCCCTTCAGCGACGCGGATCTGCTCACGCACCAGATCCTGGCCGATGATGGCCTCCGTGACCGGGTGCTCCACCTGCAGGCGGGCGTTGACCTCCAGGAAGTGGAAGTCGTCATCCTGCAGCAGGAACTCCACGGTGCCTGCAGAGGAGTAGCCGAGCTTTTGCGCCGCGGCGATGGCGGCGGCGCCGAGCCGCTCGCGCAGCGCCGGGGTGACGGCTGGCGAGGGCGCTTCCTCAATGACTTTCTGATGGCGGCGCTGAATGGAGCACTCCCGCTCGAAGCAGTGCACTAGATTGCCGTGCCGATCGCCCAGGATCTGCATCTCCACATGGCGGGCGCGGTCCAGCCACTTCTCCAGAAACAGGGTGTCGTCAGCGAAGGCGGCCCCAGCCTCGCGGCGGGCGCCGGCGATGGCCGCCTGCAGGCCCGCTTCGTCCGCCACCACCCGCATGCCACGCCCGCCGCCGCCGGCCGCCGCCTTCACCAGCACCGGATAGCCGATTTGCGCGGCGCTGCGGGCGGGATCCACGCCCTCAGCCAGCTCGATGGCGCTGAGGGTCGGCACGCCCGCCTCCCGCATCAACTGCTTGGCGGACAGCTTGTCGCCCATTTGGGCGATGACCTCCGGCGCGGGACCCAGCCACTTCAGCCCGGCATCCAGCACAGCCGCCGCGAAAGCCGCATTTTCGGATAGGAAGCCATAGCCCGGATGCACCGCGTCCGCCCCGGAACGGCGGCAGGCATCGATCAGCTTGCCGCTGTCCAGGTAGGTTTGCCGGGCTGTGCGTCCGCCCAAGGCGATGGCGCTGGCCGCCTCCCGCACGAAGGGCGCCTCGGCATCGCCATCCGCGTAAACAGCCACCGTGCCAATGCCCATGTCATGGGCGGTGCGGATGATGCGGCGGGCGATTTCGCCGCGGTTGGCTATCAGCAGGCGGCGAATGGGCCGAACCTCTACATGCGCCATGTGCCGAACTCCTTGGTGCCCTCCACCTTGTTGTTGTGGCAGGCGGACAGGGACATGGCGATGACGTTGCGGGTGTCACGCGGGTCGATCATGCCGTCGTCGGAGACCCGGGAGGTGGCGTACAGGCCCTTGGAGCGCTCCTCCGCCCAATGCTCCGCCACGGCGGCCCGCTTGGCGTCCGCCGCCTCGTCGAACTCCAGGCCGCGGCGCTTGGCGGCGGCGCGGCCGACGATGCTCATCACCCCAGCCATTTGCTTTGGCCCCATGACCGCAATC
Source organism: uncultured Pseudomonadales bacterium (assembly GCA_964348115.1). Taxonomy (GTDB): domain Bacteria; phylum Pseudomonadota; class Gammaproteobacteria; order Pseudomonadales; family Azotimanducaceae; genus Azophilus. Next base: position 3,562 of record CAYGBY010000216.1, read on the forward strand.
TTGGCGAAGGGCCAGATGTAGGTGAAGCGCGGCCCATAGGCGCGTCCGCTCATGCCGTAGTTGCCGGCGCCGTAGGAGGCGGCGGTGACGATGGTGATGTGCGGCACCGTGGAATTGGACACCGCGTTGATCATCTTGGAGCCGTTCTTGGTGATGCCGCGCTGCTCGAAGTCCGTGCCGACGATGAAGCCGGTGATGTTGTGCAGGAACAGCAGGGGCACGTCTATCTGGTTGCATAGCTGGATGAACTGCGCCGCCTTCTCCGAGGACTCCGAGAACAGGGCGCCATTGTTGCCCAGTATGCCTAGGGGATAGCCGTGCACATGCGCCCAGCCGCACACCAGCGTGGGGCCGTACAGGGGCTTGAACTCCTCGAAGCAGGAGCCGTCCACGATGCGGGCGATGAGTTCGCGCATGTCAAAGGGGGAACGCAGATCTTTGGCCACCAGCCCCAGCAGGTCCTCCGCATCGTAGCGCGGCTCGGCGAAGTCCGGGTTCGGCTGCGGTCCCCACTTGCGCCAGTTCAGGTGCGCCACCACTTCCCGGCACATGCGGATGCCGTCCAGCTCATCCCGGGCCAGATAGTCCCCAAGGCCGGATGTCTGCGTGTGCATTTCCGCCCCGCCCAGGCTTTCTTCATCCGCGTCCTCGCCAGTGGCCATCTTGACCAGGGGCGGGCCGCCCAAGAACACGCGGGACTGCCGGCGAATGAAGATGTTGTAGTCGCTCATGCCCGGCTGATAGGCCCCGCCGGCGGTGGATGCGCCAAACACCAAGGAGATGGTGGGAATGCGCATCTTGGAGAGTTCGCTGATCTCATAGAACAGGCGGCCGGATTCGGCGAAGTGATCCGTCTCCCGGCGAATGGCGGCCTCCGGATCCTCCCCGGACTCGCCGCGCAAGTCCGCCCCGGCGGACTCCACGAACTGCACATAGGGCAGGCGGTTGATGCGGGCGATCTCCAGTCCGCGCATCAGCTTCTTGGCGTTGAACGGGTTGAAGGCGCCCGCGCGCACGGAAGGGTCATGGCCGAGGATGACGCACTCCACATCCTCGATGACGCCGATGCCGACGACGAAGCCGGAGCCCACCGCATAGGCGGAGCGCCAAGCCGCCAGGGGACTAATCTCTAGAAAGGGCGAGTCTCGGTCCAGCACCAGGGCGATGCGCTCCCGGATGGGCATCTTGCCCCGCGCCGCCAGCCGCGCCCGCGCCTCCGGCCCGCCGCCCTCGGCCGCTTCGTCGAGCAGCGCCTGGATTTCCGCCAAGGCCTCAAGCATGTCCCGCCTGTTCTGCTGAAAGGCTGCATCACTTGTGTCCAGCCTTGTCTCCAGCACCGCCATGGTTCACTCCCTTGCCCATGATCGTTCCCGCGCAAGGGCGCTAAGCTACCAGATTGCTGCGACGGTCTCTAAATTTTTGTGCAATCATTGCTTGTGAGGCCCTAGGCGGCCAGCAAGCACAGGAACAGCGGACGATCGCACCTGGCTAGTGTGCTGTCCCGCAAGTAAGTGGGTTTTAGTCGCAGGCCGTTTTGGCTCCCGGCAAGGCGCGACGGCGCCCTGTGGCGGGCCCCACGCAAGGAGGAACACACATGAAACTCTACCACTGCCCGGACGCCCGTTCCCTACGCCCGCTGTGGACTCTGGAGGAGATGGGCCTGGACTATGAACTGGTGGACATGGAGTTTCCGCCGCGGTTCACCTTCCCAGGCTACCTGGACATCAATCCCCTGGGCACGGTGCCCACGTTCATCGATGGGGATCTGACCATGACCGAGTCCTCCGGCATCTGCCACTACCTTGTGGAGAAGTACGGCCCCACGAACCTGGCTGTGCCGCCCAGCGACCCCGAATATGGCGAGTATCTAAACTGGCTGTATCGCAGCGACGCCACCCTGACCTTCCCGCAGACCCTGGTGCTGCGCTACACCCGCCTGGAGCCGGAAGAGCGGCGCCAGCCGCAAGTGGCCGAAGACTACGCCATCTGGTACCACGCGCGCCTGCGCTGCGTGGAGATCAGCCTCCAGGGCCGCGAACATCTGGTGGCGAACCGCTTCACCATTGCCGACATCGCCGTAGGCTACGCCCTCTTTCTGGGCATCTCCCTAGGGCTGGATGCGCGCTACAAGCCCAGAACCAAGGCCTACCTGCAGCGTTTGATGGCCCGCGAAGGCTTCCAGCGCGCCCGCACCAAGCAGGCGCCGAGCGCAGCCGGCCTGCCGTGGCGCTAGTGTTGTGTCCCGGAAATAACTGAACAAAGTCGTTCGATTTTGGCGAGGATC
>CAYGBY010000217.1:0-5826 GCA_964348115.1 uncultured Pseudomonadales bacterium
CGCATGATCACACCATGCAGAGCAGCACGCTCCTGGAGAACAAAAATGGCGCCGCCACGTGACGCCAGACATCACGCATGATCACGCCACGCAGAGCAGCGCCCTGCCGGAGAACAAGATAAGGACCGTCCTATGACACAGACCAATCAGGAAGCTTGGCATGCGCTGGCTGAAAAGGAACTGCGCGGCAAGCCTGTCGAGGCGCTGCATTGGCAAACGCCTGAAGGCATCTCGATCAAGCCCCTGTACACCGCTGACGACCTTGCGGCCATGCAGCACCTGGACGCCCTGCCCGGCCTCGCCCCCTTCGTGCGCGGCCCCCGGGCCACCATGTACGCCAATCGACCCTGGACCATTCGCCAGTACGCCGGCTTCTCCACGGCCGAGGAGTCCAACCGCTTCTATCGGGACAACTTGGCGGCCGGCCAAAAGGGCCTGTCGGTGGCCTTCGATCTGGCCACCCACCGGGGCTACGACTCGGACCACCCCCGCGTGGCCGGGGATGTGGGCAAGGCGGGCGTCGCCATAGACTCCGTGGAGGACATGAAGATCTTGTTCGACGGCATCCCCTTGGATCAAATGTCCGTGTCCATGACCATGAACGGCGCCGTGCTGCCGGTGCTGGCGGGCTACGTGGTGGCCGCCGAGGAGCAGGGGGTGGCCCCAACGGCCCTTTCCGGCACCATTCAGAACGACATCCTCAAGGAGTTCATGGTGCGCAACACCTACATCTACCCGCCGAAGGAAAGCATGCGCATCGTGGCGGACATCATCGGCCACACGGCGCAGCACATGCCCAAGTTCAACTCCATCTCCATCTCCGGCTACCACATGCAGGAGGCTGGCGCCGACTTGGTGCAGGAGTTGGCCTTCACCTTGGCCGACGGGTTGGAGTACGTACGCGCCGCCCTCGCCACTGGCATCGATATCGACAGCTTCGCCCCGCGCCTGTCGTTCTTCTTCTGCATCGGCATGAACTTCTTCATGGAGGTGGCGAAGCTGCGGGCGGCGCGCATTCTATGGGCGCGGCTCATGGCCCAGTTCAAGCCGCAAAAACCAGCCTCATCCATGCTGCGAACCCACTGCCAAACCTCCGGCGTCTCCCTGCAGGAGCAGGACCCGTACAACAACCTTGTGCGCACCACCCTGGAAGCCTTGGCGGCGGTGCTCGGCGGCACGCAAAGCCTGCACACCAACGCCTTCGACGAAGCCATCGCGCTGCCCACCCCGTTTTCCGCCCGCATCGCCCGCAACACCCAGATCATCATCGCAGAGGAATCCGGCGTCACCCGCACGGTGGACCCCTTGGGGGGCAGCTACTACGTGGAAAGCCTCACGCAATCCATGGTGGTGGAGGCAAGCAAGCTCATCGACGAAGTGGAGGCCCTAGGCGGCATGACCAAGGCGGTGGCCGCGGGACTGCCCAAGCAACGCATCGAGGAGACCGCCGCCCGCCGTCAGGCGCGCATCGAGAAGGGCGAGGAGGTCATCGTCGGCGTCAACAAGTATCAGCCGGAGGCGGAGGACGTCGACGTGGACGTGCTGGACATCGACAACGCCAAGGTGCGCGAGGCGCAAGTGCGCAGGCTGGCCGAAGTGCGCGCCAAGCGGGACGCCAGCGGCGTTCAGGCCGCCTTGGATGGCCTCACCGAGGCCGCGGACAGCGGCGGCAACCTGCTCAAGCTCAGCATCGACGCAATGCGCCAGCGGGCCACGGTGGGGGAGGTGTCCAACGCCTTGGAGAAGCGCTGGGGACGTCACCACGCCGCCACCCGCATCACCAAGGGCGTCTACGGCGGTGTCCACGCCGACAGCGAGGCCTACCAACGGGTCGTGCAGGAAGTTAGGCTGTTCACGGAGTTCGACGGCGCCCCGCCCAGCATTCTGGTGGTGAAACTAGGCCAGGACGGCCACGACCGGGGCGCCAAGATCATCTGCAACGCCTTCACGGACTTAGGCTTCGCAACCCACGCCGGGGAGCTGTTCCAAACTCCGCAGGAGGCTGCGCAGGAGGCAAAACACCTCGGCGTGCATGTCGTCGGCTTCTCCACCTTGGCCGGCGGGCACCGCACCTTGGCGCCGCAGCTCATCGAAGCACTGCGGGCGCAGGGTCTGGAGGAGGTCATCGTCGTGTGCGGCGGCGTCATCCCGAAGCAGGACTACGGCTTCCTACGGGACGCGGGCGTAGCGGCCATCTTCGGTCCGGGCGCCAACATACCCAAGGCCGCCAGCGACATCCTCAAGCTCATCCCCGGCCGCAACCGCTGACCGGCGAACTTGCCCATCGGCGCGCCTGCAGCATTCACCCACAAACAAGGATCCATCATGATCGGAAGATTGAACCATGTCGCCATCGTCGTGCCGGACTTGGCGGCGGCCGCCGCCTTGTACAAGAACAGCTTGGGCGCCGCCGTATCCGAACCCGTGCCGCTGCCGGAGCACGGCGTCACCACCGTCTTCGTGCATTTGCCCAACAGCAAAATAGAACTTTTGCATCCCTTGGGGGAAGGGTCGCCGGTCGCCAACTTCCTAGCCAATAACCCCAGCGGCGGGATGCACCACATCTGCTACGAAGTGCAGGACATTCAGGCCGCCATAAGCCACCTAACCGCCACCGGCGCCCGTGTGCTGGGCAGCGGCCAGCCTAGAACCGGCGCCCACGGCCTGCCCGTGGTATTCCTGCATCCCAAGGACTTCTGCGGCACGTTGATAGAACTGGAGGAAGTGGCGGCGCCTTCCGCGGACTAACCGGTTCTGGTTCCTGACGATCGCGCCGGACTCAGTTCCCTTCCTTTGCGGCGTCAAGCACCGCTTGGCGCAGGTTGGCACTCAGCCGAAACCCCAGCGCATGCAAACGATTCAGTGCGGGCCGAATCGAAACGAGGACGCCGCGCTCCTTCGCCACCAATAGGATGCCCAGCGTACCTGTGACCTCAAACCCCACAGCGTGGGCGTATCGACGTCCGTCCCGATCATCGAGCACAAGCAGAGGATCCTCTGTTTCCATGCCCAGAGCCAGAACCTCCTTTTCACCCTTCCCCAGATTTGCAGCCAATGGAAGTTGAGTGTGATCACTTCGGCCAGCACAGCTTCCGGCGCCTGTACTGTTCCGTAAAGCGTGGGAAGTAAATTCAGGAGGCCAATTTGATGGAGGTACTGCAACGGCGATGTGTTACAGATGACTTCGCGCACTGGCCAAATCTCGTCGAAGCTCCTCCTCGGACAGGTCGAAGGTAACGACGCCGTAATCCGCCAGTTTTGTCAAAAACAGCGGCTTGGGTACATCCGCAAGCTCCGAGGCGGCCCACCGGATTGTCGTTCCTATCCCAGCTCACGCCCACTTTCTCGCCGGCCGTACCCAACGAGAGTCTGTTGGGAAGCCATTCATTACGGGAAATAATGTTTGCACGGTTTGTATATGCCGTTACAATAGCCGCCCTGAGATCGAACTTTTCAAGCTAGGATCACAGGCCGAGTGCGCACACCGGATTCGCAGATTGAGATCAAGAACCGCAATCGAGGGCTGCGACCGATAATGGAAAGCGCACATGGAAAACACATCAAAGACATTAACGGAGATGAAGCATGGGTACATACGAGAGGGTTCTGAAGGCCGCTGTCGATGTTGCGAACCGAATAGAGACGCAATTGAACAGGGAGTTCAAGAAACGCAATTACGCGCAACTGCAGCCGTTGGGCGCGGAGTGGGAAAGGGCCCAGGACCTTGTTAAGTACATAACCAAGATCGAAGGCGGCTCAGCCGCCAAAGCGCGCGCCAACAAACAGGCGGCAAGCGCCGAGGCCCCCGCCGAAGCCCCCGCCGAGCCGGCTGATGAACCCCAAAAGCGTCGCCGGATGCCGACCAAGAAGGGCTACCCCAAGTTCGAGCGCCAAGGAGACAACCTCGTCAAGGTGGAGTGGAAAAACGACAAGAAAAAGGAAGCCCGGCAGCGGGTGTCCTACGGCACCATGTCCCTGCTGACACAAGCCATCAGCAAGGACACCGGGGAATCCTTTAAGAAGACCCTGCTCGACGAGGTTACCCATGCCGATGGCAAGAAAGTGCCCAACCACCAGATCCACGCCATTCTTCTATGGCTGCAGCACATCAAGGCCATTGAGCGGAGACGCCGTGGCGACTACTACTCCAACCTCAACAAACTGTCGCCATCCAGCCTGAAGTCCAGTTTCGACAACACGCCGGAAACCCAGAAGGGCGACTAGGGCCTGTTAACACTATCTGGGTTGACCCTGTTGCGTTCCAGGCCGCGCCAATCAAGGCGCGAGGAGCGCGGTTTGGCCAGCGTCAAATAAGCGACGAGCAACGCTGGGTGGCGCGGCCTGGAACGCAACCCGAAGGGCCGGGTCCGTTTTTCCCCCGGACCGCGTTTCCGCTCGCTCATGTGGCGCCGGCCGCACCGCGCCCGTTTCGCCTTGCCCGGAGAAACAACGGCTCCCGGCAGGGCCAACCCAGATAGTGTTAGCCCAAGTTTACCAACAACCCGATGATTTCGGCCCGATTTTGCTGTGACCGGAGGTTTTTCCTTCGGCAACCCATTGTTTTTCCGTGTTCACCAAGGTGGACTGGCCAATGTAGTGCCATAATGTGGAAATGGTGGTTGACATGAACTGTTGGCCCCGATATGGTCACCCCTCATGTTCATCCGCCGCACCCTCACCCGCCGCGCCGGCGGCCAGGACTACCACTCCCACCGCTTGGTCGAGAGCCGACGCGACGGCGCCAGGGTGCGCCAGCGCACCCTGTTGAACCTAGGCGGCGATTTCGACCTGCCCAAGGCCGAGTGGCCCATGCTTTGTCGGCGCATCGCCGAGATCCTGAACGGCCAGGCGGCGCTTATCGAGGCCACCTCGGCATCCGTCGAGGCGGAGGCCCACCGGATCGCTGCGCAACTGTTGGCCCGGGGCCGGGTGGGGGACGTCGAATCGGCGCACGAACAGGTCACGGTGGACATGACTTCGCTGGAGTTGACGCGCCCGCGCAGCGTCGGCGTTGAGCAGGTGGGGCTATGGGCGGTCGAACGGCTGGGGCTCATGGAGCGGCTGTCCGCCTTGGGCGTCAACGCGTCGCTGCGCAAGGCGGCGGCCGCCTCGATCGTGGCCCGGCTTGCGCATCCGGCCTCGGAGCGGGCGACCCACGCCTGGCTGCGCGAGCGAAGCGCCTTGGGAGAATTGCTCGGCGTGGACTTCGAGACCATGGGTGCGATGCAGTTGTACCGGGCCTCGGATGCCTTGGTCACACACCGCGAGGCGATCGAGACGCATGTGTTCGACCGCGCCATGGCGTTGTTCGATTGGGCGCCGACGGTGACGCTCCACGACCTGACGAACACCTATTTCGAAGGCGACGCGGCGGGCCAGCCCGAGGCGCGGCGGGGGCATTCGAAAGAGAAGCGCGGCGACTGCAAGTTGCTCACCTTGGGACTGGTGCTGGATGCGGGCGGCTTTGTCCGGCGTTCACGGGTGTTCGCGGGCAACGTCCGCGAGGATCAAACGCTGGCCGGCATGCTTGGCGCGCTCGGGGCGCCGTCGGGGTCGCTGGTGGTGCTTGATCGAGGCGTCGCCACCCAGGATCGGATCGCCTGGCTGAAAGAGAGCGGGCATCGCTACATCGTGGTCTCCCGGGAGCGCAGGCGCCGCTTCGAATCGGAGGCGGCCTTGGCGCACCGCACCCGAAGCGGCGGGGTTGTGCATCTTCAGAAGGTGGGCGACGCCGAGGCCGGCGAGGTGCGCCTGTACTGTTGTTCCGAGGCGCGCGCCGAAAAGGAGCGCGGCATGGCCGAGCGGTTCGCAAACCGCTTGGAGCGG
>CAYGBY010000218.1:0-5799 GCA_964348115.1 uncultured Pseudomonadales bacterium
CGCTCCGCCTTGCCCGGAGAAAAAACGGCTCCCGGCAGGGCCAGCCCAGATAGTGCTAACAGGCCCTAATCCAGCTTGTTGACCAGCCGATAGATCGCGATGAGGATGCCGAAGCCGACGTAGAGCGCGAAGACGCCAATGGCCAAATGGGGACGCACGATGCCCAGCGCGGCCAGCCAGCCAATCAGCCCCAGCAAGCCGAAGAAGGATAGCGCAACCAGGGCGCCGATCTTCGCGCGACGGCTCACGCTTCGCTCTCCGCCGCTGCCCGCAAGGCCGCCGGCAGCCGTTTATAGATGTTCTCAAAGGGTCCGTTGGACATGATCACCAAGTGCCGCCTGCGGGCGGGCAGCTTGACGATGTGCTCCACTAGTTCGTCGATGTCGGCGAACTTGGCGGCGGGCGCCACGGACTGGGCCACCAAGGGGCCTATATCCCAGCGGATGTTGGCGCCGCGAAACCAGATCACCTTGTCAGCCGCGGCACAGCAGGTCATCAGATCATGATGCAATGCGCCCAAGGACATGGTGTGTGTGCGCGGCTCGATGATGGCGATGATCTCCTCGTTGCCCACCTTGTTGCGCAGCCCTTCCAAGGTGCTGCGAATGGCTGTTGGATGGTGGGCGAAATCGTCATACAGCGTTGTTGCGCCCACCTCGGCTATGACCTCCAGACGACGCTTGACCCCGGCGAAATCCGCCAGCGCCTCGATGGCCAGTTGCGGGCGCACCCCGACATGGCGGGCGGCGGCAATGGCGGCGACTGCGTTGCCGGCGTTGTGGGCGCCGATGAGCCGCCAAACCACCCGGCCCAACACCTCGTCATTCAGCGCCACATCGAAGGCCCCGTTGTCATCCTGGGCGTTCAACGCCGCCCAGCGGTTGCCGTTGTCCGTGGGCGCCGGCAGCTCGGTGGTTTGGCTGCCGATGCGCTCCACTGGGGTCCAACAGCCCTTCTGCAGCAGATCGTTTACGTTGCTGTCGCGGCTGGGCGCCACGATAAGCCCTTCGCTCGGCACTAGACGCAGCAGTTGGCGGAACTGCGCCTTGATGGCGTCCACGTCAGGGAAAATGTCCGCGTGGTCATACTCCAGGTTGTTGATTATGAGTGTGCGTGGACGGTAGTGGACGAACTTGGCGCGGCGGTCAAAGTAGGAGCAGTCATATTCATCCGCCTCGGTCACAAAGAAGAGCTTTTCCCCCAGTCTGGCGGAGTGCTGGAAATTGTTCGCTGCCCCGCCGATCAAAAAGCCTGGGTTGAGGCCGGCGCACTCCAGTATCCAGGCCAGCATGGCGGTGGTGGTGGTCTTGCCGTGGGTGCCGGACACGGCCAGCACCCGGCGGTCCTCCAGCGCGTGTGCGCCCAACCACTCGGCGCCGGACATAAAGCGTAGGTTGCTGTTCAGGATGTGCTCCACGGATGCGGTGCCTCTGGGCAGGCCGGCGTTGCCGATGACCACTAGGTCCGGCGCTGGCCGCAGCAGCGCTGTATCAAAGCCCTCGTGGACCTCTATGCCGTCTGCGGCCAACAGATCGCTCATTGGCGGATAGATTTTCTTGTCGCAGCCGCTGACTTTATGGCCTTGTTGTTTGGCCAGTTGCGCCAAGCTGCCCATCAGGGTGCCGCCGATGCCGAGAAAGAATATCCTCATCCGCTTGCCAGTTCGCCGAGCGACAGGCTGACCCAGAGCATTGCGGCGGCCGCCGCAAACCCCATCAGCCGGTTCAGATTCAGCGCCTTGGAAAGAATGAAGCCGAACACGAACAGGAACCAGACGGACATCAGCAGCGCCGCAAAATGCGCCGCCGTGGGACTCAGCAGCCGCGCCAACGGCACCACCACGGCGACGATGGCGCTGATGACCAGATCGCAGCCAAGGCTGGTGGTGACGGTGGGGGTGAAGCGCTCCCCGACGCCACGCAGGAAGCAGCCCAGGTAGATCATCGCCGCCAGGGCCGCGACCTGCACCAGGGTGCCAGTGGCGCTTTGCAGCAGGGTGCGGTCCATGAGCAGGACAGTCGCCGTGGTGGTCAGGAAAATGTTCGCCAGCATCACCGCGCCCATGATCAACGGATGCTTGGGGGAAATTTCCGGGCTAAGGCGCAGCAGGCAGACGCGCCAAAAAAACAACAGAACTATTGCCATAGGTCGATCATAGAGACTTGGCCGCGGAAAGGCACTAGTGATCTATCCTACTGATAATGCCCCATCAGTGACGGCGGGCGTTGCCCAAAACCGCGCTACAATGCCGCAAAGGGTCCATCCTGCATCTGCGAGCGCTCCAATGCCACCCGCAAACGCCTTCTACGCCCAGTCCGGCGGCGTAACTGCAGTCATCAACGCCACCGCCTGCGGCCTTATCGAAGCCGCCCGCCGTAGACCGGAGCGCATCGGTGAACTGTTCGCCGGCCGCAACGGCATCCTAGGCGCCCTGCGCGAGGAGCTGTTCGAAACCAGCCGGGAGACTGACGCGGCCATCGCCGCCCTGCGCCACACCCCAGGCGGCGCCTTTGGCTCCTGCCGCTACAAGCTGCGCTCCGTCCAGGAAAGCAAACGGGAATATGAACGCCTGATGGAGGTGTTCGCCGCCCACGACATCCGCTACTTCTTCTACAACGGCGGTGGGGATTCCCAAGACACGGCGCACAAGGTCTCCTTGCTCGGCGCCCAGCTCGGCTATCCCATCACCGCCATCGGCATTCCCAAAACCGTGGACAACGACCTGCCGTTCACGGATAGTTGCCCAGGCTTCGGCTCGGTGGCCAAGTACGTGGCCGTCTCCACCCGGGAGGCCGCTTTGGACGTGGCTTCCATGAGCGAAACCTCCACCAAGGTGTTCATTGTGGAGGTCATGGGCCGCCACGCCGGCTGGATCGCCGCCGCCGCCGCCCTTGCGCAGCAGGGCCGGGACGATGCTCCGCACCTCATTCTGCTGCCGGAGGTGCCTTTCGATGAGGCCCGCTTTCTGGCCAAGGTGCGCGCGACGGTGGAGAAGCGCGGCTACTGCGTCATCGTTGCGTCCGAGGGCGCCCGCTACGCCAACGGCGACTTTTTGGCCGACGCCGGCCGCAAGGACGCATTCGGCCATACCCAACTCGGCGGCGTGGCGCCGGTGCTGGCTGGGTTGGTCAGCGCCAAGCTGGGCTACAAGCATCATTGGGCGGTGGCCGACTACCTGCAGCGCTCCGCCCGCCACTTGGCTTCCGCCACGGATGTGGAGCAAGCCTACGCCTTGGGCAAGGCGGCGCTGGAGTTCGCCCTGGCTGGCAAGAACGCCGTCATGCCCATCATCAAACGCTTAAGCGACGCCCCCTATCGCTGGACCATCGGCGAAGCCAAGCTCTCCCGGGTGGCCAATGTGGAGCGTAAAATGCCCAAGGACCACATCCGTAAAGACGGCTTCGGCATCACCGCCAAAGCGCGCCGCTACTTGGCCCCGCTGATTGAGGGCGAAGACCATCCTCCCTACCGGAACGGCCTGCCCCAGTACATCAGCCTGCGCAACCGCCTGACGCCGAAGAAGCTGCCGACGTTTGCGCCTTAGGCGTTCTGCGGCGCAGACGCCTAAGCCGAGGGTTTTGGTCTACACCAGCAAGGGCGCTATCACCAGCGAAACGATCGCCATCACGTTGATCAGGATGTTCATGCTTGGGCCGGAGGTGTCCTTGAAAGGATCGCCCACTGTGTCCCCAACCACCGTGGCGGCGTGGACATCGGAGCCTTTGCCGCCCAGGTTGCCCTTCTCCACGTATTTCTTGGCGTTGTCCCAGGCGCCGCCGGCGTTTGCCATTGTCAGGGCCAGCAGGACGCAGCCGAGCAGCCCGCCGCCTAGGGCGCCGCCCAATGCCTCCGGGCCGATGCCGAAGCCAATGACGGGCGGGGCCGCCACAGCGATGGCGCCGGGCAGCAACATGCGCCTCAGGGCCGCCGAGGTGGCGATGTCCACGCACTTCTCGTTGTCCGGCTCCGCCTTGCCTTCCAGCAGGCCAGGGATTTCCCGGAACTGGCGGCGGATTTCCTGAATCATGTCCATGGCCGCATCGCCCACCGAAGTCATGGTGATGCTGGCGATGAGGAAGGGGATCAAGCCGCCGATGAACAGGCCGATGAGCACCCTGGGATCACCCAAATGCAGGGTGAACTCGCCTTCCGTGTTGAATTGAATGGTCTCCACGAAGGCGGCGATGATGGCCAAGGCGGCTAGGGCCGCGGCGCCGATGGCGAAGCCCTTGCCCATGGCCGCGGTGGTGTTGCCCAACTCATCCAGCGAGTCTGTGATCTTGCGCGTCTCCGGCCCTAAACCGCCCATCTCCGCGATGCCGCCGGCGTTGTCCGCCACTGGGCCGTAGGCGTCCACCGCCATGGTCATGCCCACGGTGGCCAAAAGGCCCACCGCGGCGATGCCGACGCCATACAGCCCCGCCAGACTGGTGGAGACGAAGATGATGGCGCAGATGGCCAGCAAGGGCACCACCACGGACTGCATCCCCACGGCCAAGCCGGTGATCATCACGGTGGCCGAACCGGTCTCGCCAGCCTTGGCGATGCGGATGACGGGCTTGGACGAAGTGTAGTACTCCGTCACCAGCCCGATGATCACGCCGCCGACAGAGCCGAACACCAAGGCCCACCAGATGGCCGTGGACACCCCAAGATAGCCCACCATGAAGTAGGAGGCGATGATGAAAAGCGCCGGCGAGCCGATCATGCCGATGCGCAAGGCTAGGGCCGGCGCGGAGGCGGATCTCGAGCGCACGATGCCGATGCCGATGATGGAGCACAACAGCCCCGTGGAGGCCATCGCCAAGGGCAGGAACATCAGGGTGGCGCGCCCATCCTCCGCGTCGGCCACGCCCGGCGCCAGCGCCGCAACCCCGGTCTCCCCCACCACGGCCAGGGTGGAGGCGATGGCGATGCTCGCGATCATGGCGCCGCAGTAGGATTCGAAGATGTCCGAACCCATGCCGGCCACATCGCCCACATTATCCCCGACGTTGTCGGCGATCACGCCGGGGTTGCGCGGGTCATCCTCCGGGATGCCGGCCTCCACCTTGCCCACTAGGTCTGCGCCCACGTCGGCGCTCTTGGTGTAGATGCCGCCGCCCACCCGTGAGAACAGGGCCACGGTGGATGCGCCCATGCCGAAGCCATGGATGTGGTGGGCTGTATGGGGGTCGCCGCCGAAGAAGTAGTAGACCAGCCCCAGGCCCATCAGCCCCAGGGAAGCGACCGCCAAGCCCATGATGGAGCCGCCGAAGAACGCCACGGACAGCGCCGCCGCCGCGCCCTTGGTGTGGGCGGCGGTGGTGGTGCGCACATTGGCCTTGGTGGCCGTGTACATGCCGATCCAGCCGGCCCCCGCGGAGGAAAGGGCGCCGGCTATGAACGCCCAGACGGTGTTTAGGCCCAAGGGCGAAAAATACAGCAGCACCAGCAGCACGACGGAGAATAGCGCCAGCATGCTGTACTCCCGGCGCATGAACACCATGGCCCCGCTGTGGATGGCGTCAGCGATTTTCTTGATGGCGTCTTCGCCGTCGTCGTAGCGCTTGACCAGTGCGTAGATGATGAAGGCCGCGATCAGGCCAACTGCGCCAAGCAGGGGCGGCATCAATGTGGGTAGGTTCATGTACTGTCCTGTGCTGTGGAATTCTCGGCTTCCGCCTGTCCAATTGTTGGCGGCAAAACGGCGCGTATCATACCAGCGCAGGCGCAAAACACACCCTAGTGCGCTGTCCCACAATTAAGTGTGATTATTCGTGGCCCTTTTGGCCCCCGGCCGCGTTGCTCCTCCTTGTG
>CAYGBY010000219.1:0-5792 GCA_964348115.1 uncultured Pseudomonadales bacterium
GTTCCGCAGCCCGACCACGGGACGGCTCACCCCGCCCTCGCGGGCGAGCGTCCACCGCATCCTCTCCTCGGTCGATCCGGACGCCCTCGACGCGGCGGCGCGCGCCTTCGCGGCCGCCCGCCAGGCTCCCGAAGGGGCCTTGGCCATCGACGGCAAGTCCGCTCCCCTCAGCCGTCCGGGCGGCCCCGACGACGGGCGCATGCTGCTGGCGGCGGTCGCCCACGGATCGGGCCTGATCGTCGGACGGAACGCCTCCGACAGTGGCGGCGGGGAGATTCCTGGGGCGCGGCGACTGATCCGCGAGCTGGACGTCGCCGGCCGCGTCCTGACGCTGGACGCCCTGCACAGCTGCCCCAGGACGGCCCGCCTGATCGTCGCCGAGGGGGCCGACTACGTCATGCCGGTCAAGAGCAACCGCCAGGAGCTGCTGGAGGACCTGCGCGCCTTCGACTGGGGCGCCGCCCCGACGTTCCAGACCCTGGAGAAGGGACACGGGCGCATCGAGCGGCGCGCGTGCGCCGTCATCCCCCTCGACGGCGTCGACGCCGCGCCCCTGCCGGGCCGCCGTCAGGCGTTCCGCATCCTGCGCGAGAGGACGGTGACGGCAACCGGCGCGCACTCCGTGGAGACGGCCCACGGACTGACCTCCCTGCCTCCGAAACGGGCCGGCCCCTCCGAGGCGCCGGCCCTGAACCGCGGCCATTGGGAGATCGAGAACCGCGTCCACTACGTGCGCGACTTCTCCTACGATGAAGACCGCTCCCGGGTGCGCAGCGGCAAGCTGCCCCGCAACCTCGCCTGCCTGTCCAACGCCGCCATCTCCATCGTCCGCCTGCGCGGACGCTTCCGGCACCAGCCGCAGGCCCACCGGCACTACGCCGCCCGCCAAGGCGAAGCCGTGCGCGAGGTGCTCGCCCCCAAGCAGCGCCGTCCGCCGCGCCTTGCCTCCCGCCGCCCCGCGCCGGGACGGCCGCGCTCGCCCAACCTCCGCCGCAAGGGGACGAACCGCCCCCGCCGAAAGCTCCGCAGCCCCGCAAAACGCCTTTCGGCGGCCCAACACCCGATCCAAGCCCTCCATCCAACGCGCCCCTCGCACCAAACCCCGGACAGCCCCCTCCCACCTACGGCACTTTAAGATGGCCCTAACCGGCTTGACCAAGGCCATCCCAAAGTCTTCCGCCAGCCATCGGCAAAGTCCTATATGGAAGGTTTATAAATCTCTTTCGGAAGATTCCGCGATATTCTGCGGCAGCTAATGACTCGTCAGAAATTTTCTTTCAAGAGCGAGCACTTTGGGATGGCCCTGACCGGCTTGACACTGCTTTAGCCCAACGATATTGTTGGGTTCCATGATTCCCCAGCGAGATCCCGCAACTGGCTATTTACCCCCTGGTGAACACGACGCTGGATGGCGCGATGTCGCTGGCTGTTTCGGTGGAAATCGGCACCGAGCGCGCCTACTGGACGGGCTGCTGGCGGCGTGCCGCAATTTGGCGCGGGCGGGCTGCAGCGAACTGCTCTTGGACGGCAGCTTCGTCACAGCGAAATTGCTTCCTAGGGACTATGATGGGGCTTGGGAGCCAGCGGGTGTTGATCTGGATCGGCTCGACCCGATCCTGCTCGACTTCAGAAATCGCCGGGCGGCAATGAAGGCGAAATACTTGGGAGACCTGTTCCCCGCATCGTCCCTAGCGGCGCCGGGGGTGGTCTATCGCGACTTCTTCAAGACCGATCGAAACGGCGTCGAGAAGGGCATTGTGCTGATCGATCTAGGGAGATTGCCGTGATTACGAATGAGAGGCAGTACAAGATCACGCGGAACAAGGCGAAGAGCTTTGTCCAAGCAATCGAGGAGTTCGACGCCGCCGCGCAGGAAAGCCTCGGCATCCACCCGCGGCTGGTACAGGCTGAGCTGGAGGCGATGGAAAGCCAACTAGCGGACCTACGCGACGAACTGAAAGAATACGAGCTGCTGAAATCGGCCGAACTGTCCGTGATCTCGGTGACGTCTTTCGACGGCCTTGCCGACGGGCTGATCAAGGCGCGGATTGCCGTGGGCCTCAGCCAACGCGCACTCGCGCAACGTCTGGAACTCAAGGAACAGCAGATCCAGCGGTATGAGGCGGAGCGCTACGCGTCTGCGAGCTACAAGCGAATGTGCCAGATCGCGCATGCGCTCGGGGTCCGGATTGAGAACGAGATTCTGCTCCCGGTGGTGCCTGCGAGCTTCGAAGGGCTGCTCGCCAAGGTCAGTCAGGTAGGACTGAGCCGAGAGTTCGTTGTCGGGTGTCTGCTGTCCACAGCGGACGCGGCCGTCGCCGAAGGGGAGGTTCCGGAAGAACAGAACAACGACAAGCTCATCGCGAAAGCTGCCGCCACCTTGGAGCGCGTGTTCGGCTGGACGCGTGAGAACATTCTGGGCGCGCAGGCGTTGTCCGCAACAACGGCAGCCACCGCGGCGGTGCGCTTCAAGATGCCGAAGGGTCGCCGCGAAAGCGCGGTGAGTCTGTTTGCCGCGTACGCGAACCATCTAGCCATCGTTGCCATCCAAGGAATGGGTGACTATCCGAAGAAGACGATTCCGGGCGATGCGGGGGAGATGCGCAGACGGATACTGGCGTACAGGGAAGGAAAGGACGATCTGCGCAGCGTGCTTCACACCGTGTGGGATCTCGGTGTGGTGGTGCTGCCGCTGAAGGGGGAGGGAACGTTCCACGGCGCTTGCTGGCGCCACGAGGGGCGTAATGCGATCGTACTGAAGCAGACCTCTAAGCACGAAGCGCGCTGGACGTTCGACCTGCTCTACGAGCTGTTCCACGCAGCACAGCGGCCGGAGAAGGACGCCTTCGAGGTGGTCGAGAAGGCAGCCACATCCAATGAAAGACGCGAGTCCGAGGAAGAGATCTGCGCCAGCCAATACGCGGGCGACGTGATGCTGGACAGCAACGCGGAAGTGCTGGCGCGGGAGTGCGTGTCGTTGGCGCACGGCAGGGTTGAGCGTTTGCAGCGCACCGTGCGACGGGTCGCTGAGAAACACAACGTGAACAAGGGAGCGCTCGCGAACTACTTGGCCTGTGCGCTGTCGCGGCAGCGTATAAATTGGTGGGGAGCAGCGGCGAATCTCCAGCGCAAGTCCGACCCGTGGAAGATCGCACGGGACGTGTTTGTCGAACGGCACCCGTACCGAATCGGCAACGAGATCGATCGCACCCTACTCGACCGGGCGCTGAACTGAGGAGACCACGCATGACGGAGTCCAAGAAGCCGGCACCGCTAGAGGTCAAATGCACGTCGGCGGACTGCGAGAATGAACTGCACTGCTTCAAGCAGCTTAGAAAGATGACCGACGAGGAGCGCGGCAAGTGTTGTTATGGCGGGGCAGACTTGGTGGATTTGGACTGGCGGCACGGCACCGATTAGAAAAATACCTAGTGCCGGCGCAACCGCTGCGCGATGGGCGGCAAATGCCATTCGAAGGGAATGCCATCTTTTACGCCCAGCACGCGACTACGACGTGCTGCCGGACATGCCTTGAGTACTGGCACGACATGCCCAAGGGCCGCGAACTGAACGCTGAAGAAAAGGCCTACTGCGCTGCCCTCGTAGACTGTTTTCTGGACGAGCGGCTGCCGGATCTTGCGGACAAGCCGATCAAGGTGCCCAACATGCGGTGCGCTACGAGTAACTAGGCGGGAGCAACGAGAGCCTAGACGATGGGAGGCGGGTGACTAGGCAAAGCCGCCGGGGCGTCTGGACAGGCGGCATAATGTTTCAGACGGATATTCTTCCCATGCCCGCGGCAGCTCTTCGCCTCGCCTTGCGCCAAGGCTGGCGATTATGGCGGTACTGTCGCTGGCGCCTGGGATGGCTGCCCGTCAAGCTCCGCCCAGGGACCAAAGATTTCCCGTTCCATTCCGCAAGACTGCGCTAAAGCGTACACCTGCCTAGGCCTGGAAGCGCATCCGTTTCCTGACCCTCGGTCTTTAGCCACAACTTGCCCTGCAGCGTGGACTTGCCTAGGCGTGGAAGCGCGCCCAATGCGGAGCAAGGTACAAGGAGATGGAGCGGTGCGCCTGCCCAGGCGCGGAAGCGCGTCCGTTAGCCTGAATCGCTGCCGGCCCCGCCCAGGGTCCGGTCCTCCCCGGATATCTGCGCCAACTCCATGTCCTCTATTCGCCAGCCGTCACCGGGCGCATAGCGCACTTGGTCGATGTACTCGCCCAGGTATATCCACACACTGGTTTCCCGGGCGTGCCAAGCCTGCAGATAGCCGGTCATGCGCGCTTCGCCGGACATCAGTTCGCCATCCTCGCCGATCTGCAAGTGCGTGAAGTCCACCAATTGGGTGCCGATGAGGTGTTGCGTCGCCACGTACTCGTCCAAGGCGTCCCGCACCACCTGCTCCCATTCATCCGGGCCGGCGGCCGTTAGCTGGGCCACGCCGCCGGCGGTGGCGCGAATGCGGGCGTCGGGGGTGAAGATGGCGTGGTAGATGCGCCGCCCCTCGGCGATGGCTTCCGCCGTGCCCATGCCGATTAGATCCGTGGCCTTGGCGTAGCGGCGGCGCAGGTACTCGATTTCCTGGCGGGCGATGACGGCCTGCATCCGGCTGGCCAGGCGTCGTCCTTGGGTTGGGCTTTGCTCGGGCATGATGGCTCCTCTGCTGCCTAGCCTACAGGCCGGTGCGCCCGGCCTCCCGTATCATGGGCTGATACTGGTCAAAGGCGGGTGGGTTGACGCTGGCCCCCGTCGTGGTGCCGGCATCCGTGGTCAGGGTGTGGCCGGTGGTGTAGCCGGATTCGTCGCTGGCCAGCCAGAGCGCCGCGTTGGCCACGTCCTCCGCCAGACCCGGACGGTCCTTCAGGGGCGAGGCGGCGGCCAGGTTCTTCTTGGTCTGCTCGATGTCCCTGTGGTCGCCGGCGCTGACGCTGGCCACCATGGCGGTGGCCATGCCAGCCGGGGAGATGCAGTTCACCCGGACGCCGAAGCGGCACAGTTCCGCAGCGGCGCTCTTGGTCAGGCCCACCACCCCGTGTTTGGCCACGGTGTAGGTGTGCGGCCCCAGACCGCCCAAAATGCCGGCGGTGCTGGACATGCTGACGATGGACCCACTGCCTTGGGGCTTCATCACCCGTGCGGCGTGCTTGACGCCATAGAAGACGCCGTTCAGCAGGATGTCCAAGGTGGCCTTCCACTCCGCCGTGGGGGTGGTGTCAATGGGGCCGACGGCGCCGATTATGCCGGCGTTGTTGAACATCACGTCCAAGCGCCCGAAGGTGGCGACGGCGGTGTCCACCAAGTTGGCGATGTCATCTTCGCTGGTGACGTCGCAGCGCATGAACACCGCGGCATCGCCCAGTTCGGCGGCCACCGCCTTGCCGGCGTCCTCCTGAATGTCGCCCAAAGCCACCTTGCAGCCTTGGGCCGCAAACAGCCTTGCCGAAGCGGCGCCAAAACCGCTGGCCGCCCCAGTGATGGCCGCCACCTTGCCTGCTAGTCTGGATCCCATAGCTTCCTCCATTGGAATTTGATTTATGGGACTATCTTCTGGAATCATTGGCGAATGTCAATTCCATTTCGTGTTTTAGGATTGGCCTGGGTGGAAAGCGCCCCTGCTAGCTGCTAACTTACGCCGCATCGCGCAACTTAAGGGAAGGGAAATGTCGCAGGCCGCTGAGGATTGGAGAAGCCAGCCGGCGCCGAGCTGGCGGCGTCCGGCCATCGGGGAGCACCCCATCGAAGGTTACCGCTACACCAGCCGGGAGTTTTTCGCGCGCGAGTTCGATCAGATG
>CAYGBY010000220.1:0-5752 GCA_964348115.1 uncultured Pseudomonadales bacterium
GTTGCGGCTCATTGTGTGGGACCTGCCACACGGCTTCGCCGCGCCTTGCCATCACACCCTTTAGACTCCTCTGGGCTTCCGGGACTTGTTCAGAGGTTCCCTAGCGCATGCGCATCCTAAGTTGGAACGTCAATGGGCTGCGGGCCTGCACCCGCAAGGGCTTTCGGGACTTTCTGGCCACCTGCGCCGCCGACGTGCTGGCCTTGCAGGAGGTGCGGGCCTTTCCGGAACAGTTGGCGGAGGATGTGCGCAGCCCGGCGGGGTGGCATGCCGCATTTTCCCCGGCGCAGCGCCCGGGCTACAGCGGCGTGGCCCTGTACAGCCGCCAGCCGCCGGACCGCGTTGAAAGCCGACTAGAGCCCCGCTTTGACGTGGAGGGCCGCTATCTGGCGGCCCACTTCGGGCGCTTGGTGGTGGCAAGCGTCTATTTTCCCAAGGGCAGCGGGCGTGAGCGGGACAACAGCCGCGTCCCCTACAAGCTGGGCTTCTACCGGGCTGTCTTCGACCGGGTGCAGCGGTTGCGTCGCCGCGGCCCGGTGTTCGTGGTGGGGGACTACAACACCGCGCACGAACCCGTAGACTTGGCGCGCCCCAAGGGCAACGCCAAGAACAGCGGCTTCCTGCCGGAGGAGCGCGCCGAAATCAGCCGCTGGCTGCGCGCCGGCTGGGTGGACAGCTTTCGCGTCCGCCACCCGAACGCCCAAGGCCACTACACTTGGTGGCGGCAATTCGGCGGCGCCCGGGAGCGCAATGTCGGCTGGCGCATCGACTACGTACTGGCCTCCCCGTCAGCGGACAGGAAAGTTCGTCAAGCCTTCATCTGGCCGCATATCGCCGGCTCCGACCACTGCCCGGTGGGGGTGGATACGGCCTAACAGGACGCCGGCAGGCCAAGGGTTCCTGGGTGAGGTGGCTGCATGGGCCACTGTTAGGGAACCTGTGAACAAGTCGCGTTCGCTCGGCGCCCCGCTGTTTGCGGCAGGAGATGGCGTTGCGGCCATGCGAAGGCAAGCCGCGACGCGGCTGGAGTTCCACGTGCGCCAGAAAGTTGTTCCAGCTCGGGGGCAGGCCATGCGAAGGCAAGCCGCGACGCGGTGGGAGTTCCACAGTCCGTGCGCCGCGGGGCGCCCCTCGGGAGGGCCTAAAGGGCGCGCTGGCTGTGTTGCGGCTCATTGTGTGGGGGACAAGCCACACGGCTTCGCCGCGCCTTGCCATCACGCCCTTTAGGTTCCTCTGGGCTTCCGGGACTTGTTCAGAGGTTCCATAGGCGGAGGCTGGGGCGTGAAGGTGGCTTGGGAACCTCTGAAAAAGTCGCGTTCGCCCGGCACACCGCTGTTTGCGGGCGGAGATGACGTTGTGGCCACGGGAAGGCACCCCGCAACGGGGCGGGGACTCCACAGTCCGTGCGTCGCGGGGCGTCCTTCGGGAGGGCGTAAAGGCTTGCTGGCTGTGTTGCGGCTCATTGCGTGGTGCCCGCGCCGCCGCTAAGTGGAGGCTGGGGCAGGGGCCGGGCGTTGGGGCGGCTTTGCCGGCTTGTTCAGGCTGTCCGGCAGAAGTCCGCAATGCTGGCCGCGGTGTCGCGGCTTATGTCCGGCGCCGCCAAGGGGAAGATCTCGGTGCCGTGGATGGTGCCCATCACCTGACGGCAGCGGGCGCTGACGCCGGCGCGCAGCAGGGTGCGGTAGAAGTTGATGCCTTCGTCCAGCAGCGGGTCGCATTCGTTCACGCTGATTATGGTGGGCGGGTAGCCGCGCAACTCCTCCTCCGTGGCGAAGCCGGGCCAAGCCAGGGGGTTTTCGTTGTGCAGTTCCGCTATGCCGTAGGCCATGGCCCCGCGGTTGTTGTGCAGTTCCAGCAGAATGCCGTTGTTGCTGGTGGAGGAGGGATTGTCCGGATGCGGCCAGCGTCCGGCGATGTAGGGGCACAGTGCGTACAGACCGCGGATGAGGCCCGCATCGCCGTCGCGCAGCAGCTTCAAGCCCGTGGCCAGGGTCAGATTGCCGCCGCCGCTCTCTCCGGCCACGATGACCTGCTTGGCGTCGATGCCCAACGCATCCTCTTGGCTGAGCACCCATTTCAACCCCGATACGCAATCGTTCAAGCCAGCGGGGAAGGGCGCAACCTCGGGCACGGAGGAGGGCGTGAGGCAGTTGCGGAAGTCCACCATGGCCACCGCCACCCCTTCGGCTGCCATGATCCTGCCCCAGGCCCGGTAGTTGCCGTAGGTGCAGGACAGGCTCATCATGCCGCCGCCGTGGATGTAGTAGACGCAGGGCAGCTTTTCATCGCCTTGGGGGCGGATGAACTGAATGTTCGCTTGGTTGCCGTCGGGCTGGGAGGTGAAACTGTAGTTGCGCAGGGTCAGGCCGGCGGAAGGAGCCACCGTCTCGTTGTCGCACAAGTCCAAAAACTGGCGCAGCATCGTTTCCGCCGCCTTAGCCTCTGGGGAGTTGCTTCGCCTAAGCAGCTCCTCCCGGTTGGCCGCGTCCGCCTCCTTGGGCAGCTCCAAGTTGGCGAACAGCGCCTTGATGCGCGGGTCGATGCGTGGGTCCTGGGTGATCTTTCTTGTCATGTTGTGCCTCCTTTTGAGTCTTTCCGTGTCAATGCCAAGCCAGGGCCATCCCAAAGTCGTCCACTAGCCCTCTGCAAAGCTCCATATAGTGTGCTGTCCCGCAAGTAAGTGTGATTATTCGTGGCCCTTTTGGCCCCCGGCCGCGTTGCTCCTCCTTGTGTGGGGCCCGCCACAGGGCGTCGTCGCGTCTTGCCGGCAGCCAAAATGGCCTAGCGACTAAAACCCACTACTTGCGGGACAGCACAATAGATGGTTTATGAATATTCTGCGACATCTGATGACCTTGCAAAAATTTTCTTTCAAGAGCGAACACTTTGGGATGGTCCTGCCGGCCAAGCACCCTGTCCCGCGCCCGTCCTACAGACGGCGCTAACGCCTATGCGAACTTCAGCCCCTGCAGGCTGCCCTCCTTGCGCCAATCCCGGATGAGTTGGAAAAACGCTTCCGGTCCGCCGCCGTACTGGTTGCCGATCAGGGAATTGTTCACCCCCACCTGACCCTCGTTGTTGTAATAGCCGGGCGTGCATTCCATGAGAAACTTCTGGTTGATGGTCGCCATGGCCTTGATGGTTTGCACCCATTGCTCCTCCGCCTCGTCCGTGGCCTCCAGGCAGTGGAAGTTGTTGTTGCGGGCGTGGTTCACCAAGTAGGCGATGTGGATGCTCTGCTCGTTCAGCATGTGCGGGAAGTTGGCGGTGAAACCGCCTTGGGTGACGCCCATGAAGAAGCAGTTGGGGAAGCTGCTGGTCTGGAAGCCGTGGAAGGTGCGCATGCCCTGCGCCCACTTTTCCGATAGCGTCAAACCCGCCCGCCCGGTGATTTCGTAGCCGGCGCGGCGGCTGTAGGACGTGCCCACTTCAAAGCCGGTGGCGAAGATGAGGCAGTCCACTTCGTACTTCGCGCCCTGCACAACCACGCCCTTGGCGGTGATTTCATCCACCCCTTGGCCGGCGGTGTCCACCAGGGTCACGTTGGGCTGGTTGAAGGCGGGCAGATAGTCGTCGTGGAAGCAGGGGCGCTTGCAGAACTGGCGGTACCAAGGCTTCAGCGCCGCCGCCGTGGCCCGATCCTGCACCGAGCCGTCCACCCGGGCGCGAATCTGCTCCATCTTCCTGAAGTCCGCCAACTCCACCCGAGCCGCCATTTGTTCCGGGGTCAGGCTTTCGTCCTTGGCCATGTTGCTGGTGATGGCGGCCAAGTTGCGGATGATGTCCGTCCAGCCATCGTTGACCAGATCCTCGTCCTGGTAGCCGCCGGTGACCAGGATATTGAAGTTCTGCATGCGCCGCTGCTGCCAGCCGGGCTGCAGTTCGGCGGCCCAGTCGGGGTTTGTGGGCTTGTTGCCGCGCACATCGATGGAGGAGGGGGTGCGCTGGAAGACATAGAGATGCTTGGCGGTCTGCGCCAAGTGCGGCACGCACTGCACGGCGGTGGCGCCGGTGCCGATGATGCCCACCCGCTTGTCCGCAAGGCGGTGCAGATTGCCTTCGGCGTCGCCGCCGGTGTAGCCGTAGTCCCAGCGGCTGGTGTGGAAGCTGTGGCCCGCATAGGTCTCGATGCCGGGAATGCCGGGCAGCTTGGGGCGGTTCAGCGGGCCGTTGGACATGATCACGAAGCGGGCCTTGATGCGGTCCCCGCGGTTGGTGGACACCAGCCACTGCTTGGCCTGATCGTCCCAGTCCAGGGCGGTGACTTCGGTTTGGAAGCAGGTGTTCCCATACAGATCAAAGTGTTGGCCGATGGCTCGGCTGTGGGCCAGAATTTCCGGCGCGTAGCTGTATTTCTCCTTGGGCGTGTAGCCGATCTCCTCCAGCAGGGGCAGATAGATGTAGGACTCGATGTCGCATTGCGCCCCTGGATAGCGGTTCCAGTACCAGGTGCCGCCGAAGTCCCCGCCCTTCTCGATGATGCGCAGATCGTCCACGCCCGCCTCCCGCAGCCGCGCCCCGGCCAGCAGGCCTCCGAAGCCGCCACCGATGATGAGCACCTGCACCTCGTCGCGCAGGGGCGCCCGGCTGAAGCCCGGCTCCACGTAGGGGTCATCCAGGAAGTGGCTGAACTTGCCGACCACCTCCACATACTGTTCGTTGCCTTCCGGGCGCAGCCGCTTGTTCCGTTCCTGCCGATAGCGTTGCCGCAACGCATTGGGATCGAACTCCAGAGCGCCATCAACGCCAGCGTCCTGCACAGTGCTGGGCATCTTGTGAACCTCCTTGCCGTGGAAAGTGGTGGAAAACGGCCATTTTGGTGGGGCTAGGTGCGGAATTCAAGTTTGGTTCCATACGGGTAGTGCGTCAGTTTGACTTTTGGACTAGGGCGAGGTGTAAGCACCAAGCGGTAATGCCCCCCCTTTCTCCAATTCTAAAATGTCCCCTTCTTTCGGAGGGGAGTCGGTGGAATTGGGCAACGGAGCGGGGACGATGGGTTACACGGAAGCGGATCGCACGGGTGTAATTGGGGCCGTGGTGGAGAAACGTTTGCGGCTGCGCGAGGCGGCGGTAGCGGTGCGGAACGAAAAGACTGTGGCGCGTTGCGTGGACCGGATCGAGGAGGAACAGCAATCGCGCCCGGCCTGCAAGCCAGCCTCGGACCACCCTTGGCGGCGGTCGTGGAAGCCCCACGCCGACGGGGTCGTCGCCGGATGAAACCCGCACGCACCGGCCTTGGGCTTCGGTCGCTCCGCTCCCTGCGCCTAGGGCCGATGCCGTGCCGCTGCTGGGGTTTGGCAAGACCGGGCCAAAGGGGACATTTCGGCTTTGCGTTTACACACTACCGCAAGGACGGATCGACGAGCATGGCCTGACCGGGCGACGGCGGCGTTACCATCTCGACGAGGTAACGGCGCTGACGGATCAGGGCGAGCCGGCCGGGTTCGGGAGAGAGATCCGTTATACCTTCGTCGTCTCAGTTTGCAATCTGATGCGGCGATGCCCACACATGGCATCCGAAAAGGCGATGCCGCCTTTACTCCCTATGCAGTAAATGAGAAATCGTGCTCAGTGAGCTGCGATGTCTTCGCTCCCCGAAATGCATTCGCCTGCGTGTTGCCAACCTTCGAGCTGATACCGGTATCAACGAGGCGCACCCTTCGGTTCAAGCCTTTCGACAACGAATGCAGGAGCCCATCGCGAAGCTCGGCCTTGCACAAGCGACGCCCGCCGATACGGACGACCAGTCGCG
>CAYGBY010000221.1:0-5593 GCA_964348115.1 uncultured Pseudomonadales bacterium
ACTATAGAGTAGGGCTGGCAAGGAGGGCCTCCAATCAGCACCGTTCTGCCTCCATGCTCCTTGCGAATCGCTCGAGCCCTCCTCTTCATGAAGGATTCCGCCGCGTCCGTTCCCAGTTCGATGCAGGGTGTCTCGTCGCGTGCCTCTTCCCACTGCTTCGGATAGAGCGTAGCCCAATTTGGCTCCTTGGACACCGAGCCGTTCAGATACTCGTAATACTCATCGGGAAGCCCCGACCGGAACTTGCGCAGGAACGCTCGCAGTCTCAGTGTACGATGCGCAACTATGTCTTTTTCGATCGACAGTACTACCTTGAAGCGGCGGCGCCCATCCTTCTTGCTTGGCGCAGCGAACCCCTCGGCTAGCCCTCCAGGACCCGAGAACAGATCAATGACGGGAACAGGTTTGGTCATGGCCGCACGGTGTCGGCGATCTCATCGGCCACAAACTGACCTAGCCTTCCCAGTCCGGAGGCGGCCGCAACATGCGCGTAGATTCCCTGTTCAGCTTCTTTGGCCTCAGTCACACGCCCTCCGTCTTGGACGATCCGCTCTGCCCAGCGCCATATTCGGTCGATCTCGAACTCCGGCTGCTGAAGCGCAATGCGCATGAATAGCTGCTCAAACCAGCGCCCCTTCTCCGATTCATCCCGGCTCTCGGTGCGAATGCGGTTGAGAATGGCGCGGCCGCTTGGCCGTCCCACGAGATCGAGGCTGATCTGCGCTTCCGTCATGGCGCTACCTACGGCACCAGCCGTCCTAGTCGTTGCTACTCAAACACAACCACGTTTAAGGCAGTTTGGCCGGTTTCCAATTGAGCGAAGGCTCCGTCGACGCCGTCCATCGCTATTGGCTGATTGACTTGCCGCACTACCACTGCTGCCCGCATGCGCTGCTCCAGGGTGTCCTGATTGCCGGCTGGTGGGGCGGGCAGTTTGCCAAAGGCTTGGGCGAATCGCCAACACGCGCCCCTAGCTGGTAGTGCATCAGTTTGGCTGTTCCATCATCGAGGGCGAAGCACATCGCCTACGGCGGCGGCGGGCAGACCCAAGGCGGACTTGGCTTAGCCCCTAGGGAAGGTCTGGGCAAGCACGCCATTACCTGATGGCACCAAGCAAAATCAATCGGTTCTGGAGCATGGTGCCCTTGAACATCAACTTAATCAGACTTTCCCTAGTGGTCGTCGCTAGCCCCCGGATCCCGCAACAGCGGCTTTGGGCGGCAGCACCGGGCGAATCACGGGGAAGTGGGCATTGGCGGCCGCGGCGCTCACCACCGCCTGCGCAGTCTGAAAGCCGGCTAGGCGCCGCAACTGCAGGCGCGTCACCTCCATCAGGCCAAATTCGCCGGCCTTGCTGCGGGCTAGGGCGTCCTCGGGCCTGATCCAGACGCTATCCACGGTCTCATGCTCATCGTGGGCACCCGTTTGGCCGGACGGAGCCTCGGCGATGAAGAAGCGGGTATCGAAACGGCGCGGCCGGCCTAAGGGCGTGACGAAGCGGCTGTGAAAGTGAATGCGGTCCACCGCCAACTGCAGGCCCTCTTGCCGGCAAATATCCAGCAACTGCAACTGGCGGGCGTGCAGTGGCTTGCGGTAGGCGTCAAAGCGGGCGCGTTCCGCACCATCCGCCCAGGCAAGCGGCTGCCCGTTGCGGTACGCCAGCAGCAGGCCAGCCTCCTCAAAGCTCTCCCGAATGCCGGCAATCCAGTAGCCGCGCCACTCCGCACCAAGGGCCGCCGCCTGCCCCGCTTGGGCCGCTGTCGGACCCCGACGCACGGCGTCATACTTGTGCAGATGGTCATCGCCATCCACTCGTCCACCTGGAAACACGAACATTCCCCCGGCGAAGGACGCCTTGCTGGTCCGCTTCAACAGAAACACCTCGAAGCCCGCCGCAGCCTCCCGCACCAGAATCACTGTCGCCGCCGGCCGAATGGGCTGCACCTTGCTCATGAAAACTCCTTCTGTCGGCTACGGATGGCTCAGCAGCCAGCAAGTCCCGCAGGAACCTGCACATCTTCGTCGCCCTTTGCCCAAACGCCTGTCCACGGGGCTGGTGAATGCGCAAGCTGGCGGTACCCCGCGTACCCTCGCCGCCGCTTTCGCGGCAGCATGTTACGTTGGGGCCAGTCTCGTTGCCAAGCGAGAGGTCTTATTTGAATTCATTGAATCCATCCCCATATTCGTCTGCTGGTTGGATGGCCCGATGGGGCGTTCCGAACGTACTCGATTTTCGGATCAGGAGGCCAATTGGCGGCAGGCCGTCCTGGTTCTACTGATGCGCGAACCCGCGGTCTACAGTTAGTAGCGCATTGAATCCGCTATCCGCAGCGAGGCGCAGCAGTGCGCCGTTTCCGGTGCCGGCCCATCCCATCTCAGGGACAGTTCGAATCTCGTAAGCGGCAGGAAAGGAACTCCGTAGAGGCCGGGGCACAGACTCGTCAAGCAGCAGCCTCATCCTGCTCGCCGGCGAGAATCATCCCGGCTCTTTCCAACACCGCGACAGCTTGCCCCCGGGACACCGAAGGAAAGTCCTGAAGGAAGTCGTCGAGCCGGTCGCCCGCTTCTAGGTACTCTATGAGTATGCGCACAGGAACCCGGGTGCGGGCGAACACCGGGGTGCCGCCCAAGGTGTCGGGGTTCCTGTCGATCGGCTCGTCGTTCATGGTCGCCTTCGTCGCTGCAATTGGCGCGGCATTCGGCTTCTTTATCGGTGACAGGCTAGCCGTTGGGCTGGGAAATGCAACTCCTCCCAAGGCCGGTCCCGGTAGCCCGTCTGGACGTGGACCGACCGCGCCCTTGCGGCGGGCGACTCACCAAGAGCCACAAGGCGCCACCGCAGGGCCGACGGCGAAACTGCGGTACGATTTGATCTGCATGGGCTTGATGCTCATGGATCGGTCTCCTTTTCAGTGGGTCGGACAACCACTTAACAAATTGCAGATCAAATCTTGACAATTTGAAGATTAAATATTCAAAATGTCGAGAATGTGGATTGATCGACTTGCTTCGAAACGGTTGCTCCAACTCGCCTCGACCTTTCCGGCCGTGCTCGTCACAGGTGCGCGGCAGACCGGCAAGACCTCGCTCGTGCACCGCCTGTTCCCTGAATACAGTTACGTCAGCCTCGACCTGCCACTGCTCGCAGAGCAGGCGGAGCAGTCGCCGGAGAGTTTTCTCGCAGCGCATCCTGCACCGCTGATCATCGACGAGGTTCAGTATGCGCCAAGCCTGTTCCGGCATCTGAAGGTCGTCATCGACCAGCAGCGTGAACGCCGTGGACAGTTCATTTTGACGGGGTCTCAGCAGTTCGCGTTGATGCAGGAAGTCGGAGACAGTTTGGTGGGGCGGTGCGGCCTACTCAATCTGCCTGGGCTTTGCATAGAGGAAATCCGCTCCTCCGGCTGGGAACCAAGCGCCCAAAACAGGGCGCATCTGCTGCGGCGCGGCGGGTTTCCGGAACTCTGGGCGAACCCGGAAATCGCTGCGAGGGACTTCTTTCAAGCCTATGTCAGCACCTATCTGGAACGCGACCTTCGACAATTGATCCGGGTCGGCAGCCTGCGCGACTTCGAGCGATTCGTTCGGGCCTGTGCGGCGCGGGTCGGCAACCTGCTCAACCGCTCGGAACTCGCGCGCGATGTCGGCATCTCCCATTCAACCGCGAATCAGTGGCTCTCGGCGCTTCAGGCCGGCAATCAGGTCGTTCTTCTGGAACCCTGGTTCGCCAATCTGGGCAAGCGGCTGGTCAAGTCCCCGAAGCTCTACTTCGCGGATACGGGCCTGCTGTGTTTCCTGTTGGGAATGGATGATGTAGCCATCGAGGCCTCACCGTTGACCGGTCGCGTGTGGGAAAACCTTGTATTCTCGGAGTTGCGCTCGCACTTGGCGCTTGAACACCCGGCATGGCACCTGTGGTTTTATCGAGACCAGCAAAACCGTGCAGCCGATTTTCTCATTCAAGGGCCTTCCGACCATATCCGACTGGCGGATGCCAAGTGGTCTGAGACGGCATCACGCTCGGCCTTCACGCCGCTCGAGAAAATCTCCCGCGCACTGGGCGCGAGCGGCGACATTCAAAGCGTCGAATTAGTCTTGGTGAACCAGAGCAGCCGCAGCGCTCGCCTCGGTGGCAACAGGCGCGCAATCTCCGCCTGGCGAATCGCAGACATTTCGCATTGACTGGCTAGGGGGCCTCTGAAGATGTCAATGGCAACGAGGCCCTACATTTAGCGCTTAAGTTGAAACGACAGATCACTAGTGTCCCAACAATTAATCGGACAGATTCAATTGGTTAGGAGGTTCGATCTGTTCCATAGTGTGATGGCTTCCAGTAATCTCCAATATTGGATCCATTTTTCAATTCTCCGCCTCTTTCTTCCCGCATCCTTCCCGCATCCTTCCCGCATCATGTTTCTCAAGTTCCCTTTCCTTGATGTTCCAACCAAACATCTATACTGACCTACATATAAAATCATATATTTGATATGTTAATACATATAAATCACTGAGACGTTCGCCCCCATGAAACATACGCCCCCGCCAACCGCGTCATGGCCAGCCGCCCTGCGGGATGCGCGTCGCCGCGCAGGCATCTCCCAACGCGAGCTGGCTGCCGGAACCGGTCTGCCACAGGGGCACATTTCCCGCATCGAGGGCGGGGCCGTGGACCCCCGGTTGTCCAGCGCAGTAAAGATTGCCCGAACGTTAGGGTTCGAGCCTATGCTGATCCCGCGCCGTGCGCTGCCCGCCGTTTTGGATCTTTTGCGGGGTTTCGAACCAAGCGGAGTGGAACGGCCACTGTCCTTGGTGGAGCTTCTGGTCGGCGACGGTGATGGCGACGGTGACGGGCAATGATCGAAGCGGAATTGCATGTGCTTCTTGGCGACGTCACCGTCGGGACGCTCGCACACCTTTCCGGCGACAGGACCACCTTCATCTTTGATTCGGCCTACACCCGCCTGAGCAATCGCCCTACCCTCAGTGTCTCCTTTTTGGATGCGCACGGTGAAATCCTGGAACGCCAACGCGTTACCACCCGACGCGCGCCGCCCTACTTCGCCAACTTGCTTCCGGAAGGCCAGCTCCGCTCCTTTCTGGCTGGCGTTGCCGGGGTTAACCAGTCCCGGGATTATCCGTTGCTGCGCCTGACGGGTGGTGACCTGCCGGGAGCGGTGCGACTCCTCCCGGCGCCAAAGTGGACTGGCAATGCGGCTGGCAAAGGCCGGGGGGCTTCTAGAGGTGATGAAGCCCCAGCGGACGCCGAGTCCTCATTGATGCGCTTTTCGCTCGCCGGCGTGCAACTGAAATTTTCGACCGTAATGCAAGCCAAAGGCGGCCTCAGGGTTCCAGCCCAGGGGGCGGGCGGCGACTGGATCGTCAAGCTGCCCTCCGCACAGTTCCCAGGCGTCCCAGAGAATGAATACGCCATGATGCGGTTCGCCTCTTCGGTAGGCATCGAGACGCCAGAGGTCCGGCTGGTTCCCATGCGGGACATCCGGGGCATCCCGGCTGCTGCCGCAGCCACACCCCTAGCCAACGCAAACGCACTGGCAATCCGCCGTTTCGACCGTGACGGCCAGACCAGGATCCA
>CAYGBY010000222.1:0-5553 GCA_964348115.1 uncultured Pseudomonadales bacterium
GCCAGCGGCAACGCGGGCGCCAGGGACTCCTCCAGCGCCCGGCGCCACGGCCCCGCGGACTCGTGGACGACATGATCCGTCGACGGGCCGATCCACTTGGCCAGGGCCGCGATTCCGGCCGCGTCGTTGGCGAACCCCGCCGACTCCCCGGTCGGATGCCGATGGGCGTCCGGATGCGCCTTCGCGATGTCGACGCCGACCGTCGTTGGCGCATGATCGTTCATGCTTTTCCTCTCCTGTGCCTGTCATGCGAGCCTTGATGCTCCCGCATCCATTCAGGACATGCGAAAAGACGGTGGCGATCCAACTCAGTAACGGCCCCTGTCGGCCAAGCCGGCAACGATCCGCCACCGCCACCGCCGCCGGCCCAAAGGCCGGCGGCGGGTGGACCCTTCCAAGGATGCACAAGAAATCTTTCTAACAGACAAGCCGGTACATATCTTGCGCTTTGCTGGCGAATGTGGTCCGATCATTAGTTGGCACTTACGTATTTAGGGGATCGTTTCATGGGCTTTTTGCACACCCATTCGGCCGGGGTTTCTTGCGCGGCCTTGCTGCTGTCCTCCACCTTGTTCGCAGTGGGCAGCCATGCCGGCCAAGCGGAAGTGGCGGAAATCGAGGAAGTCGTCGTGCTTGGCACCCGTCGGCAGGAACGTTCGGTCACGGATTCGCCGGTGCCGGTTGACGTGGTCAGCGGGGAGGATTTCGAGAACATGGGCACCACCGACATGGACGACATGTTGCGCAACCTGTTGCCCTCCTACAACGTGCAGCGCCACGCCATCGATGACGCCGCCACCATCACCCGTCCGGCCACCTTGCGCGGCCTGCCGCCGGACAACACCCTGGTGCTGGTCAACGGCAAACGCCGCCACCGTGGGGCGGTCATCGCCGAGCTCGGGGGCTCCTTGGCCGCTGGCTCCCAAGGCGTTGATCTGTCGGTGATTCCAACCCTCGCCATAGATGCGGTGGAAGTCTTGCGGGACGGTGCCGCCGCACAGTACGGTTCGGATGCCATCGCCGGCGTCATCAACTACCGCCTCAAGGAAAATCGGGACGGCATCACGGTGGAAGGCAAATGGGGCGAAACTTACGAAGGTGATGGTGGCCTGTGGCTGTTCGGCAGCAATGTCGGCCTGCCCCTCGGCGACAACGGCTTCGCCAGCATCACGGCGGAGTGGGCCACCGCGGACGCCACCAGCCGCAGCCTGCCGCGCACGGATGCCCAGGCCGTGCTCGACACCGGCAACACCGCCATCGTGCAGCCCGTGCAGATCTGGGGCGCCCCGGAGGTGGATGACGACATCGCCATCTTCGTCAACGCCGGCATTGACTTGACGGACGGCCAGGAACTGTACGCCTTCGGCAACTATGCCGAGCGCGCCGTCACCGGCGGCTTCTATTTCCGCAATCCGAACAGCCGCTCCGGCGTGTTCACGCGCGGCAGTCAACGGGCCATCATGGACACCGATCTGGCTGGGCAGACCGGCCAGATTTCCAACTGCCCGGCCTTGTACAGTCCCGGCGGCACACCGACCGATCAGGCCGCGGTGGACGCCGACCGGGCAGCCTTGGCGGCGTTGCCGCCCAACTGCTGGGTGGCCAACAACCTCTACCCCGGCGGCTACACGCCAGCCTTCGGCGGTGACAACGAAGACATCAGCGGCTTGGTGGGCCTGCGCGGGGTGCTGGCCAACGGCCTGACCTACGACTTCAGCGCGGGCCTAGGCCGCAATGAGACCGCATTCCGCATAGAGAATACTTGGAACCCCTCGCTTGGCCCCGCCACCCCCACGGAGTTCCAGCTTGGCTCCTACATTCAGGTGGAGCAGAACTACAACGCGGACTTCTCCTTCCCCGTGGCGATGGACGCTTTCGCCTCCGATCTGAACGTAGCCTTTGGCGGGGAGTATCGGGTTGAGACGTTCAAGATCATCCTTGGTGAGGAGGACTCCTGGCGCGCCGGACCCTATGCCTTCCAGAACGCCAATTTCCACAGTGACGGCGAAACCCCGCTGGTGGCGATGAGCATTGGCGCCCACGGCTTCGCCGGTTTCAGCCCCAGTCAGGCGGGGGAGTTCAAGCGCGGCAACTACGCGTTCTATGCGGATGTAGGGGCGGACATCACGGAGACCTTTCTGATGGACGTCGCCCTGCGCTTTGAGGATTTTGACGACTTCGGCACCACCACCAACGGCAAGATTCAGGCCCGCTGGCACGTCACGCCCACATTCGGCTTCCGCGGCTCCTTCAGCACCGGTTTCCGGGCGCCGACGCCTGGCCAGTCCAATGTGGAGAAAGTGTCCACCGTCACCATCGCCGGCCAACTTCTGCAAAGCGGCCAGATCAGCCCCACCAATCCCATCGCCGGCTACCTGGGCGGGGAGGCGCTCGATGCGGAGGATGCCACCAACATCACGCTGGGCCTTTCTTGGGACATCGTCGATGCGCTGACAGTCACCCTGGACTACTTCAACATCGAAGTGAAGGATCGCATCTCCTCCACCGGCACCATCGACATTCGCACCGAGGGGGCCATTGCGGACTGCCCTGGCGTTTTCGCAGCCGGCGGCAGCCTAGCCGCCTGCCTGCAGGAGCTGGGCGTTCCGGGCGCCTCCGACCTGTCCTCCGTGCGCTTTTACACCAACGACTTCGACACCACCACCCAAGGCATCGACCTGGTCGCGTCCTACGTCCTGGATTGGGGCAATGGCGGGGTGACCAACTTGACGGCGGCCTGGAACTGGACGGAAACCCAAGTGGACCGCGCCGGCTTGGAGGTGACCCGCAACAAGGCTCTGGAGCTGGAGAACTACAACCCGGAGCATCGCGGCATCTTCACGGTGAACCACTTCATGGGAGATGTGCGGCTGCTGTTCCGGGCCAGCCACTATGATGGTTGGGTGGACGGCGTGGTGGGCAACAGCGACCCGGCATGGTCGCCCGGCACCGCCAACTACCGCGTGGACTGCGGGGTGGGCGGCGGCAAGGACCACTGCTTTGATGGCGATTGGGTGTTTGACTTGGAGGCGGCCTACACCTTCAACGAGCGTTACACCGTCGTCGCCGGGGCCAACAATGTATTCGACAACAATGGCCCAAGGTCCCGCTACAACACCGCCGGGCCGGACTTCTCCAACTGGAGCGGCGAGAAGTACGCCAATTCCACCCACTGGGGATTCGACGGCGGCTTCTACTACTTCCGCTTTCGTGCGGAGTTGTAGCCACCTGCAGCGAAGCCGCGGCGCATAGCGAAATGCCAAACGGCGCGGGCCGCCATAGTTGGCGCCGCGCCGTTTCCATATGCGGGTTAAGCGCGCTTGGCTTGCCCGATCCCATGTCGGGGCGGTTGGCCAGGGTCGATTGGCGAGGTGCCTGGGGGATCGATCTGTGTTGCTTTCTGTAGGCGTTCTCCCACGGAGAAAACAGACAATGCCCACAACCTTCAGCACCCCGACTCCTGCTATAGTTGGCCATTATGTCTTTCGCAACATTCGACACCTTGGCGTTCTCCAAGCGCCTGCAGTCCTCAGGGATGCCCGCCGCTCAAGCGGATGCCCAAGCATCCGCCCAAGTTGAATTTTTCGTTGACCCCCTGCTGGCCAACATGGCGACACAGAAACAGCTTGAGCACTACGTCACAAAGGAGGGCTTTGGCGCATCAATCAGCAGGCTGTCCACCAAGGACGATCTCAGGGGGTTCGCCACGAAGGCGGATTTGGAGCGGTTCGCGACCAAAGAGGACCTGGAGCGGTTTCCGACCAAGGATGACCTCAAGGGGTTCGCCACCAAGGAGGAACTGGAGCGGGTTCCCACCAAGGAGGAGCCCAAGGGGGTCGCCACGAAGGCAGAGCTGGAGCGGTTTGCGACCAAGGAGGATATCAAGGCTTTCGCCACGAAGGCGGACCTGGAGCGGTTTCCGACCAGGGACGACCCCAAGGGTTTCGCCACCAAACAAGATCTGGAGCTGCTGGGCAAGAATCTCACCATCAGGCTGGGCGGCATGCTCGTAGTTGCCGTGGCTGCGCTGGCCACCCTGATCCAGATTGCGGGATAGGGTCGGCGGCGGTTAGGGTCGGACCAGCACCACTTCAACCTCCACCAGCATGCCCGGGCGGGCAAGGCCGGCCACTTGCACGGCGGAGCGGGCGGGCAGGTTGGGTTGCGCCTCGGTGCCGAAGTGCTCCCGGTAGGCGCGCATGAAGCCCTCAAAGTCTAGATGTCCGTCCAGTTCCGGCACGCCCACTAGGAACACCGTCATCTTCACCACATCGCCAAAGGAAAGGCCCATTTTCTCCAGCGAGGTCTGCATCCGGGTGAAGACGGAGCGCGCTTGGGTTTCCGTGTCGCCCCAAAACGCTTGGCTGTACTGCTTGGCTTGCGGGTCCGCCGGGGCCGGCACGGTGCCGCTGTGATAGACCAAGGTGGCGTCGGCGGGCACCTCCACCGCCTGGGCGATGGGGAAGGTGGAGTTGTTGGGCAGCGGGTGGCGAGTGACGTCCGCCGCTACGGCTGCGCTTAGCAGCAGGCAGGCCAGCGTTATTGAGGTTTTTCGCATTGGGTGTGCTCCTTGGGTTGATCGTCGCTGTTGTGTTCGGGGTGTCGTTGCAGGTGTTGCGGGCGTCGGCGCCTGCCCCATCAGGGCGCCTCGCCCATTGAACTGATATAGGCCACTACGTCCTGAATGTCCGCGTCGCTTCGCAGCAGGCCCATGGAGGCGCGCATTTGGGCGCCGCGCAGATCTCCCGGCGTAGCCCCGCGTGCGCCTGAACGGTAGTTGCCTAGCTGGCGCGCCAAGTACCAGTCGTTCTGCCCGGCTAGGGGTGGGGCGTTGAAGGACTGGTTGCCTTCCCCTTGTTCGCCATGGCATGCGCTGCAGGTGGCGTACAGGCCCGCGCCGCGTTGGGCGTCGCCCGCCAAGGTGGGCGACGCACGGTGGTTCGGCACGCTGTCCACATAGGTCACCGCCGCCTGGATGCCGGCGTCGTCCAGGATGGCTGCCATCGGCTGCATGGTGCGTCCAGGCAAGTCGGGACTGCCGGAAGGTGCCCGCAAGCCGTTCTTGTAGTTCATGAGCTGTTGCTGCACATACCAGGCTGGCAGCACGGACAGGTTGGGCGCATCCACCAGCAGATTGCCGCGCAGCTCCACGCCGTGGCAAACGGCGCAAAAACGCAGCGCATCCGGCGCCGCCACCGGCCCTGGGTCGGGCCAACAGGGGAACGCCAGGAGCAATCCCAGCAACATCCCCCCGGTTCGCAAGCGAGTTGCTGCGTCGTTGCGCCGCGGCGCAATCCGCAGCCGGCGAACAAGCCTGGAGAACCTCTGAGCAAGTCTCGGAAGCCCAGAGGAGCCTAAAGAGCGTGATGGCAAGGCGCGGCGAAGCCATGTGGCAAGCCCCACACAATGCGCCGCAACGCCAGTGCGCCCTTCAAGCCCTCCGGAACGGCGTCCCGCGGCGGGCGGACCGTGAAACTCCCGCCGCGCCGCAGGTTGCCTTCCCATGGCCGCAACGCCATCTCCGGCCGCAAACAGCGGGGCGCTGGGCGAACG
>CAYGBY010000223.1:0-5505 GCA_964348115.1 uncultured Pseudomonadales bacterium
TCCTCCCAGAACCGACGATTAAACAGCATTGGCTGAGGCATGTTGAGAGGCATGTATGAATATTTTTCTGAAGATTCCGCAGCATTCTGCGGCATCCAATGACCCTTTGGAATTTTTCTTTCAAGGACGATCACGACGAACACTTTGGGATGGGCCTGGCCGCATCCACTGGGCATCTGGACTTTTGGGTTGGCGCGGTCTATCTTTGCCGTTATCGCTTGTGCGCCCCTTGGGTTTGACGCGACGGATGCGTTCCCGTACAAGGGAGTGCGTTTCCTTGGTGGCTTGATGGTGAATCTGCAGACGCAACGGCTGAACTTGCGGCCCTTGGCCGACGGGGACGTGCCGGCGCTGCACGCATTCTGGACGCAGCCGGACGTGCGCCGCTATCTATGGGACAACGCCATCATCTCCCGGCAGCGCGTGGCGCAGATCGTAAACAGCAGCAGCGCCTTCTTCGCCGCCTGCAACTCGGGCTTTTTCGCCATAGAGCGGCGCGACCAGCCTGGGGTGCTGGCCGGGTTTTGCGGCCATCGGCGCTTTGAGGACGAACAGACCATAGAGCTGCTGTATGGCATCCTGCCGGAACATTCCGGCAAAGGCCTGGCCACGGAGGCCGCCAAGGTGGTGCTCCGCCATGGCTTCCAGAACTGCGGATTCCAGCGCGTCATCGCCGTGGCGGACACCCCCAACCAAAAGGCGGTGAACCTGATGCAGCGCTTGGGCATGGTGTTTCTGCGCCGCTGCGAATGGCACGGCCTGGACACGGTGTTTTATGAAATGGAAAGGGCGGACTTCGCCGGCTGAACCCGATGGCCAGCGCCTGCCTGCTCCGCATTCAACTGCACTTTCCCGGCTGCCGCTCCTTGAAGGAGAAGCGCCAGCGTCTGAAGGGACTGCGCAGCCGTTTGGGCCAAGCCGCCAACCTAGCCGTCTGCGAAAGCGGCCATCAGAATGCCCACCAACGCTCCGAATGGTCCATCATCGCCATCGCCACCGAATCCGCGGCCGTGGACCGCTCCCTCACCCGGGCGGAACGGCTGCTGGAGCAAACCTTGGACGCCCAGTTGGCGGGCGCGCAGCGGCAGTGGCTATGTTGAATCAGACGCCATGCTTCCGCTCCTGGTAGTCGCGGCGGCGGTGCTGACCGCAGTGTTTTGGCTGCGCGGCGCCCGACGCAACCGCTTGGCCTGGCTGCGCAAGCTGAATCTGCCCGGCCACTGGCGCAGCGAAACCGGCGCCTTGCGCTTCCAGGGCGGCGGCGACGCCGGCACCTATGTCCTCAGCGAAGGCGCAACCAAGGAACAGGGCCGCTGGCGCCTGCAGGGCCATGATCTGATTCTGGCGCCGGATGCCGAAGAGCCCGCCAAGCGCTATGACCTGCGCCTGTTCAAGCCGGGCGAAATCGGCATCGACGGACCGGGCTTGGCGCGGCGCATCTACCGCCGGCAAGCAGACAACGTGGTGCAACTGAAGTCCCGAAAGTGACGCCGGGCAAACCCTTCAACGGCTTGCTGCAGGCTTGCGAACTACTCGTCCAGCGGCTATTGCGGCTGTTGCCGGACCGCCCAAAAGTGGACTGGGGCGCCCATTGGGCAGCCGTCTGGCACGGCGACAGGTTCGACTGGGGGTTCTCCCTGCACCCCGACCTGGACGACATGAAGCTGGACGACCTGTTGGCGATAGACAACCAAAAGGCCCGCCTCATCACCAACACCCGCCAGTTCCTGATGGGCGCGCCGGCCAACAACGCCCTGCTGTGGGGGGCGCGCGGCACCGGCAAGTCTTCACTTGTCCACGCCCTGCTGAACGCCTTTGGCGGCGAGGGCTTGCGCTTGGTGGAGGTCAACAAGGCCCACTTGGCCGCGCTGCCGGACATCGCCGAAAGGCTGCGCAAAGAGCCCTACAAGTTCATTCTGTTCTGCGACGATCTGTCCTTCGAGGCGGATGATCCCTCCTACAAGGCGCTGAAAAGCGCCCTGGAAGGCTCCATCTTCAAGTCCTCCGGCAACCTGATCATCTACGCCACGTCCAACCGCCGCCATCTGCTGCCGGAAACCATGGCGGACAATGAAAGCGCCGCCTTCGTCGGCGGCGAACTGCACCAAAGCGAAGCAGTGGAGGAGAAGATTTCCCTGTCAGATCGCTTCGGTCTGTGGCTGTCGTTCCGCCCTTTTCGCCAGAATGCCTATCTGGCGGTGGCGCGCCACTGGGTGGAGGCCCTGGCTCGCCAACAGGGCGCCGCAGTGCTTTGGGATGAAGATGCGCGTACGGCCGCCCTGCGCTGGGCCTTGGCCCGGGGCGCCCGCAACGGCCGCACCGCCCAGCACTTCGCCCGGGATTGGGTGGGCGCAGCCCTGCTGGCGGCGCACCGGTGAGCACTAGGGAACCTCTGAACAAGTCGCGTTCGCCCAGCGCCCCGCTGTTTGCCTGATTTGCAGTTGACGCCGACTGCCGCGCCGCCTAGAATGCGCGGCTGCTCGCTTGGTCCCCTTCGTCTAGAGGCCTAGGACTCCAGGTTTTCATCCTGGCAACAGGGGTTCGACTCCCCTAGGGGACGCCATACGCCGTCTTAGCCATTGATGTTTATGGAAGTCATCGTC
Organism: uncultured Pseudomonadales bacterium; assembly: GCA_964348115.1. Lineage (GTDB taxonomy): Bacteria > Pseudomonadota > Gammaproteobacteria > Pseudomonadales > Azotimanducaceae > Azophilus. Next base: position 2,604 of record CAYGBY010000223.1, read on the forward strand.
TGCTAAGACAGAGGACCGCAAGGGGCCGCGTGACGCGGAGCCTACCTGGGCAACCTGCCCGCGATGTAGTCGTCGATCAGCTCGTGATAGCGCCGGATGCGCATTTCCTGCTGGGAAAGATACACGCCTTGGAACCCACGAGAACGGAACCCGCGCTGTTGGGTGACAAAGACGCGCACATCTTCCTCGATGCCCCGGCCAATGGATGCCACGTCTCCAAATTCCAGCAGGGTGCGCTCCACCTCATCCGCGCCCCCGTGGTTGTTCTCGAATCCGGATTCCATGGCCGCCGGGCTTGCATACCACCAATTGTCGAACAGGCATTGCTGCGGGTCGTCCCGGTGCGGGCGCGCCCGCAGGAAGTGGAACCCGTCCGACCATAGCGATACGGCGAAATTCGGGAACAGCGTGTAATGAAAGGCGTCGGTGAACTGTTCGTCCGGAATCTTGTCGTAGTGCGTGAACCCCTTGCCGGCGCCCAGACGCCGCTTCGCCTGCTGAAGGGCGGCCCGGGTTTTCTCCGGCGCGCCCTTGAAGTCTTCCGGGTCCAGCTGCCAGTAGCGTAGCTGGCTCGCCAGCGGCTCAAGAATGTTGCCTTCCCTGTCGGTTGAACCGACGCCGTAGCCACCCTCCATAATCATCCGGTTGTGGCCTTCATCGGAGAGATCGAACCTGGTCTCCTTGAAGTAGGTGTTGATGTGGCCGCGAATTTCCTGGCGGTTGGTCTCGGTGGTGGCGCCCATGTGCACGGTCGGCACGTGGTATGACTCGTTGAAGTTGTCGAGCACCACTTTCCAGTTGCACGGCAGCCACATGCTGTTGGCCATGGTGCGCTTCCAGGTGTGGATGTCGCGCAACTGCCATTCATTCCAGATCGGCCCGAGAAATTCCTTCAGGCTGACGCACTTGGGGTTCATATTGACCCAGATGAACCCGGCGAAGGTCTCGCAGGCAATCTCCGCAAGCCGGACCTTGCCGCACGGGTTGCCCTGGGGAAAGTCGTCCCGGTCCGGCGCGAAATTGAGTTCGCCATCGGGCATGTACGCCCAACTGTGGTACTTGCAGACGAATCGGCGCACATTGCCCCGCTCGCCTTCCACCAAGGGATTACCGCGATGCTGGCAGACGTTGTAGAACGCCTTGACGCCGCCGTCCTTCTGGCGAACCATGAGAATCTCTTCCGGCCCGACGGGCTCCATCTGCCAGTCGCCGGGATTCGGCAGCTCGGATTCGCGGCCCAGCAACAGCCAGACCTTGGTCCACATGCCCTCCCACTCCTGTTCGAAGAAGGATCTGGAGGTGTAGCGGAACCCTTCAAGCAGGGAACCCCGCGTCCGCTGCTCCGGATAGCTCTGAATTTCGTAGATATGGGAGGTCTCTGCCATGGCGATTTCATTGGTGGCGGCACATGCGTCAAATATTCGCATAGTCGGGGTCACAATGGTAGCGGCGAAACGCCGCCGCCAAATGTATCTGAGTTGGAACAGCAGCCCAGAGCCCCAGGACCATCCCAAAGTGTCCGCTCTTGAAAGAAAATTGCTAAATGGTCACTAAATGCCGCAGAGTATTGCGGAATCTTCCCAAGAATAGTCATGAACCATCTATATGGGGCTTTGCCGAGGGCTGGTGGACGACTTTGGGATGGCCCTGGTTCTTCGTGTAGAATGCTTTCTTGAAGTGCTTTTTGGCGAGCGCGGAAGTCGGATAGGGATTGGAGCATGACGGCACGAGCCACCAGAGCCTTGGCGCGAAGGCAGATCCCCTACGGGAACGGGCACGCCAGCAGCGGTATCGCGAAGGACATGGCGATTGCCCGACGACAGGGCGGCCGACAGCGCCGGCAAGTGGCGGGCTAAGTCCAAGTTGGAAGATCTAGGGGATGCAGACGCGCCTTTCCGGCGGGTATGTGTTGTTGGGCTTGGCTACGTAGGTCTTCCCACCGCCGCGATCTTGGCGGCGCGGGGCGTCAATGTCGTCGGCGTTGACATCGACCCAGACCGGGTGCGTATCGTGAACTCGGGCGCCACACCCATTGCGGAACCCGACTTGGCGACCCTCTTGGATGAGGCCATGGCAAGCGGTCGGTTGCGGGCGCAGGAGACAGTCGTAGCTGCCGAAGCATTCGTCATCGCCGTGCCCACGCCGCTCAAAGCGGATCATGTCCCCGATCTGAACCACTTGCGCGATGCCGTGACCAGCGTGGCGGAGGTGCTCGTCTGCGGCAATCTCGTCGTCTTGGAATCGACATCTCCGGTGGGCGCCACGCACAGGGTGTGCGAGTGGCTCGCCCATGCGCGACCCGACCTTTCCTTTCCGCACGAGGCGGGCGAGGCCAGCGATATCCGCGTGGCGTACAGCCCCGAACGGATCCTCCCCGGCGACATTCTCGACGAGCTGGTGAACAACGACCGCACCGTCGGAGGCGTGACGCCAGCTTGCGCGCAAGCGGCGATTTCCCTGTATCGGCACTTCGTACGCGGAACCTGTTCGGTCACAACAGCCAGAACCGCCGAATTGGTCAAGCTCGCGGAAAACGCCTACCGCGACCTCAACGTTGCTTTCGCCAACGAAATCTCCCTAATTTGCTATGCGCTCGATCTCGACCCTTGGGAAACGATAGAACTGGCCAACCAACACCCGCGGGTCAACATCCTGCGGCCGGGGCCGGGCGTTGGCGGGCACTGCATTGCGGTCGACCCCTGGTTCCTGGTTCATTCGGCGTCTGGACGGACCCCCCTGATCCAAGCCGCCCGCCAAGTCAACGACGCCAAGCCGCTTTGGGTGGTCAACCAGGTTCTGGCGGCCTGCGACGGCCTGGATCGTCCGCAGGTCGCCTGTCTCGGTTTAGCCTACAAGGCCGATGTGGGCGACTTGCGGGAAAGCCCGGCAGTCACGATTGTCC
>CAYGBY010000224.1:0-5457 GCA_964348115.1 uncultured Pseudomonadales bacterium
CACGCCCTTTAGGCTCCTCTGGGCTTCCGGGACTTGTTCAGAGGTTCCCTAGGGCCTATAGGCCCTAGATCGGCAAACAGGGGGCAGCCGGCATGCATGATTTGGTGATTCGCAACGCCACCATCATCGATGGCGCGGGCGCTGAGCGGCGCGGCGGCGATGTGGTCGTGGACGCGGGCGTTATCACGAAGGTGTTGGCTGCGGGCGCGGCGCCAACCAAGGCGCGCTGCGTAATCGAGGCTGGCGGCGATCTGCTCACGCCAGGGTTCGTCGACATCCACACCCACTACGATGGGCAGGTGTGTTGGGACAAGCAGGTCACCCCAAGCAGTTGGCACGGGGTCACCACCGTTGTCATGGGCAACTGCGGCGTCGGTTTCGCACCGGTCAAACCCGGCACGGAAGACGAGTTGGTGGCGCTGATGGAGAGCGTCGAGGATATTCCCGGCACCGCGCTGCACGAAGGCGTTCCCTGGGGCTGGGAAAGCTTTGCCGAGTACCTGGACGCCATCGATACCCCCTACACAGTTGACGTGGGCACCCAGGTGCCCCATGTGGCGATCCGTCACTACGTCATGGGCGAGCGGTGCTACGACGACGCCACGCCGGCGGATCTGGTCGCCATGCGCACCATCACCCGCGAGGCGTTGGAAGCCGGCGCGCTGGGTTTCTCCACCTCGAGGTTTTACGGCCACATCGATCGTGCGGGGCGTTTGGTGCCAGGCACTCGCGCCTCCGGCGCGGAAATGCAGGCGCTGGCCGGCGCCTTTAAAGGATTGGGCCGGGGCACCATGGAGTTCGTTTCCGACAGCTTGAACGACCCTGAAGAGCTGGCTTGGATCGAGCGCATTACCCGCGACCTAGGCTGCACCGTCACGCCGTTGGCCGGACCCGGCGCCAGGAACCTTTGGGCATTGTCGGAGCGGTTGAACGCGGAAGGCTTCAATCTGCGGCCGCAGGTGGGCGCACGGCCCGCATCCATCCTGATGACCTTGGACGGCACCATCAACCCAATGCGCCAGTTCCCGGCCTACCGGGAGATCCACGGGCGTCCGTTGGCGGAGCGGGTCGCAGCGCTGACCGATCCCGCATTCCGCCGGCGTGTGCTCACCGAAGAGCCCGTACTTCCGCGCAACGCCGATGCGGTGAGTTTCATTACCAACCACGATCAGATGTTTGTGATGGATGCCGCGCTCAGCTACGAGCCGGGGCCGGAGGACTCGGTAGCGGAGGTGGCGCGTGCGCGTGGCGTGGACCCGCGCGAGGTCATCATGGACACCCTCGCCGCCGGCACGCCGTTGTTGGTCCTGTTTGGCGGCTACCGCGGCGACTTGGAAGGCCAGCGGCGGGCCATCGAGCATCCCAACAGCGTATTCGGGCTTTCGGACGGCGGCGCTCACTGCGGTGTGTTGGTGGACGCCAGCGTGCCCACCTACATGCTCAGCTATTTCACCCGCGACAGAACGCGCGGCCCGCGCATGGCTCTCGAGTTCGTGGTGCACAAGCTCACCCAGGATGCCGCGCACGTTTACGGGCTCCACGACCGGGGCGTGATTGCCCCCGGCTACCGGGCGGACTTCAACCTGATCGACTACGACAGGCTGCGCCTGCGGGCGCCGCAGATCGTCTACGACCTCCCCGCCGGCGGCAAGCGCCTAGTGCAGGAGGCCGACGGCTACCGGATGACCATTCAGTCCGGCGAGGTCACCTACGAGCACGGCGAGCACACCGGAGCCATGCCGGGCCGCTTGCTCAGGGCGGCGCAAGCCGTGCCGGGTTGAGGTATCTACAGCGGTCAGCCAGCTGGCAACCGTGCGGACGCCATGGCGCATTACGCCAATCAGCGTCAACACGCCCTAGCCCGACTTCCGCAACTCAGCGCCAATCCGCGCCCAAGGCATTGATTTTGGTTGTCGGAGGCCCTGGGTCGGCATTACGGCCAGCTTCACGCCATCCGATTCAACGAAAACAAGGCGCTATGTCGGGCCCAGAACCCCAAGGCCATCAAGGTCTTCCACCAGCCCTCGGCAAAGCCCTATATAGAAGGTTTATGAATGTTTTTTGGCAGATTCCACAATATTCTGCGGCATCTAATGAGGTTTCAGACATTTTCCTTCAAGGGCGAACACTTTAGGACGTCCTGGGCCCAGAGCCCCCATCACGCTGAAATTCGCCCAAATCCCAACTAAGCTGCGGAAGTCGGGCTAGTCTAGATAGTCGATCACCTTGACGATCTTCTGGATGCCATAGACCTTTTGCGCCGCCTCCACGGCTAGGTCCGCCTCTTCGCGGGTCACGTTGCCGATGAGATAAACCACCCCGTTTTCCGTCTGTACGTGGAGCATGCGTCCAGGCACGCCCTTGGCGCGGATCAGCTGGGTCTTGACCTTGCTGGTCAGAATGCCGTCATTGCCGCGCGCCATATAGGAGATGGAGCCGCCCACGCCCAGCTCGTTGTGCACCCGGCGCACCTTGGCAAGGCCCTTGGCCACCTCCTCGGCCTTGGCCTTCAGCGCCTCGGAGCTGACTTGTCCCAGCAGCACCACCATGCCGCCGTAGCTGACTACGGAGAGGTGTGCGGTTTTGAAGCCAGGGTCGGATTTGCGGATTTCCTGCTCCACCACCTTCTCGATGGCTTCATCGTCGATCATTTCCCCCGGCGTACGCACCCGGGGGTCGCTGGAGAAGGCGGCGCAGGCGCCAAGCAGCAGGCCAAGGGCCCCTAGCGCCAATAGGCGCCCAAGAGCCGGCGGGCGGGGCCTAGAAGTCCGAGCAGTCTTCGAGCAGAAAGGCATTGGGAATCCATTGCAGGGTGGCTGCGGAGTCTGCCCCGATGACGCAGACCACGTCAAATCTGCTGGGCAGTTGGGCATAGCGGGGCCGCGCCCGCAGGAAGTTTGACGCCGCCAAGGCCAGACGACGCTGCTTGTGCCTGTCGATGCTGTCCGCAGGAGAGGCGAAGCCGGAGCTGCGGCGCGCCCGCACCTCCACGAACACCAGCACCTCGGCTTGGCGCATGATGAGGTCGAGCTCGCCAAAGCGGCTGTGAAAGTTGCGGGCGATCAGCACTAGGCCATGCTGGCGCAGATGGGCTAAAGCCCGCTCCTCCGCCTGACGGCCATGTTCCTGCCGGGCGGTGCGCTGCCGCCCGGCTGGCGGCTGTGGCCGCAGGCGCAGCTTCGCCGCCGGATCTGGCTTCGCCAGCGGGCCGCTTTGGCCCGCGTGGTTCGGCTTGGCCGGTTGCCCCGTTTTCGCTGTGCGCTGGTGACGCTTCACTTCTGCACAGCCGCCCCAGTGTGCGCCTGCAGCTGGCCGTTCACCACTTCCGCCCAGGCCAGGGTGCGCCCGATGCGGCCATCCGACCCCACATGCAACATGCCGGTGGCGCCCTGCAGTACGGTGCCGGCCCGCAGCAGCGGCCAGTGGTCAAACAGGCGGTAGGCGTCCAACCCCAAGGCGAACAAAGCCGTCTGGTTGGCCGTCTGGGGCTTGAAGACCTGGCTCAAGGCTTCCCGCAGTAGACCGCGGTCTAGCTGGAAGGGCAGTTGGGCGATGCGGAAGCCTTCCAGATCCGCAATCCCGGCCGCAACACCGTTACCCTGCAGGCTGCGCGTGCTTTGGGAACTGGCGTAAACGGGCAGCCCGGCCACGAAGTGAAACCGCAACGCCGGCGCCAGGGCGCGGGCCTGCAGGTGGTCCACGAATGCGACTATGGCGTCCAGATCCGCCCGGGGCCGGGGCACGAATTTAAGCTCGGTCCCTAGCAAGCGCTCCATGCGCGCGTGGCGCTGCTCGCTGGCGGCCACCCCAACGGCGACCCCGACGGATTCGGGCAATGCCTTGATGTCGGTGAAGGTCTGCTGCTCCAAGTGGTGGGGCCAAGCTTCAGCCAAGGCGTTGGCGCCGCGGGCGGCCCAGTTCTGGGCGTTGCGGATGATCAGCACCCGTCGGTGGCCTTCATTGCGCAAGCGTTGCGCGATGGTGGCGGCGTCATCCTCAATGGCCAGGCCCAAGGCGCGGAAGCTGGCGTGCGTCCCGGCCTCGGGGTAGTTCAGGCCCAAAACCGGCGCCTTGGGCTGCAGATTGCGTAAACTCTGCACTTCCAGGCGGGCCAAAGGCCCCACAATGAAGGCCGCGCCGTCCGTGCGGCTGCGGGTCAGGAGCGTGGCGATGTCGGCGGCGGCGGTGTCGTAGAGCAGCACTTCGGGTTTGGCTGCGGCTGGATCCTGCAAATAGGCGCTGATGAAGCCGTCCCGCACGGCTTGGCCGGCTTGGGCCAGCGGGCCGCTCAGGGGCGTTAACAAAGCCACGCGCCGAGGCGCCGGCGGGCGCTGCAGCAACCTCAGAAGAGAGTCCGGGGGGCGGCTGGCGAAGGGATGCGCAGGCCATTGGCCGCGCCAAGCCTGGAAGCGCATCGCCTGGTCGCTGGTGGAAAGGGCTTGGTCCATGGCGGCGCGCAAGGGCCAGATGGCGGCCAGCCGTTTAGCGCCCAAGCCTTGGCTGCCGTCTGCATCGGATGGCAGTGTCGCCAGGCGCTTTGTTTGCGCCCAAGGCATTGCCCCAGTAAGCCGCCAAAGCCGCTCGCTGAAATCTTGGGGGACGCTCGCCTGGGCGAGTTGGGCCAGCACGGCCGGCGCCCGCAGGGCGGCAAGGCCTTCTTGCCATGCGCCTGCTGCGATGTGCGCCTCGGCTTGGCCCAGTTGGCGCTGCGCCTGTGCAGCCTGGGCGTCTTGGGTTTGCCGGCGCGTCTGCCCGGCCGCCGCCGCTTCCGCTGCGGACGGGCTGGCGGGTGGCGGCCCGGTGCTTTCGCAGCCAAGCAGGATGCTTAGCCCCCATATGGCGGCCAGCCGTTTGATGAGCCGCCGACTGTTGCTCCATTTCAGCGCGTTGGCGGCCGATGCTGATGGTTGCCGCCAGCGGCGGCCGCCCTGGCCGCGCCCCCGTTTGTCGGTCGTCCCTGGGTGCGCATGGGCGTCGACCTGCCCACCAAGGCGCGATGGCATATCTGGTGATCTAGCGCCCTGAAGCCGGGCCTTCTCGTCAACAGTCATGGCGGCTGCGGCTGGCGATGGCATGTCTGGTGATCTGGCGCCTTGGGGCCAGCCAACTGGCGAGAGGCTGGGCCGTCCGCACGGCGGGGATGGCTTTGCCGCCCCGATGCCGGTATGTTCCGGGAGATTTTGGCTGCAATGCGGGATACGCCATGCCCGGGTGCCTCCACGTTGTCGCAACGCCCATTGGGAACCTTGATGACATCACACTTAGAGCCGCGAAAATACTTGGGCAGGCGCAGACAATAGCCGCTGAGGATACCAGACGCAGCCGCGCCCTGTTGAGACATTTGGGATTAGGTGAGGGCAGGATGCTGTCACTGCACGAGCACAATGAAGCGCGAACGGTGGAGCGCCTGCTTGCCCGTCTGCAGGATGGACAGGACGTTGCGTTGATCTCGGATGC
>CAYGBY010000225.1:0-5354 GCA_964348115.1 uncultured Pseudomonadales bacterium
TGCGCCGGCGCCACGGACTGCAGCGTGTTCGCAAGCTGCCGGGACCAGTCCGGCGCAAGCCACTTCGGCGAACTGGGCGTGGTGGCCGCCGGGGGCCTTGAGGTTTACGACAGCAACGAGATCGGCGAAGCCCTGGACGGCGGCTGGGAGACGGGCCGCGGCCGCTGCGACCTGCTGTCCGACGGCGTCCTGGAGGTGCAGAACATGCTCAACCAGGGCTCCGCCAACGTCAACAACTCCTTGGTCACCAACGGCGCCGGCGTCCTTACGAAAACACAGTAGCCAAGCCAGGTTGGGCCTCCCTCTCCCTCTGGTTGAGTTGGGGCCGCAATTCGGCTTCGCATATGTTCCCAATGAGAACAAATGCCTCCTGAGGGGATCCCCTCAGGGCGATCCCATGCTCACGTAGGTCAGAGGGATTGGCCAACCGGAGTGGGTGACGGGTGTCCGGCATGGGCGTGGACGGCCCCGCCGGGCCGCCTATGGAGCGCCGAAGGGGGTTCTTTCCGCTCGATTTGGCACCGGTGTCCCACATCTCCTTCGGCATCCATTCCTGAGCGGGATGCGCCTCAGCGCCCCCCCTGAAATCCTTGCTTGATCCAAAACGCACCGCCAACCGCGACAAATCATTCCGGCATCGCCCTTATCAGGAGATCGGGATCAAGCTGTCCGTTCGGCGTCGCCAACTAGGGAAGGTGCTATGATCGGCGGAATTCCAGCCAATCTTTCGTCATGCCGACCTTCCGCCACGCAGATTTGCATCTCTACTATGAACAGTGGGGGGCGCGGGCCGACCCGCCAGTGCTGCTTTTGCATGGCCTGTCATGCCAGATCATTCACTGGCCGCCAAGGTTCATCCACTTTCTCACTGAGGCCGGCTACCGGGTCATCGCCATGGACAATCGGGACATGGGCATGTCGTCCCTGTTTCCGGCGCCAGCGCCCAGGGTGGCGGAAATCGTCGCCAACCTAGCGGATCTTTCCGCCTACCCGCCCCCCTACGGGCTCAGCGACATGGCTGGGGACGCGGTGGCGCTGCTGGACCACCTCGGCCAAGCCGGCGCCCATATCGTGGGCCTGTCCATGGGCGGCATGATCGCCCAGACCTTGGCCATCGAACATCCCGGGCGCTGCTTCAGCCTGACCTCGATCATGTCCGGCAGCGGCAATCCGAACCTGCCCGGACGCGACGCGGAGGCCCTAGCCGCCTTCATTGTGGACCGTCCCCAAGACCGCGAGCAGGCCATCGCCCAATACCAGCAGGGCTGGCGCGTGGTGGGCGGCCCGCACTACGACTCCCTGTCCGTAGGCTTGGCGCGTTTTTCCGAACAGGCGGTGGACAGAGGCTTCTCCGCCGACGGCTTCGCCCGCCAACTGCTGGCCATCATGCACCAGCCGGACCGACGCACAGCCTTGGCCAAACTGCCCATCCCCGGCTTGGTCATCCACGGCAACGCCGACCCATTGGTGCCCTTGGCGGCCGGGGAAGACACGGCCAAAGCCTTAGCCAAAGGCAACATCAAGATCTTCGACAAGATGGGCCACGATCTGCCCGAACCCTTGCTGGCGGACATCACCGCCGTCCTGATCGAGCATTTCAGGCAAGCTACGGAGGTCCGCTAGCCTGAATGTCAGCTGTGTTCTGGCCCCTGGGCTTTCAAAGCCGGTAGAATCCAGCCGGTGGGGAAGAAGGCGCACAGGTGAACAGCGACTTGCTTGAAAGGTTCATCCGCCAAGGCCGGCTGAAGGTGGTCGCGCCGGATGGGCGGGAAACAACCTACGGCGACGGAACGCCATACGCCGCTTGGCGGCTGAACCAGCCCGGCGCTTGGCGGGCCATGCTGCGCAACCCGCAGCTCAACTTGGGCGAAACCTACATGGATGGCGGCTGGGACATCACAGAAGGCAGCCTGCACGACCTGTTGACCATCCTGCGCCGCAACATCGAGGCCAATCTGGGCGGCAGCCATTGGCTGAACCCTTTGTGGGCCTTGTTGGGCTCCTGGAACAACGTCGCCGCCAGCCGACGCAACGTCAGCCATCACTATGACTTGGACGAAGCCCTGTTCCGCGCCTGCCTCGATGCGGACATGCACTACTCCTGCGCCTATTTCCCCCAACCTGGGATGAGCCTGGAGGAAGCCCAGGCAGCCAAGTGCAGGCACATCGCCGCCAAGCTGGATCTATCCGCCGGACAGAAGGTGCTGGACATTGGCAGCGGCTGGGGCAGCTTGGCCATGCACTTGGCGGAGCGCCACGACGTGACGGTAACCGGACTGACCCTGTCCGCCGAACAACTGCGCGTGGCGCAGGAGCGGGCGCAGCAGCGCGGTCTGGGCAACCAGGTGGCGTTCGCACTGCAGGACTACCGCCAGCACAACGGCGAATATGACCGGGTGGTGTCCGTGGGCATGTTCGAGCATGTCGGCAAGCGCTTCTACAACACCTTCTTCACCAAGGTGGCCGGGTTTCTGACCAGAAACGGCGTAGCCCTGCTGCACACCATTGGCAGCAAGGCGCCGCCGACGCCGGTGAATCCCTGGATTCGCCGCCACATCTTTCCTGGCGGCTACATTCCATCCCTGTCTGACATCGCCCCGGCGGTGGAGCGCAGCGGGCTGGTCACCGCCGACGTGGAAGTGCTGCGGGGCCACTATGCGCAAACGCTGCAGGCTTGGAATGAGCGTTTCCAACGCAGGCGCAGCGCCTTTGCGCAAAGCAAGGGCGAACGGTTCTGCCGCATGTGGGAATTCTACCTGGTGGCCAGCCAAACGGCTTTTGAAGCAGCCAGCTTGGTTGTCTTCCAATGGCTGCTGGGCAAGCACAACGACGCCGTGCCCCGCACCCGGGACTATCTGTATCCGGCTGCCCAAGGCTGACCGCCGCGCCAGGAACTTGCGCCAAGCCGGGTCGTCATCCGCCAGCGCCAGGGCTTCAGCGGCCTTGGGTTGGATCGTGCAAAGGAACTTCTCGAACTTGGCCCGGCCGAACCTCCTTGATCGCCGTGCGGATCCCTTTCGCTCGATGCCGCAGATATCAATCGAGTGCGGTGCTCTCGTGCGAGGTAAATCTGCAGCAGCCTGCGCGAACAGGCGTTATGGAGTGTTCTTCCCTCATGAAGGAGCGCCTCCGCGTGGCCTCTTAACATCTCCATAGTAAAGGCGCCCTTTAATATGGGGGATTCCAGCAGCCATATTACAGGCTCCCTTGCATATGGGCGTCCGCCGCACGATCCTCGAAGATGGCGGTTGTTTTGGGCTGGCTGGCGGAGGCAGCGCCTTCGCCAACGCGCCGGTTCAATTTTGCGCCAGCAGGCGCTGCAAGGCGCCTTGCAGCCCGGGCGAGGGATCCAGCAGTGCAAAAAGGGGAATGTTCGCGGCGAATTCGCTTAGCTCGCCGCGCTCCTCGAAACGGCGGCGCATGGGGCTGGTGCGGGCGAATTCCACTAGCTGCGGGACGATGCCGCCGCCAATGTAGACGCCGCCGGTGGCGCATAGGGTCAGGGCCAAATTACCCGCAGCGGCGCCCAGCAAGGCGAAAAAGACCTCCAGGGTCTGATGGCAGACAGGGTCTTCAAGGCTGACGCCCCGGGTGCTGATCTCATGGGCCTGCAACGCCTGCGCCGGGGCGCCCCAAAGTTCCGCAACAGCTTCGTGCAGGCGCACCATGCCCTGGCCGCATAGCACCGTCTCCCAGCTAACGTGGCTGTGGCGTCGCTGCAGAACGCCCAGCAGTTCCCTTTCCAATGGGGAGCCCGGCGCCAAGTCCCCGTGTCCCCCTTCCGAGGCCAAGGGCAGCCAGACATCACCCTGGGGCACCAAGGCGGCCATCCCCAGGCCGGAGCCCGGGCCGATGACGGCCTTCACGCCTTCATCTCCCGAACCGCCGCCGAAGCGCTCCAGGCGCCGCGCCAAAGGCACCCCCAAAGCCAGGGCGTAGAAGTCGTTGACGATGCGCACCGGACAGCCGAGCAGCGGGGCCAAGCTGGCCTCGGCAAGCCGCAAGCCGCCGCCGTTGGTCACGGTGACCGCGCCCCCATGCACGGGACCGGCCACAGCTAGGCAGGCGGCCTGTGGGGAAGGGGCGCCCAAGGCCAGCAACGCTTCGCGCAACAGCGCCTGCGCCGTGCTGAACTGCTTGGTGGGCAGCACTATCTGCCGGCCGAGACCCTGGCTGTCCGCCAAGGCGAACCGGGCATTGGTGCCGCCAATGTCCGCGACCAAAAAGGCCGCAGCGCGGCCATCGCGGCTCAATGGGCGCCCTGCCCCTTCAGGCCTGCCAGAAACTCCAGGGTGCGATCGTAGGCGCCGGGCTCCACGTCCACGATGGCCGCGTTGAAATCAGTGACGCCGACATCCTGCAAGCGCATGATTTCCCCGCGCAGCAGGTTCTCATCGCCCAAGATGGCCAAGTCCTGCGGATTCTTGACGCCTTCCCGATCTAGCATGGCCCGGTAGCTGGGCAGTTGGCCATAGATGGTCAGGACCTTGCCGATTGCCTGGCGGGCGTCATCGGGCTTGCTGGTCAGGGCGATGGGGAAGCCGGCCACCACCCGGGGCGCCGGGCGGCCGGCGGCTTCAGCCGCTTCGGTCAACCGCGGCACTATATGCTGCGCCATGGTTTTCGGCCCCACCATCCAGGTGTTGGTGCCGTCCGCCAACGCCCCGGCCACTTTCAGCATGGCCGGGCCCAGAGCGGCAACCACCACCTCCAGCCCCCGGGCGCCTGGGATATCCATAGCCAGCCCATGCACACGGTATTCCTCGCCATTGAAGTTGACCGTTTCGCCCCGCGCCAGGGGCATCAGCACTTCGAGATACTCCCGCATGTGCGTCGCCCGGCGGGCATAGGAAAGGCCCAGCATGTCCTCTATGACCAGTTTGTGGGAAAGCCCGATGCCCAGCGTGAAGCGTCCCCGGCAAACGGCTTGGGCGGTAAGCGCCTGCTGGGCTATGGCCGTGGGATGGCGCGGATAGCTCGGCGTGACGGCCGTGCCTAGGCCAATGCGTTGCGTCTCCCGGCCAGCCAGCGCCAGCGTGGTGATGGCGTCAAAGCTGAATATGTTGGCGAGCCAAGCGTTGTCCAGCCCCGCCGCCTCCGCTTGCTTGACCACGGCGATGACGCCGTCCAAGTCCCGATTGGCGCCGTCCGCGCCGATCATGATTCCAATGCGCATTGCTCCTCCTTCCGTCAAATTAGTGGATGGTCGCCTGCCCCCACCCGGCCTGCGGGGCAAGGGACACAAATTCTATCAGGTTGCTTGGCGCCCCACCGCGGTCGCGAAGGTCAAAACATCATGTCTAGGGCCTGTTAGCACTATCTGGGTTGGCCCTGCCGGGAGCCGTTTTTTCTCC
>CAYGBY010000226.1:0-5330 GCA_964348115.1 uncultured Pseudomonadales bacterium
ACGCCCTTTAGGCTCCTCTGGGCTTCCGGGACTTGTTCAGAGGTTCCCTAGGGCTCGTGTACGACTTTGGGATGGCCTTGGTGGATGCGGCGGGAATTCTCATTCTGGCGTCCAACTTCGCTGTTTGGCGCGCAACACTGCGCATTTCCGGCTTAATTTGGGCCAAATCGACCGGCAAACCCTTTCTGTGGCGGGGCTGATAGCCATAATGAGAATCGCTGTCGATCCGGTGGGGTTCTTCGGCGCACTGTGATAGCCTGTCAGCCATGAATGCGATGAAACTTCTCGCGGCCGTCGCCGTGTTGGCGATGGCGCAGGTCTCGTTCGCGCAGGATGCGCCAGCCGCCGCCAAGATCACTGATCTGGCTTGGATGGCTGGTTCCTGGGTGGGTACCGTAGAGGGTGGCGGCATCCTGCAGGAAACTTGGCTGCCTCCAGCAGGCGGCACCATGTCCGCGGCCGTGCGCATGATCCAAGGCGATGAGACGGAGATGGTGGAACTCATCGTCATCGAGGAGGTTGACGGCAGCTTGGTTTTCCGCCTGCAGCAGTGGAGCAAAAGCTTCGCGCCGCGCATGTCCGGCCCGCAGAAGCTCATTCTGGCGGAAATTGGCGACAACCGGGCGCATTTCGTGCCGGAAAACGAAAACAACGCCTTTCGCAGCCTAATCTACAGCCGCCCATCGGCGGAGGCCTTCCATATCGAATTGGCGCTTCGCGACCCGCCGCAAACCCTCAAGGTCGAACTTCAGCCCCAATAGACTGCGAGACTGCGCCGCGCAACAGTGGGACCGTTGCGTCAAGTCTCGCCATCCTTGGGTGCTGGGCCGATATGCGGGCGGGGGCCAAGCTGCCTGGTCCAGATGCGCCAGGGCGACGCCAGTGTTGGCCGCGTTTGACGGGCTGGTCAGCCGGCCCTAGCTGGCGCCGCCCATGACCTCGGGTCCGGTCAGGCGGGGATGATCGCCAGCGAATTCATAGCTGTCCGGCTTCTCATCGATGAAGATCTCCTCGTTGACCCGAAAGGGCGACTGATCGTCGAAGGCCCCAAGCCAGATGGAATAGGCGCCGGACTTTTTCTGCTGGTAGAACAGGTTGGATCCGCACTGTGCGCAGAACCCGCGACGGGCCCAGGCGGATGAGTCGTAGCGGCGTATATGCTGTTCTCCGGTGAATTCGACGCTGCCCGCATGGGTGGCCAGAATGGGGCCGCCGGACCAGCGCCGGCATTGGCCGCAATGACAGATCTCCACGCCCGTCTTCACATCCTGCGCGGTGAATGACACCGCCCCGCACAAACACCGCCCAGTCATGGACACAGCCGCCACCTCGCTTGTGAAATGCTCTGGCCGCTGAGGCTAGCGCATGGCGCGGTTTCCGACAAGTTGCCCCGTGGGATCCCAGCAATTCTCGTTTTGGCGTCCAACTTCACTGTTCGGTGCGCAACCCCCCGCATTTGGGGCTTGGCTTTCGGATCTTGGGCAGTTAGCCTTGACGGCCTGTCTGGACTGCAAGGGAAGCGATCGGTGCAAGCGGACGACACCCAGAAGTTCATCGACCGGCATTGGCATGACAGCATCCTGCCGACGCTTCGCGAATACATCACCATCCCCAACAAATCCCCGGCGTTTGACCCGCATTGGGAGCGGCACGGCCATATGGAGAAGGCCGTTAAATTGCTCGATGCCTGGTGCCAAGAGCAGCCCTTGGCCGA
The DNA here is from genome assembly GCA_964348115.1 of uncultured Pseudomonadales bacterium. Lineage (GTDB taxonomy): Bacteria > Pseudomonadota > Gammaproteobacteria > Pseudomonadales > Azotimanducaceae > Azophilus. Next base: position 1,715 of record CAYGBY010000226.1, read on the forward strand.
GCACAGGCGGCAGATCCACCGTTTGCCCGGCCGTACGCCTTTACTGTTTTTGGAGATACCAGCCTCTGGCGGCGCCCAAGGCACCGTGTTGTTGTACGGCCACTACGACAAGCAGCCGGAGTTCACTGGCTGGGCGCCGGGTCTTGCGCCTTGGCGTCCGGTGCTGCGCGACGGCAAGCTGTACGGCCGCGGCGGCGCTGATGACGGTTATGCCCTGTTCGCCTCCCTGACCGCCATCATGGCCTTGCAGAAAGCCGGTTTGCCCCATGCGCGCTGCGTCGTGCTCATTGAAGGCTGCGAGGAAAGCCTCAGCGTCGACCTGCCCTTCCATGTCGAGGCGCTGCAGGAAGCCATCGGTCGTCCGGATTTGGTCATCTGCTTGGATGCGGAGTGCGGCAACTATGATCAGCTTTGGTTGACCACCTCCTTGCGCGGCGCGTTGTCCGGCGTCCTCAGCGTCGACATACTGACGGAAGGCCAGCACTCCGGCGCCGCCGGCGGCATTGTGCCTTCGTCTTTCCGTCTATTGCGCAGCCTGCTGGAACGGGTGGAGAACGCCGCCAGCGGAGAGTTGCATTCCAGCCTGCGCACTGAAGTTCCGGCCGCCGCCAAGGCGGAGCTAAAGGCCGCCGCCGCAGTGCTCGGGCAGGGCGTCGTGGCGCGCTTCCCTTGGGTGGAGGGGGCGGGAGCGGACAGCGAGGACATGGAGGAGTTGCTCATCCGCAACACGTGGCGGCCGAGCCTGGCCACTGTGGGATTGGCTGGTGCGCCGCCCATAAAGGATGCCGGCAACATTCTGCGTCCCGGCACCGCCGCCAAGCTGGTGTTTCGCTTGCCGCCGGCCATGGACGCCGCACAGGCCGGACAGCGTATCAAGGCGCTGCTGGAGGCGGACCCGCCCAATGGCGCCAAAGTGCGCTTTGCGCTGGATGAGCCGCAAACCGGCTGGTGCGCGCCGCAGACGGCGCCTTGGCTGAAGGCCTCCCTGGAGCAGGCCTCCGTCCGTCGCTTTGGCCGGTCCGCCATGTACATGGGCATAGGCGGCACCATTCCGTTCATGAAGATGCTGGGCGATGCCTACCCCGAAGCCCAGTTCATGGTCACTGGCGTGCTGGGGCCGAACTCCAACGCCCACGGCCCCAACGAGTTCCTGCATCTGGCCACCGCCCACAAGCTTACCGCCTGCGTTGCCGACGTGCTGGCGGATCAGGCCGCAGCCTAGGTAACCTCTGAACAGGTCGCGTTCGCCCAGCGCCCCGCTGTTTGCGGGCGGAGATGGCGTTGTGGCCAAGGGAAGGCGACCCGCAGCGTAGCGGGAATGCCGCACTCCGCCTGCCGCGGGACGCCCTTCGGGAAGGCCCAAAGGGTGCGCCTGCGGTGTTGCGGCTAATTGTGTGGCGCCTGCCACAGGGCTTCACGGCGGCGCTGCGGCCAGCCTGTGGGCGGCATCCAGCAGACGGCTATTGTGTGGCGCCTGCCATGCGGCTTCACCGTTTCGCCGCGCCTCGCCATCACGCCCTTTAGGCTCCTCCGGGCTTCCGGGACTTGTTCAGAGGTTCCCCAGCAGTTCTCACCTTGGCGTCTGGTGTGCTGATGCACAGGGAGATTGCCGCTGAGCCAGTCAGGACCATCCCACAGTCGTCCACCAGCCCTCGGCCAAGCCCTATATAGATGGTTTATGAATATTTTTCGGAAGATTCCGCAATATTCTGCGGCATCTAATGACTTTTTAGAAATTTTCTTTCAAGAGCGAACGCTTTGAGGTGGTCCTGACTTAGCCAGTACCGATACTTCCATGCAAGTCTGCGCCATGGAAAACTTCCTTGCAAATTTCTCCCATTTTGGGGCGGGATTCCACCCTGCCCGCTGTGTTGCAGAATGTTGTTGCTTTTCAGCTACGGAATTGCGCAGTTGCGGCTGGGGTTGGCGGCGTCGCCCGTGCGCTTGCGATGCTCTGGGGGCTTGGTGGGGCTTGCGCCAGTGGTTGGGGGAGTCTTCGTTTGGTCGCGGCGGGGCGGGCGTGAAGGTGGCGCAGCCCTAGGCTTTCGGGTAACCTGCCGTTCCTGACTGGGAATCTGGGCGGCCAGCTCGGCCTGCAGCAAAACTTGCAACCTGAATACAGGGAGGAATTAACATGATGCGTTGGATGGGGGCGCTGGGTTTGTGCCTGTTTGCCGCGCCGGGTTGGGCGGCGGATGGATTGGACCAAGGCGATACGGCCTGGATATTGACCGCAACGGCCTTGGTGCTGTTCATGACCATACCTGGGCTGTCGCTGTTCTATTCCGGGTTGGTGCGCACCAAGAACGTGCTGAGCGTTCTGATGCAGTGTTTCGCCATCACCTGCCTGGTGTCCATCTTGTGGCTGGTGGTTGGCTACAGCTTGGCCTTTGCTGACGGCAACGCCTTCATCGGCGGTTTGGGCAAGGCGTTGTTTGCCGGTGTTGGTGAAGACACCCTGTCCGGCAGCATTCCGGAATCCGGATTTGCCCTGTTTCAACTCACCTTCGCGATTATCACGCTGGCCCTGATCGTAGGCGGCTTTGCGGAGCGGATGCGCTTCTCCGCCATGCTGACCTTCAGCGCTCTGTGGCTGCTGCTGGTCTACGCGCCCATCTGCCATTGGGTTTGGGGCGGCGGCTGGCTGGGCGAGATGGGCCTGATGGACTTTGCCGGGGGCACGGTGGTGCACATCACCGCCGGCGTGGCCGCCATCGTCGCCGCCTTGGTGCTGGGCAACCGTCGCGGGTTTCCGGGGCAGCCCATGCCGCCCCACAACATGACCCTGACCATGGCGGGCGCCGGCATGTTGTGGGTGGGCTGGTTCGGCTTTAACGGCGGCAGTGCCTTGGCGGCCAACGGCGATGCGGCCATGGCCATGCTGGCCACCCATCTTTCCGCCTCCGCCGGCGCCTTCACTTGGATGCTGTGCGAGTGGGTGCGCTTCGGCAAGCCCAGCGCCTTGGGCACGGTCACCGGCATGGTGGCGGGGTTGGGCACCATCACCCCGGCTTCCGGGTTTGTCGGCCCGGCCGGCGCCTTGGTCATCGGCATCGCCGCGGGGTTTGTGTGCTTCGTGGCCACCAACTACATCAAGCGGTCATTGAAGATAGACGACTCCTTGGATGTCTTCTCCGTGCATGGCGTTGGCGGCATGCTGGGCACCCTGCTGACCGCCGTGTTCGCCAGCGCCTCCATCGGGATTTTCAGCGGTCAGGGCTATGGTTCCGAAGGCGCCACCCTGACCAGCCAGCTTGGCGTGCAGGCCATCGGTGTGCTGGCGACCGTAGGCTACACGGCCCTTGCCACCTTCGTCATTCTCAAGGTCACCGGCGCCCTGCTGGACAACCGGGTTTCCGAAGACGAGGAGCAGAGCGGGCTGGACTTGGTGATGCACAACGAGCGGGGCTACGACCTGTAGCGCCTGTTTTTGCGAGGCGGCTGCCATTTCCTCCTTGGTGATGCACAACGAGCAGGGCTACGACCCGTAGTTGCTCCTTGGCCGTTGACCGGGGCCTTGACCGCTTGGTTGCGCCAATGGGCCGCCTCCGCTGGATGGTGCCTAGCCCGGATATTGCATGAGTCGTAGTTGAATGACGGCGGAATGCCCCTGATA
>CAYGBY010000227.1:0-5283 GCA_964348115.1 uncultured Pseudomonadales bacterium
GGCCTAAAGGGCGCGCTGGCTGTGTTGCGGCTCATTGTGTGGGGGGCAAGCCACATGGCTTCGCCGCGCCTTGCCATCACGCCCCTTAGGCTCCTCTGGGCTTCCGGGACTTGTTCAGAGGTTCCCTAGGGGCTGGGCATGTTCGGCGGAAGGGACCGGGCGCCGATGTTATTGTTATACTGTGCCATCAGCGCATATTGGGTTTTCGCAAGGGCGTTGCCCTTGGGGCGCGCCGACGCCAAGCAGGAGGCAGCAAGTGGTCCGCAATCCCCCGGAGAACTGCCAGCACATCGTCCCCTATCTTTCCTATGCCGACGCACCCGCCGCCATCGAGTTTCTCTGCCGGGCGTTCGGGTTTGAGCAGGGGCTGCTGATTCCGATGGAGGGCGGCAAGATCGGTCACGCCGAACTCCACCACGCTGGCGAAACGCTCATGCTGGCCAGCGAATACGCCCCGGCCAAGATGACCTCGCCCAAGAACGCCGGCCTCGTCACCGCGATTCTGACAATCTATGTGGACGATGTGGACGCGCACTTCAAGCGCGCCAAGGCGGCCGGCGCGGAAATCATCGAGGCGCCGGCCGACCAGTTTTACGGCGACCGGGTGTACAGTGCGTTGGACCCGGAAGGCCATCGCTGGTCCTTCCATCAGCACATCAAGGATGTGGACTTCGACGCGATGATGGGCGGGGCGGCGGAAGGCGGCTGACTGCCAAGTAAGGCAAAAAGGGGTGCAGGACTGGTGAGTTGGATCGCCGCGGCTGAGGGTTTGCCGTCCTTGGAAGGGGTGTTGGGCCACCGTCCGGCGCTTCTGGACCGTTACCAAGCGTTCTACCGCTCGCTTTGGCGGTCGCAAGCCGTGCCGCACCGCGTTCTGGAGCTATGCCGGTTGCGCATTGCGGCCATTCATGGCTGCGAACAGGAGTGGCGGGTGCGCGATGCCGGGGTTGTGTTGACCGAAGGGGAGGCCGCGGCTCTTGCGCAGGGAGACTTTTCGCCGTTCCCTGCCGATGAGCAGGCGGCCTTGGCGCTGGCGGAGCGGTTTCCCTTCCAACACCATTCGATCAGCGATGCCCAGGTGGCGGCGGCGGAGGCTGCTTTCGCCGCCAAGGGCGTTGTGGCGCTGCTGATCGCGCTGGCTTTTTTTGACGTCAGCTGTCGCTGGAAGCTGGCCTTTGCGGTGTCCGGCAAGGTCGCTCCACAGCCCCAGCCGTCGTTGCGCGGCGGTGCGTTGGCGTAGAACATGGCGTAGAACAAAGAGGAGGACGCTGTTGTCCAAGAAACCCAGAATAGCGTCCGCCGTGCCTGGCCGGGCGTCGGACTTCGCTTCGGTGTTGGCCCACCTGCCGGAAACCGCCAGCCTGTTTGCGGACCTGTACGCTGAATTCTGGCAAAACGGCGTGCTCGATGTGCGCCTTAAGGAGATGACGCGCATCCGCAACGCCCGCATCACGGATTGCGGCTACTGACGCCAGGTGCGGTTTGACTCCGCCCGTGCGGCGGGGCTTGGGGAAGCGCAGGTGGCGCTGGTTCAGGACGGCTACCAAGATGTGCTGCCATCGGCGCAGACCGCTGCCCTGGCCTTCACGGACGCCCTCATCGGCTTGCCGGACAGCTTGGATGAGCAGACTAAGCAGGGGCTCAAGGCCCACTTCAGCGAAGCGGAAATCGTCGAGCTCGCCTTCGGCGTTGGCCTGTTCCTGGGTATGTCCAAAGTGCTGATCAACCTGGGCCTGGAGCCGCAGGACATGCCGGTGACGGTGCTGCCAACGCCGGGGCGCGCCGCCGCCACTTCAGGGTAGCCCGCAAGTCGCGCCAAGCTGCTTGACCAGTCACCGAATGTTGTTCCTGCCCAGCGCGGCGGGAATTCCACAGTCCGCCCACAGCGGGGCGTCCTTCGGAGGGCCTAAAGGCTGCACTGGCGGTGTTGCAGCTTTTATGTGGCGCCTGCCACAGGGCTTCGCCACACCTTGCCGTCACGTCTTTTGGACTTCTCAGGGCTTTTGGGACTTGTTCAGAGGTTCCATGGTGCAACTTGTAGAGAGACGACGATGTCCCCGCAATCGTTGCGGCCCTTGAGGAACCTCTGAACAGGTCGCGTTCGCCTTTTTGGGAGGGCCGAGAGGCCGCGCTGGCGGTGTTGCGGCTCATTGTGTGGCGCCCGCCACAGGGCTTCGCCGCACCTTGCCGTCAGGTCTTCCGGACTTCTCTGAGCTCCCGGGACCTGTTCAGAGGTTCCTTGATGCCACTTGCCAGCTAGGTGGTCAGCCAAGCGAATTGTTGCGGTTTGCGCCCCGCCCGGGGGTGGATGGGCACGTTCACCAGCGCCGGGCCGTCGTAGGCCATAGCCTCATCGAGGGCGCTGCGCAGGTCCGCCGGGTCCTCCACGTACAGGCCTTTGCCCCCTAGGGCGGACAGCATCCCATCATAGCGGGCGCCGTAGGTGAGGATGGGCGGCGGCACTCTGGCGCCCTCCTTCAGCGGGCCAACGCCGCCGCCGATGCCGCCGTTGTTCAGCACCACCATCTTCACCGGCAGCCGGTAGCGCACCATGGTTTCGATCTCCATGCCGGAGAAGCCGAAGGCGCTGTCTCCCTGCACGGAGACGACGGGCTTGTCCGGGTTGGTCACGGCGGCGGCGATGGCGAAGCCTAGGCCGATGCCCATGGTGCCGTAGGTGCCCGCATCCAGGCGGTGGCGGGGCCGGCGGTTGGCCATTTGGGTGCGGCCAATGTCCATGGTGTTGGCGCCCTCGCCGATGATAATGGCGTCCTCCGGCAGCCATGCCTCTATATCCTTGTAGGCGCGGTAGTAGTTCATGGGGCTGGAGTCGTCCTCGATCATCGGCTGCACGGCGGCTAGGTTGGCCTGCGCCTTGTGCTGCAGAAGGGTGCGCCAGGGGCTCTCCGTTGGATAGAACCACTGGCGGTTCCGCAAGGCGCTGTTGAGTTGGCCCACAACCGCTTTGCCGTCGCCGAGCAGGGCCACTTCCGCAGGCACGTTGGCGCCCATCTCCTCCGGGGAGATGTCCAACTGCACCAGCCGTACGCCTTCCCTGAAGCGCGGCGGCAGGCCGAAGTGCATGATCCAGTTGAGGCGGGCGCCCATCAGGAAAAGGACGTCCGCTTCCTTCAAGGCGGTGCTGCGGGCGGCGCCTACGGAAAGGGGATCATCATCCGGCAGAATGCCCTTGCCCATGGGGGAGGCCAGGAAGGGAAGCTGGGTGCGTTCGATGAAGGCGCGCACCTCATCCTCCGCCCGGGACCAGGCCATGCCCTTGCCGACGATGACCAAGGGCCGTTCGGCGGACTCCAGGACGGATAGCGCCGCCTCCACCGCGCCTGGGTCCGCCTGGCCGCGCGGCGGTTCACCCACAGTGGCTGCGGGGCGGGCCTTCTGCTCATCCACCTCGCCGCGGATGATGTCGTCCGGGAAGTCCAGATAGGCGGCGCCTGGGCGTCCGAACTTGGCGTGGCGCACGGCCTGCTCCACGTAATAGGGGATGCGCTTGGTGTGCTCGATGGCGTGGGCGTATTTGCAGTAGGGCGCCGCCGACTGCACTTGGCGCTCCTCCTGAAAGCCTCCCATGCCGTTCTGATACACCGGCGAGGCGCCGCCGATGAGGAGCATGGGCCAGCAGTTCTGTTGCGCGTTGGCCAACCCGGCCAGTGCGTGGATGACTCCGGGGCCGGATACGGTGAGGCAGGCCTGGGGGCGGCCGGTAAGGTAGCCAGCCGCTTGCGCCGCGTAGCTGGCCGCCTGCTCGTTGCGCATGCCGATGTAGTTGATGCCGGCCTGCTGCGCCGCCGCAGCCACGCCGATGACCGGGAAGCCGACAATGCCGAACATGTAGTCCACGCCTTGCTGCTTCAAGCTGCGCGCCATCAGGGTGGCGCCGTCAATGGTTCCCATGTTTGCTCCTTGGTGGGTTAGGCGAACGGCTCTTTACGCCGAGGCTGCATCCATCATTCCCGTCGCTTGCGCAAGGGCGCGGACTTCCCATCGGGCTGTTCTTCGAGTCCCTTTGCCGCGCCCGCCGCCATTAGCCGGCTGATGTCCGCCTCCTCAAGCCCGAGGTCCTGGGCCAGCACTTCAGCGGAGTGCTCCCCCAAGCGCGGCGCCGCCTTGATGGGCACGGAACTCCCGGACATGCGGGCCGGCCAGCCCCATAGACGCATCCTGCCCCTTTCCGGGTGCTCCACCTCGTGAATGAAGCCGCGTGCGGCGAAGTGCGGGTTGTCATACAGATCCTTGGTGTCCAGCACGGCGCTGGCCGGCACGCCGGCCTGGGCCAACAGTTGCATCGCCTCGTACTTGTCCAGTGCGCTGGTCCAGGCGCTGATGTTGGCCTCAAGCACCTTGCGGTTGGCGAAGCGCTCCCGGTCGCCGGCGAAGCGCGGATCCTGCAGAAACTCCTCACGGCCAATGACTCGGCACAGGGCCTCCCACATGCGCGGCATCACCGCCATGATGTAAACATAGTCGTTGGGGCCGCCCCCTTTGCAGGGATACAGGCGCAGTGTCGGCGTGGGCCCGCTGCCGCTGCGGGCGGCCGCGGTGGCGCCGAAGCCGGTGCCGGCGACATGGGTGCGCATGTAGTAGGTCATCGCCTCCTGCATGGACAACTCGATGAGTTGCCCCTGGCCAGTCTTCAGCTTCTGCACGTAGGCGGCGGCGATGGCCAAGGCCATCTGCACGCCGGTGCCGGAATCTCCTGTCGTGGGGCCCGGGCGCATGGGCGGGCCGTCGGCCTCGCCGGTGACGGAGAAGGCCCCGGCGGCGGCCTGGGCCACCATGTCGAAGCACTTGTATTCGGACCAGGGGCCATCCAGCCCAAAGCCCTTGATGCGGGCGTAGATGATGTCCGGCTTCAGGGCGCTTAGAACCTCATAGCCCAAGTTCAGCTTTTCTATCACCCCTGGGCCGTAGTTCTCGATGAATACGTCGTATTTGGGCGCCATTTGCAGCAGCAACTCCCGCCCTTGCGGGTTGCGCAGGTCCAGGGCGATGGAGCGCTTGTTGCTGTTCCAGACCATGAAGTAGTCCTGCATTCCACGCAGGTTGCGGCCAGGGTCGCCGGCGCCTGGCGGCTCCACCTTCACCACGTCCGCGCCCAGCCAAGCGAGGCATTGGGTGCAGGCGGTGCCCGCTTCGTATTGCGTCATGTCCAGAATGCGCAGTCCGTCCAGTGCTGTCATGTTTGTCGCCAAAGTTGCCGTGCTTATGCCGCCCTAGTGTGCTGTCCCGCAAGTAAGTGGGTTTTAGTCGCTAGGCCATTTTGGC
>CAYGBY010000228.1:0-5205 GCA_964348115.1 uncultured Pseudomonadales bacterium
CCATCACGCCCTTTAGGCTCCTCTGGGCTTCCGGGACTTGTTCAGAGGTTCCCTAAGTGTCAATGGCGACCGAATCAGCGGAAATCCGTGCCTGGTGTCCTGTCTGGCCAATCAGTTGAAGTAATATGCTCGTCCAGCGCTGTCCCAACGTTTGGCTTTGAAAATCACATAACTCATTATATTTCATAACAAATATCGTGATATCTGCGTGGCGCCCACTTGAACTTATCTCCCGACAATCGCCACTTTGAAAGCCCCTACGGTCCGCAAGGAGTGGCGGCGCATGCACACGGACAACCTCATCTGCAAAACCAAGTGCTCGCCGGAAGCCATTACCCTATAGTTCCTGGATCAACTTGGTTGAGCGCTTCTTCGCCAGTCTGACCAAGCGCCAATTGCGGCGTGGACCTCACCACTCCGTGGTCGCCTTGGAGAAAGCAATCCGTGATTGCCTGAAAATCCACGACGAGCAGCCAAGCCATTTTGCTGGACAAAATCCGCAGACGAGATCATCTAGTCAGCGAATGGCGTTCTCAAATCAATTAATCGGACAGCACACTAGGAAACCCGACGGATTGGATTCGAGAAAGCTGCTGGCGTGCGGCTGGGTTTGTCTCAGCCCTTGTCCATTAGCTTGGGTTGCGCCGACGCCGGAGGCGCCTTCCATGCCTTGGCGCGACCTTGGTCCTGCGCGGTGGCCTGCACCCAGCGGGAGGCGGCCGCGGCGGCTTCCCGCTTCCAGAAGACGGCCTCGGTTTTCAGGCAATCGATGATGTACTGGCAAGCCGCCAACGCCTCCGCCCGGTGGCGGGAGGCGGTAAGCACCAGCACTATTTGATCCGCCGGACGCAGCCGCCCGACCCGGTGGATAACGGTGATGGCGGCAAGACGCCAGCGCCCGGCGGCCTTGGCGGCAATGGCGGCGATGCTCTTTTCCGTCATGCCCGGGTAGTGCTCCAGCGTCAGGCTGGTGTGCGCATCGCCGCCAAGCTCCCGCACCAAACCAACAAAGGCGGCCACCGCGCCCACATCCGCGGCTAGGCGGCCACGCAAGAGCGCCCACTCGGCCGGCATGGAGAAATCCGCCTCCTGCACCCTGATGTCCGGCGCCAGCTGGTCCGGCGAGCGGGCCACCTGCCCTCAGCCTCCGGTCACCGGCGGCAGAAAGGCCACTTCATCCCCTGGGCGCAACTCGGGCGCCTGATGCGGATCGGTGAATTCCTGGTTGACGGCGATGCGCACGTTGTCCGCCGTCAGGGCGGCGCGGCCGGCGGGGCTGAGTTGCGCCTGCAACGCCTCCAGCAACGCCTGCAGATTGGCTGCGGGGGCGTCTGGGCCCGGCATCCACTGCCAAGCATCCATGCCCACGGCCTCCCGCAGCGAGGCGAAAAACAGAACACGAATCACGAAGGCTCCTGCGCCGCCGTCCAAACGCCGCTGCGGCCGCCCTCTTTGCGCACCAAGCGCACTTCCTCCACCACCATGCCGCGGTCGATGGCCTTGCACATGTCGTAGAGGCTGAGCGCGGCGACGGAAACGGCCGTCAAAGCCTCCATCTCCACACCGGTGCGCCCGGTGACGCGGCATAGCGCCCTGATGCGCACATGGTGCGGCGGGGCCGCCTCGAGGTCCACAGCCACCCGCTCCAGGGGCAGCGGATGACACAGGGGAATGAGCTCAGCGCAACGCTTCGCCGCCTGGATGCCTGCCACGCGGCAAACCGCAAGCACGTCTCCCTTACCCACCTCGCCGGCGAAAATGGCCTCCAGGGTGGCGCTGGCCATGCGCAGCCGAGCTTCCGCAACGGCCTTGCGGCGGGTTTCCGCCTTGCCGGAAACATCCACCATTGCCGCTTCACCCTGCGCATTCACATGGGTCAGCCTGTTCATGGCCGTCATTATACGATGGGCGGGCATAGTGGTTTGCCGGGTGGCGCAACATGCAGGCTAGAATGGCGCCCATGGGGCAAGAGAAAGTCATCGTCGGCATGTCCGGGGGCGTGGACTCTTCCGTGGCGGCCCTATTGCTCAAGCGGCAGGGCTACGCCCTGTCGGGGCTGTTCATGAAGAATTGGGACGAAGACGACGGCGAGGAGTACTGCACCGCCAAGCAGGATCTCGAGGACGCCTCCAGGGTCTGCGAGCAACTCGGCATCGAGTTGCACACCGCCAACTTCGCCGCCGAATACTGGGACGACGTGTTCACCAACTTCCTGAACGAATGCCGGGCGGGCCGTACGCCCAACCCGGATGTTTTATGCAACCGGGAAATTAAGTTCAAGCAGTTCGTGCGCTACGCCGAAGCCCTGGGCGCGGACTGGACCGCCTCCGGACACTACGCCCGGGTAGTGCGCAAAGGCGGCGCTTCCTGCCCGGCGGCGCTGCGCAAGGGGGTGGATCCGGCAAAGGACCAGAGCTATTTCCTGCAAGCCCTGCGCCCTGGGCAACTGGCCCGGACGCTGTTCCCGGTCGGCGGGCTGCATAAAGCAGAAGTGCGGCGCATCGCCCAGGAGCACGGCCTGCACAACCACGCCAGGAAAGATTCAACCGGCATCTGCTTTATCGGCGAACGGCGCTTCCGCGACTTCCTGCACCGCTACCTGCCGCACGACCCGGGGCCCATCGTGGACGAGGCCGGCCGAACCCTGGGCCAGCACATTGGCCTGCCCTACTACACCAGGGGCCAACGCCAGGGCCTGGCCGTGGGCGGCGTGGCCGGGCGCCGGGAAGCCCCCTGGTACGTATTGGACAAGCATTTCGCCTGCAACCAGCTAGTCATCACCCAAAACTCGGATGCGCTGATGGACAACTGCCTGGGCGCCGGCAGCCTGAACTGGCTGGTGCGCCCCCCCGCCCTGCCCCTCGCCTGCACGGCGAAGATCCGTCACCGCCAGCCGGACCAACAGGCCACCGTGCTGCCTCGGGCGGGGGGCGGCGTGACCGTGCAATTCGCAGTCTCCCAGCGGGCCATCACGCCCGGCCAGTACGTGTGCTTCTACGATGGCGACATCTGCCTCGGCGGCGGCGTCATCGAATCCTACGGAAACATCGAGCCATGAGCGCCGCGCACCAGGATCCGGACTACCGCTCCCTGACGCTGGCCGCCATGTTCGAAGCGCTTTGGGAAGTCCACGCCACCGCCGTCGGGGAACCGCCCGGGGACATCGGCCACCTGCTGCAGCCGTTGTTCACAGTGAACGCCGAGTCCATGGCGGAAGTGTTCCCGGCGCCCGAACGGCACCGCCGCGGCGTCAAGACCGCCATGAGCGCCCTGGCCGGCAACCGCAGCCACCTGCACATCGTCAAATACGCCTTTACGGTGGTGGACCTCGCGGCCCGGCTGCAGCGCAACGAGGCCAAGGCCGCGCAACTCCGTCGCTTGCTGCAGGCGACGCCAGTGGGCGCCGCCTCCTTCACCACCTTTGAGGCGGACGCCCTACGGGCCTTGGCGGACATCTACGTGCAGACCGTCAGCAGCCTGGGCCGGCGCCTGCAGGTCAGCGGCAATCCCGAAGCCCTGAAAAAGCCCTTGGCGGCGGCCCGCATCCGCGCCCTGCTGCTTGCGGCCGTACGCTTCGCCTGGCTATGGCGCCAGCTAGGCGGCCGGCGCTGGCGCTTGCTGGCGCAGCGGCGGCAGCTTTGGCTGAACCTGGATGCCCTGCGGAAGCAGTTGTGACCGCATCGCCCATGTCCTTGTCCACCCTCACAGCCATCGGCGCGGTGGACGGGCGTTACCGCGCCAAGACTGAAGCCCTGGCGCCCATCTTCAGCGAGTTCGGCCTCATTCATTTGCGGGTGCAGGTGGAATGCGCCTGGTTCCTGGCCTTGGCGCAATTGCCTGAGGTGCCGGAATTGCCGGCGCCCAGCCCCCTCGATGCCGAGGCCGTGCGCAGCATCCCGCTAAATTTCTCCTTGGCCGACGCTGAACGGGTGAAGGCGCTGGAGGCGCGCACCAACCATGACGTCAAGGCCGTGGAGCTTTTTGTGAAGGAGCGCATCGCCGCCGTCCCCGGGCTGGCGGCGGACATCGAGTTCGTCCACTTCGCCTGCACTTCGGAAGACATCAACAACCTCGCCCACGCCCTGATGCTGAAGAGCGGCAGGGAAATTCTGGCGGCGCAGATGCGCCGGATCATCGTAGCCTTGGACAGCCTGATCGCCGCAGCCGGGAAGACGCCCATGCTGGCCAGGACCCACGGCCAGCCAGCCTCCCCAACCACCTTGGCGAAGGAGCTGCGGGTGTTCAGCGAAAGGCTGCGCCGGCGGCTGGCCGCCGCCGAAGAGGTGGCCCTGACGGGTAAGATGAACGGCGCCGTGGGCAATTTCAACGCCCACTTGGCGGCCTATCCAAAGATGGATTGGCCAGCCGTGAGCGCCGCCTTCGTGCGCGGTCTGGGGCTTCAGCCCAATCCCCTGACCACCCAAATCGAGCCGCACGACCAGATCGCTGCGCTCCTGCACGCGCTGATGCGCTGCAATCTGGTGCTGCTGGATCTGGCCCGGGACATCTGGGCCTATATCGCCATCGACTACTTCGGGCAGAAGCATTCGGCCGAGGAAACGGGCTCGTCCACCATGCCGCACAAGGTGAACCCCATAGACTTCGAGAACGCGGAGGGCAACCTAGGGGTGGCCAACGCCCTGCTCAGCCACATGGCGGAAAAACTGCCGGTGTCCCGCTGGCAGCGAGACTTGTCGGACTCCACCGTGCTGCGCAACCTCGGCCCGGCCTTTGGGCACTGCAGCATCGCCTATCAATCCTTGATGAAGGGCCTAAGCCGCCTGTCCATCAACCATACGCGCATCGCCGCGGATCTGGACGCCAACTGGGAGGTGCTGGCGGAAGCGGTGCAGACAGTCATGCGCAAACACGGCTTGCCGGAACCCTACGAACGGCTGAAGCAGGCCACCCGCGGCCGCCGCCTGGACGCTGGGCGCTTCGCCGGACTGCTGCGGCAATTGCGCCTGCCCCCAAGGGCCCTGGCGGAACTTGAGGGCCTGACCCCAGCCGGCTACACCGGCCTGGCCGATCAGCTGCAACGCGGCCTAGATCAAGAATAGTTGCCGATATTTCTAGTGTGCTGTCCCGCAAGCAAGTGGGTTTTGGTCGCTAGGCCATTTTGGCTCCCGACAAGGCGCGACGACGCCCTTTGGCAGGCCCCACACAAGGAGGAGCAACGCGGCCGGGGGCCGAAAGGGCCACGAA
>CAYGBY010000229.1:0-5162 GCA_964348115.1 uncultured Pseudomonadales bacterium
GTGGGTTTTAGTCGCTAGGCCGTTTTGGCTCCCGGCAAGGCGCGACGACGCCGTGTGGCAGGCCCCACACAAGGAGGAGCAACGCGGCCGGGGGCCGAAAGGGCCACGAGTAATCACACTTACTTGCGGGACAGCACACTAGGCGTCCGCTGTCTTTTTTGGGAGTAACTGCATGGCCACCACAGCAGAATATGGCCTTGGTCCCTTCACCTATCCCCGCGGCTGGTTCATGATCGCCGAGGCTGGCGAGGTTGGCGGCGAGGTGCTGCCGCTGCGTTTCTTCGGCAAGGAGTTCGCTCTGTACCGCGGCGAAAGCGGGCGGCTGGTGTTGCTGGATGCAATCTGCGCCCATATGGGCACCAACATTGCGCGCAACACCACTTCCTACGTTGTTCTGGATGGCCAGATCGAGGGTGACTCCATTCGTTGCCCCTATCATGGCTGGCGCTATGGGCCGGACGGCAAGTGCAACGACATTCCGTATCACGAGGGTCCCATCCCGGCGCGGGCCTGCCTGCAAAACTGGCGCGTGGAGGAACGCTACGGCTGCGTCTGGATGTGGCACGATCCCGAGGGCGGCGAGCCGGACTATGCGCTTCCGTCGCTGCCGGAGTGGGAGGACCCCTCCTGGGTGCGTTGGACCATCGATCAGATGGGGGAGATCGACTCCCATCCCCAGGAAGTGCTCGACAACATGGCGGATGCGCCGCACTTGGGGCCGATTCATGGCTCTACACTGGCGTATTTCGAGAACGAGGTGCGCAACCATTTGGTCATTCAACGCCAAGGCGGCGGGCACAAGACCTTGGCGGCCAGCAACAGGCTGCTGGAGACCGACACCTTCTACACAGGGCCGGCGATCCTGCTTTCCCGCCTGACCGGCTTTCACGACTCGATCATGCTGATTGCGCACACCCCGGTCGAGGACGGCCGGCTGAAGGTTTGGCACGCTCTGATGGTCAAGAGCGAGCATCCGGTCGCCACGCAGGAGGACGTCGCCCAGGCGCGGGAATTCCAGGAGTCCAGCCGCTTGGCCTTTCTGCAGGACTTTGAGGTTTGGGTGGCCAAGGCGCCGGTGTTTCAGATCCTGCAGATAAAGAGCGACGGGCCTTTCCACAAGGTTCGCGAATGGTACCGCCAGTTTTACAATCCGCGCACGGAAGCGGTCGATCGCCAAGCCAAGGTGAACGGCACCTATGCGACGAACTGGTTGAAGCCCGCGCCTGAGGAGGTGGTCGCCCGGGGCCGCTATTGATGCATCTCGCCTTCAGCTCCATGAATACGCCGGCCGATCCGCATCCGGCCACGCTGGCCCGGGCGCTGGAGGAGCGGGGCTTCGAATCGCTCTGGTATGGCGAGCATAGCCACATTCCCCGGTCACGCCGCACACCCTATCCGCCGGGCGGGGAACTGCCCGATCCCTACAAGCGGATGATGGATCCCTATCTGTCTTTGATGACCGCCGCAAACGCGACCACAACCCTGCGGTTGGGCACTGGCATTGCGTTGTTGATGGAGCGGGACATCTTTTCCCAGGCGAAAACCATCGCCACCCTGGATCGGCTGTCCGGCGGCCGTGTGCTCATCGGCACCGGCGTGGGATGGAACCAGGAGGAATTCGCAAACATCAGCCCTTATCCGTTCCGCAAGCGGTACGCCGTGCTGCGCGAAACCGTCGCGGCGACCCGTGCGCTGTGGACGCAGGATGCGCCTTCCTACCAAGGCGAGTACATTCGCTTTGCCCCGGTTTGGAGCGACCCAAAGCCTCTGCAGCCCGGCGGCCCCAAGATCTTCATGGGTGCCATGGGCCCCCTGGGCCGCAGACATGCCGCCGCCTGGGCGGATGGGTGGTATCCCGTGGACATAGCCCTAGGGAACGTGGCGGAGGCCATCAGCGGCTTCCGCAAGGAAGTCAGGGCCGCTGGCCGGGATGCCGACAGCGTGGAGATCAACATCCAGATCATGGACACCGCCAATCTGGACAAATTGAAGCGCTACCGCGATCTTGGCGTCCACAGAGCCACCGTCGGCGTTTCCATGGACCTTTGGGATCAGCCCGAAGCTGTGATGCCCATGATCGACAAGTACGCGAAGATCATTCCGCACTTGGGTTGAGTCAGCCGTCTTCAGGCGTTGGCCTGTCCAGGGGCTTAAGGAATCTCTGAAAGGGTCGCGTTCGCCCAGCGCCCCGTTGTTTGCGGGCGGAGTTGGTGTTGCGGCGATGCGAAGGCGACCCGCAACTCAACCCCAATACGAGCCCAAGTCATTCGGGAGTAGTAGTGATCGAAGGGGACCTACTGGCTGATCAGCCTGCAGCGTAACGATGCGCAATTGATAGCGCCGACTCTCGGGCGGGTGACACCGCTGCGCAGGCATCGCGGGTCTGTTGGCGTTTGGCGCCGCATGACCACCCGCCCGGTAGGCGGAACGCGTACGCTACAATAGCGGTGCTCGAATGTAACCGGGCACGGGCTATGGGAAAACACACCCGATGCGCTGAGCAGAGGGAAGCGCTGCGAGACTATGTGGCTGGAGAGGCCCGGGAAGCCCCGCCTGTCTTCGCGGGTAGGCGCGGCGTGATCGCCGACATCGAGGAAACGGCGGCAACGACGTTTGCGCGTTGGCGGGACGGTCGTCGATTCCCCGGCCTGACACGCGTGGTTCAGGGCGCCCCCGGGGCGGGGAAGTCGTCGCTTTTGGCGCACCTGCAGAAGAAGTGGGAAGCGGCACGGGAGGGCGGCGACCGCAGCGCCCCGGTCGCCGTCAACATCGGCCTGCTGGAGCTGCGAGACTTGGATCGCTTCATGGCGGAGATCGACCGGAAGGTTCCCGCGTCGATCGGTGAGCGGTACGCACCAGTCGTCGCAGGCGCCCTGGTCAAACTGGTCACACCGGGCACGCGCCTGTCCGAGGAAACAGAGAAGGGGGTTCGCGCGTTGGCCGAACGGCGCGACCTGCCGCATCCTGTGGTTCTGATGGTCGACGAGGCGCAGAACGCTCGTCCGTATGAAGACGAAGCGGCTGTGTTCGCCCACATCCACGAAGGGCACTTCGATCATCTGCCCGTCCTGCCCGTGCTCGCGGGCCTCGGCCACTTGCGCGAGCACTTGGGGCGGCCGGGCATTCGGCTGACGCGCTTTTCCGACGAGCGGAGGTCGGTGCACACACTCGGCGCCATGTCCGACGGTGACGTCTGCGAACTGTTCAACGGCTGGCTGGGCCACTTCCGCGTCGCGGCGACAGACGATGGGGCCGGGCGTTGGGCCGATTGCCTGATCCGCGACAGCGAGGGGTGGCCGATGCACACCAATCACTTCCTGACCTCGCTGGCGGGCCAGCTTCTGTTGCCGGAGCATGATCCGGGCCAACTGGCCTCGGCCGACCTCGACGCCGTGCGTCGCGACGCCGCAAAGCGGCGCCTCGCTTACTACGATACGCGCTATGACAACGAGCTTGTTCAGGAGAGTGAGCATGAGGTCGCCGAGACCATGGCGACCATTCGCAGAAGCGGCCCGGCCGACCTAAAGAACACGCTCGACGCCATCCAGGCTGCGTTCCAACACGGGGACAGGGAAGACGCCCGGCGCGCGTTCGAGGTTCTGCGCGAACGGGGTTTCCTGCAGTCCGTTCCCGATCCGGAGCCCGGCGCGCCGCGCCGCTACGGCTGTCCCATTCCCTCGCTGGCGTCCTACGCGGCCGCCCGCGGGTTTCCGCCGCACCGCGCCACGACGCTGGGCGATGCTTCCCTGCTGGAGCGGCGGCTTCGGGCGGACCCCGGCGCGGTCGACGCCCGCGACGCCATGGGGCGGACGCCGCTGCACGTGGCCGCCGAGGGCCGGTGGATGGATGTGGCGGAGACGCTGCTCGCCGCCGGCGCCGATGCCAACGCGCCGGACGCAACGGGCGTTGCCCCGCACGAGGAGTGGCCTGAAGCGAGTATAATTTGGTTCCCAATGGTGCCGGAGAATCGCAGTGGCCGCGAATGGACCTGAAACCTGGGGGCCTCTCACAGGCATGCCCGACGACGCTGAAAGCTGGGTTACCCCAGGTTATGGCGAGTTGGAGGACCGTTGGGCCGTCCACCGAAAGGCACTAAAGGCGGGTTCCGCACAGGATCGGTTCCTGGCGGGTTGGCTGCGGGAGCGGGTTCGCGCGTTTGCCATAGAAACCGGACAAATCGAGGGACTCTACACGTTGCGGCGCGGCGTAACGGAACAACTCGTTGCCGAGGGGTTTGCCGGTGTGGTGGGCGCCCATACGGTGGAGGGTCTCGATGACAGCACGGTACGCGGGCTGCTTGAGGATCAGGAATCCGCATACGACATGATGTTCGAGGATGTGGCAAGCGGTCGCGCGCTGTCGGCGCACATGGTCAAAACGTGGCACCAGATGCTGACCCGCCATCAGGCAACTGTCGCGGGAATCGATCCATACGGTCGACGCGTGGAGGTGGAATTCAAGACCAAGGGGCAATGGAAGATCAGGCCGAACAATCCCCGGCGGCCCGATGGCGTCATACACGAATATTGCCCGCCCGAGCAGGTACAATCGGAGATGGACCGGTTTTTCCACCTCCATGGCTCCATTTCCGGGCGGCAATACCCCGTGAACGTCGAGGCCGCTTGGTCGCACCACCGATTCGTCCGGACGCATCCGTTTCAGGATGGCAACGGCCGCGTTTCCCGCCTGCTCATGGCGTGGTCGTTCATCAAGCGGGGGCTGCCGCCGCCCGTCATTTCCGCGGAAGGAAAGCCAGGGTACATCGGGGCGCTTGAGGTTGCGGACGAGGGAAACCTAAAAGCTTTTTCGGACTATATCGGAATCCTTGCCCTGGGGACGCTCAATGATGCCGTCTCGCTCGCGGAACGGGCTTTGGCTGGAAATCTGAACCGCCCGAACGGTAACGGAGGCCGAACCGTGGGCGATGACTACTACCCCCCCCTTGTGCCGCTGAACCCGAAATCTGCCAGGTGACGGGGTTTTCGCAGTGAATCGGCAATTCAGAGGTCTTAGGTCCGCGCTGGGCGTTTTGTGCCTGCTCGCCCTCGCAGGATGCGCAACCCCAACCCTGATGTAGAGAGACTGGCCCCAACAATGAGTCTTGGGCGAATCCTGGGCGCTATCTTCGGGACGCCAAGCGGCAGAGGGTATGTCGGCGAGCT
>CAYGBY010000230.1:0-5160 GCA_964348115.1 uncultured Pseudomonadales bacterium
TGCGGCCCTGGGTGTTGGCGATTTGGGCGGTGCTGGTCGTTCAGGCCGGCTTGGGTGTTGTTAGGCTCCTCTGGGCTTCCGGGACCTGTTCAGAGGTTCCCTAGGGGCAGGCGCCGTCCATACAACGCCGGACGGCCCCTTCATTTCGGTTCAGGCCCCTGGGATGAGGAGCTACAGATCCCAAGTGAGCTCCACCCCCCACATGCGCGGCGGGCTGACGTTGCGGTAGTCGAACAGCGGCGGGACGATGGTGCGGCCGACGACGTAGATTTCGTCCGTCAGGTTCTTGCCGTAAACCGCCACGCGGTAGTTGCGGCTGGGCGCTTCGTAGGTGATGCTGGCGTCCACCAAGTCCACGGCGGGGCGATGGCTGGCCTCGGTCAGGTCCGTGAACAGCTCGTCCACATGCAAGTAGCTGGCGTTCAGCACCAGGGCGCCGCCGTTTTCCAAGGCGAAGTTGTAAGTGCCGGAAACGGACAGGTTGTACTTGGGCGCCAACTGAAACTCGTAGATGGAGTTGTCCTCATCCACGATGTAGGCGTCCGGGCCGCTGGCGTTGTCTATGGCCAGCACCACTTCGCCGCCGCAGTCCGATGTGGGCGTCGTGTCGTACAGCCCGGCGCCGTTGATGTCGGCGCAGAAGTCTTTGTACTCCGCATCGAGGTAGCCCAAGGAGAAGTCCAGCCGGAATTCCGGGGTGACCCAGGCGGAAATCTCCAGCTCAATGCCCTTCATCTCCGCCTTGGCGGCATTGTCCGTCACTGTCTCCTGCGGATTGGTGGCGCCCGGCGGCAGGGCCACTAGGCGGCCCCGCTGCAAGCCCTCGATCTGCGTCCAGAAAAAGGCCAAGTTGGTGCGCACCCGGTTGTCCAGCAGGTCCGCCTTAAGGCCAGCCTCGTAGCCGTCCACTTCCTCCGGGTCGAAAGGTCGCTCGCAGGTTGCCGCCTGCCCACAGCGGCCATTGAAGCCGCCGCTCTTGAAGCCCTTCTGGTAGGAGGCGTAGGCCATTACATCCGGGTTGATCTGGTACTGCAGGCCAACCTTGGGCCCGGCGTCCTCCCAAGACTTGGAGAAGTCCCGCCGCGGGCCAGTGTTGGGATAGGCGGCAAAGGTCTGCTGGTAAAAGTCCTTCTTCTCATCCGTGTAGCGCCCGCCCAAGGTGACGGTGAACTGATCGGTCAGGTCATAGTTCAGTTCGCCAAAAATGGACCAAGCCTCGTGCTTCTGGCCCGTAATGCTGAACAGCGGTATCAGGAAGCCGTCCGGATTGGGCGGCGACAGCCGGTCCGAGGCGATGCCGGTGCGGCGCTCCAGGTCGTACTCCTGGTGGAAGTAGAAGATGCCGCCGATGAAGTCCATGCGCTCAAAGGCCGTGGACGCGAAGCGCAACTCCGTGGAGTACTGCTCATGGGGCTGGCGACGGTCCACGGTGAACATGTCGTAGGCGCCCTCCCCGTCCGCATCATAAACCCAGAGCTCGTCCGTGTCCCGATAGTTGCTGAGCCAGGTGATGGTGCCCCGGGGCACCTCCCAGTTCAGCTCCTTGGTGATGGAGAAGATGTCGATGTCCACGAAGCCCGGCTCGATGATGTCCGTGTCATAGTCGTCGTGCTTGTCGCCGTCCGCGAAAGGCACGCCGCAGAAGCCGTGGTTGCCGCACAGGGAGCGCGCCGGACCGGAATAGTTCTTCTGCGGGCGGATGTGGGATTTGTCCCGGTGCCATTCGCCGATCAGCGTCAGGTCCAGGGTGTCGCTGAAGATGAACTGCACCGTGGGCCGAACGCTGAGCTTGTCCTCCTTGCCGATGGTGCGCCTGGAGTCGTTGGCGGTTATCGCGGTCTTGTAGTAGCCGTCCAGGTTCAGCGAATAGGCCGCCAAGCGGGCATTGACCCGGCCTTCCACCAAGGGCAGGTTGATGGCGGCGCGGAGGTCGCGCTTGCCGTAGTCGCCAAGCGTGACCTTGCCGGAGGTTTCAAATTCATCCACCGGGCGCTTGGTGCGAAGCTGAATGGCGCCAGCCGCGGTATTGCGGCCAAAAAGCGTGCCCTGGGGTCCGCGCAGAATCTCCAGTTGCTCCACATCGAACATGTCCAGGTTGTTCATCACCGGGCGGGAGTAGTAGATGCCGTTCACCATGATGGCCACCGGCGGGTCGAAGGTGGAGTCCACATCCGTCAGCGTGTAGCCGCGGATGGATGGATAGACCACGTTGGTCAACAGCCCGTTGGAGAGGTTCACGTTGGGCGCCAGAAAGGGCATGGCCGCAAGGTTGGGGGCGAAGGCCATGTCCAGCTTCTCCCCCGACAGCACGGTGGAGGCCACCGGGGTCTCCTGCAACGGCTCCTCCCGCTTGCGCGCCGTGCTGACCACCTCCTCGAGGACGCCGTAGCGGGCCTCCAAATCATCTTCATCCGCCGCCAAGGCCGGTGCTGCGGGGGTCAGCAGCAACATCGCAAGGCCAAGGCAAACAGGTAATTTTCCCATTGCAACCTTCATGGATCCCTCCTTCATTTATAAGATATCCACCAAACGGATTAGCCGATTGGATTGTGCCGACTGCATAGTAGGGGAGTAAGGTACGCATTACAAGCAAGGCAGACTGTTTTTTCCAACCCCTCGTGGGTACCAACCAATGCCCTTCCGACTGACCTAAAGCGAAGCGGTCGGCCCAAGGATGGGAACCGGACGAACACCCATTTGGCGGCGTTTCAGTACGCCCGCCAGCCGTCACGCCGCCAGCAACCGTGCTTTGGGGCGGCTTGGGGCAACTCTTTCAGAGTGCTACGTTTGCCGCGTAGCCAGCACTTGGCCCAGCGCCGCAACGATCTGCTCCACTTCCTGCGCACTGTGGGCGGCGCTGACGCTGATGCGCAGCAGGCTGGCGCCGCTGGGCGCCGCCGGGGGCAGCATGAGGTTGACGTAAACGCCGCGCTCCAGCAAGGCCCGCCAAACCGCCAACGCCTCCGACTTCTTCCCCAAGGGCACCGCCGTCACCGGACTAGGGGGGCCGACCAGGGGTGCGCCGATCCGGCTCAGGCCCTGATGCAGTTGCCGCGCATTGCGCCACAGCCGGTGACGCAGTTCCGGGCGTACGCGCAGGGTGCGCAGGGCGGCGCGGGTGCTCGCCACCGTCGCGGGGGAGGGCGAGGCGGTGAACATGTAGGGGCGGCTGGCGTAGGAGAACAGATCCAGCTCCTTATGGCGGCTGGTGCAAAACCCACCCATGGCGCCTAGGCTTTTGCTGAAGGTGCCCACTACGAAGTCCACCCGGTCCAGCACGTCGGCCGCCTCCGCCACCCCTCTGCCCTGGGCGCCAACCACGCCGAGGGAGTGCGCCTCGTCCACCAGCAGCAGGGCGCCGTGCTTGTCCTTCACCCGCACGAACTCGGCCAGGGGCGCCATATCCCCCAGCACGCTGTACAGCCCCTCAACCACCACTAGGGCATTGCGCGCCCCGTCCCCCAAGCGCCGCAGCCGGGCATCCAGACTGGCCGGGTCGTTGTGGCGAAAGGCGTAGACCTGCGCCGGGCACAGGCGGCAGCCATCGAACAGGCTGGCGTGGGCGTCCGCATCGAGCAGCACCGCATCCTCCGGCCCCAGCAAGGCGGCCAAGGTGCCCAGATTGGCCCCATAGCCGGTGGAGAATACGATGGCGTGGGGGTAGCCGTAGAAGTCCGCAATCTCCGCCTCCAGGGCCACATGGGCCGCATAGGTGCCGTTGGCCATGCGCGAGCCCGTGGTGCCGGTGCCGGCGTCCAGGATGGCCTGGCGGGCCGCGGCCATGCCTGCTTGGTCAAAGGTGAGGCCTAGGTAGTTGTTGGTGCCAGCCAGGATGGTGGGATTGCCGGCGATGAAGCCCCGGGTGGGGGACTCGATGCGCTCTATGACCACCCGGGTGGGATCCAGCTCCCCCAGGCTGCTGCGCAGCTCGGCGACAGCCGCAAACTTGGCCAGCAGGCTCATGGGGTCAGCGCGGCGACAATTTCCGCCAACTGGGCGATGTTGCGCACGTCCGCCAACTTCTCCTGGCTGATGTTCACAGCAAAGTGATCCTCCACCTCCATGACGAATTCCATGATCTGGGCGGACTCCAGCGCCAAGGCGTCCAGCAGGTCCGAATGGGGCGAGAAGTCCGGCGGCAGTTCCGCCACTTCCGCCAACAGATCGCGCAACTTCGTTTCGATGGGGCTCATGTCAACTCCCGCTGAACCAGTGCTCAAGGCCTTGGGCAAGATTGTACCTTGGGCGCCAGCCGGTCCGTGCGGCGAAACGGCCGTCGTTCGCCACCTGGCGATCCTGGGTCAGCTCCCGCACTTTGCCGGGGGTCAGCATGGGCGCATAGCGAAAAACGCTGGACAGACCGAGGTTGACATAGGCCGCCAGCCGCAAGGCCGCGGACGGAAACTCCGCAACCACGCCCCTACCGGGGCGGGCCGCGGCCAGCATGGCCGCCCAATCGTAGCCGTCAGCCGCGCCATCGTCGATGCTGAACTGTTCCTGGCGGCAACGGCCGGGGTCGCGCAGCCAGCACAGGATGGCCTCGACCAGATCGTCCACATGCAGAAAGGACAGCCGCTGGCGGCGGTTGCCCGGCGCTAGGGCCAAGCCGCGCCGCATCAGCCGGAATAGGCGGCGCATCTCCACATCGCCGGGCCCGTAAACCGCCGGGGGACGGAGAACGGTCCAATCCAGCGGCGGATGCTCCAGCAACGCGCGCTCGCCGGCGCGCTTGCTGGCGGCGTAGTGGGAAAGCGCCGGCCGCGCCGCCGCCAGGGAGGACAGCAGCAGCAAAGCCGGGGGCCGCCTCTGGATAACAGCGGCTTTGCACAGATTGGCCACGCCGGTGACATTGGCCAAGGCGAAGTCCCCAGCCCGGCGACCGCGCACGGTTCCCGCCAAATGCACCACTGCATCCGCGCCCGCCAAGCACCGAGCCAGCGCGCCAACGTCGCCGAGGTCCGCCAGCCAAGGCTGGATGCCCGCCGCAAGCGGCGCCGGCCGCCGGACGAGGGCGCGGACCGCAATGGGCATGGCGCTGAGCCGCCGAGCCAGACGGGCCCCAATGAATCCGGTCAGACCAGTGGCGACGACAACCAGCTTCTTCACCTAGGGAACCTCTGAACAAGTCCCGGAAGCCCAGAGGAGCCTAAAGGGCGTGAT
>CAYGBY010000231.1:0-4994 GCA_964348115.1 uncultured Pseudomonadales bacterium
GCGACGACGCCGTGTGGCAGGCCCCACACAAGGAGGAGCAACGCGGCCGGGGGCCAAAATGGCCACGAATAATCACACTTACTTGCGGGACAGCACACTAGATGTCGTAGGTCCCCTCGTCCAACGCCTGTATGCGCTTTTCGATTAGAGGATGTGTTGAGAAGAACTCGACGAAGCCGCTTCCATTGATCTTGAATGCTGCGAACCGCGCTTGAGCCTGGGGCAGTTTTTCGCTGTCGGAATTCGCTGAGAGTTGCTGCAGCGCGGATTTCATGTGCTCCGGCGACACCAAGCGGGCGGCTGTGGCGTCGGCTCGATATTCCCTTCGTCGGGAAAACGCGTTCACAAACAGGCTGCCGATGAATGTAAGAATTACGGCAACGAAGAACTTGATCACAATCGCAAGAATTTCGATTAGCCAACTGAAGCTATCGGAAAACCAATTCGCGATCCGCACGAATTGGATGGGAATGACGGCGATCAACACAAATGTATTCACAACTCCCTGAAGCAGGGTCATCGCCAGCATGTCCCGGTTGGCGACATGGGCGATCTCATGGGCGGCTACGGCGCGCGCCTGATCCCTTGACATTGATTCGAGCAGCGGTTCGCTGAAAGCCACCAAGGCGGCGTTGCGGCCCCGGCCGGTAGCGAATGCGTTGGCGTCCGGGCCGGCCCATATGCCGACTTGCGGGGGTTTTTCCAAGCCCGCCTTGTTTGACAGCTCGATTATGTCGTCCACCAGCCAGCGGTATTCATGTTGCTGCAACTGGTCGATGCGCTGGATTTTGTGCGCTCTTGTCGCCAGCCAGCTTGACAGCAACAACGACAGAAACGCCCCTCCGCACCCCAGCATGAGCGCGAAAAATAGCAACGTACCGATGTTGCCGGAGAAGCCGAATACGCTGCTGGATATCGTCAATGTAGCGACGACGCCGGCGTTCACCGCCGCGAACCAGATGAAAAACCTGGAGTTGGACAGTTGTTTTATGTTGGTGGGAGTGGCGTTTGGCGCTTTCACTTTTTCCTCCGAATCCGGTGCGCGAATAGGGTCCCCGGGCGACTTAATGGCCCACTGCCAGCGGAAACATAACCGATTTCACATGAGATGGACATACCGCCATCGCCAGCCTCGGCGCCCTGTGGATACGCCGAGCCGCCAACACGGGCAGCTCCTGAAAGCGTACAAAACAAGGATGATTGTGGAACATGGATGCCTCCAGCCTGGACCGCGGCGAGCCCTATTCTGCGGCATCTAATGACTTTTGGGGAATTTTCTTTCAACAGTGGACGCTTTGGGATGATCTTGCTCTCGCACTATAATGCCTTCCATCGACAAGGGAATCCTGGTCAGACGCCGCAGGTGCGGGAGGGTTTGCCAACATGGGTGATGGGGGGCCGGTCAGCCCGCTGAGCACGGAAGCGTCCGCAGGGTTGGACGGCGCAGAGGGCGTGGCCTTGAGCGCTGCGCTGGGCGCGGATCCGCAGGGGCTGCTGAAGGCTTGGGGCCAAGTGGCTACGGATGCCTTGCGGCAGCCGATGCTGTTGTGGGAGCTTGGGCTGCGGCTGCAGACTGATCTTGTGGGCATCTGGTTCGCGGACCGTGCGGCGGAGGCGTCGGCGGACAAACGCTTTCAGCATGAGGCCTGGGCGAAGGATCCGCTATTCAAGCGGATGCGCCAGACCTATGGCGCCTGGGTGTCGGCTTTGGATGGCTGGCTGGAGAAGTCCGGCCTTGAGGGCTTGGAGCGGCAGCGCGCCCGGTTCGTCATGGACGCCGCCAAGGACCTGTTCGCACCGGTCAACCAGCCGCTGACGCCGGAAACGCTGAAGGCCATGCAGGACAGCGGCGGCGCAAGCCTAGCGCGGGGCCTGCGCAACTTTCTTGATGACCTGGGCCACAACCACGGCTACCCTGCGGTGGCGGACCGCAATGCCTTCACCTTAGGCGAGGATGTGGCGGCCACGCCGGGCGCCGTCATCTTCCGCAACGAGCTGTTCGAACTCATCCAGTACAACCCCAGCACGGCGGAAGTGCATGAGAGGCCGCTGCTGTATGTATTCAGCCAAGTTAACCGCTTTTATTTGGGGGATCTGACGCCCGATCGCAGCCTGTTCCGCGAACTGGTGCAGGCGGGCGTTCAGGTGTTCGCCATGAGTTGGCGCAACCCGGAGGCGAAGCACGCCAACTGGTCGCTGGATACCTACGCGGAGGGAGTGATCACCGCCTTGGATGTCGTGCGCAGCGTCACCCGGCAGGGCAAGGTGGATGTCATCGGCCTATGCGCCGGGGGCACCACGGCCGCCGCCGCAGCGGGCGCACTGCAGGCCCAGGGGGATGATTGGATCAGCTCCTTGTCGCTATTTGTCAGCATTCTTGACAACCGCCCCGGGGACAGCGATTTCAACTTGTTCGTGACGGACCAATCCGTCGCCGCCCAGAAGGCCGCCGTGCGCCGGCAGGGCATGATGCGCGAGCGGGACATCCTGGAGATGTTCGCCATGCTGCGCCTCGATGAGAGCATCTTCAGCTTCATGCGCGCCAACTACTTCCGCGGCGAGGCGCCCCTGGCCCATCCGCTGCTGTTCTGGTCCATGGACTACACCCGCGTGCCGGCGGAGATGCAGTGCGACTTCATCGACCTCTCCCACAAGAACAGCCTGCCTAAGAAGGAGTTGCGGGTGCTCGGCCGGCGGGTGGACCTGTCCGCCACCAGCTATCCCATCTACGTGATGGCCGGCGCCACGGACCACATCACCCCGTGGAAGGCCTGCTACCGCAGCACCCAGATGTTTGGCGGCCCGGTGACTTTCGTGCTGACCAACCAGAACCACACCCAGACCATCAGCGCCCGTCCGGACAACCGCCACCTGCGCTACTGGATGGGGGATGGGCTGCCGGAGGCGGCCGACGACTGGGCGCTGGGGGCCGCGCAGCATCCGAGCAACTGGCGCAGCCATTGGATCGCTTGGCTGAAGGCCCACTCCGCCACCAAGCCGGCGCCCGCCGCCTTGGGCGCCCATGCCTACCCGCCGTTGGAGCCGGCGCCGGGGCGCTACGTCAGGCAGAAGTAGCCGCCCCGGACAGCCGCCGCCCGTGCAGCGCCGCGGCCAACATCAGCGCCAACAGCGGCAGGACGGACAGCAGCAGCGGCTGCCAGCCGAAGCGGTGCAGCAGGGCGCCGGCGAAGAGGCTGGCCAGGGCCGAGGCGCCGAAGATGCTGAAGTCGTTCACCGCCTGGGCGCGGAAGCGCTCCTCGGGACGGTAACTGGCCACCAGCGCCGTAGTGCCGCCGACGAACAGGAAGTTCCAGCCCACACCGAGCACCACCAGCGCCCACCAGTAGTGCGGAACCTCCCGTCCGGCCAGGCCAAAGGCCACGGTGGCGGCCATGGCCAGGACCCCCGCCATCATCAGCCGATGGGCGCCGAAGCGGTTGATCAAGGTTGCGGACACCAGGGACGGCAGATACATGGCCACCACATGGGCCTGGATCACCCGCGCCGTGGCTTGGACGCTGTGCCCATCCACCACGTGCATGGCGATGGGCGTGGCGGTCATCACGAACACCATCGCCCCCTGCCCGACCACCCCGGCCAACACCGCCACCAGGAAGGCCGGCTGAGCAACCATCTGCTTGAGCGGTCGCCGCCCGCCGGTCTCCTGCGCCGCCGCTGTCGGGGCTTGGTTGCGCGTTCCCAACAGCAGGCACATAGAGACGCCATACAGCAGCGCCAAAGCCAGCAAAGCTCCCTGGTAGGGCCGTTCGGGGGTCCACTGCGGGCTGCGGGCGGCGAGCTCCGGCCCCAACAGCGCCCCGCCTATGGAGGCCAACAGAATGATCGAGATGGCCCAGCCCGCCTTCTCCGGCGCCACCGCCTCCGCTGCCGCGAAGCGGAACTGCGCACTGAACGCCAAGGTGGCGCCAATCAGGCCCACGGCCCCGGTGAACAGCGCAAAACTGTCCCATTGCAGCCCCAGCGCAGCCAACAGCGCCCCGGTCACCGCGATGCCGGCCCCAATGGCAAACCCCAGCCGCCGCCCGATGCGCTGCATCAGCAAGGCCGCCGGCACCGTGGCCAGGGCCGTGCCCACCACCATCAAAGACACCGGCAAGGTGGCCAAGGCGGGGTCCGGCGCCATGGCGCTGCCAACAATGCCGCCCAAGGTGACGATCAGCACGGAGCCGGATACGAAGATCAACTGGGCCAGAAAGTACAGGATGAGGTTGGGGGGCGGCATCAAGTTGGTCGGAGTTTTGACGGCTGTGGGTCGAGCATTGACCGCAGCTTCTCAACTTTGCGGTTGGAAGTCGCGAATGTTTTCAATGAGTTTGCTGAGTTGGTCTTGGGATTCGGACGCCGCCACGAAGTTTCTGTAAGCGTTGTACGCATTGTAGATGAGTTCGTCGTAGGTCATGATGCGAATTCCATATAGCTGTAGCGACTGCTCATCGACTTGTCTGGTTTCTTCGTTTTCCCATCCTTTCGGCAGGTTGCCTACGATGCAGACACCCTGGATTGGCAAGGCGGCGTTCTCGCTGGAGCTTCTCTTCATTTCGTATCGTAGGACATCCATGTAGCCCCGGACTTGGCTCTCAAGTTCGGTCTTCGTGACGGTGACGGATCGTCGCTTTAGCTCGACGATGACGTGTGCGGCAGCGACCCGGCGGTATTTGATATAGTGAATGTCGGGGCGCAGGTTCTTCGTTTTGAGCACCTCCTCCATGTGCCGTTCCATGTCTTTGAACTGAGTCGCCCGTTCCCAGCCGGGATCCAGAAGGAACAAGTGGTCGAAAATATACTCTTGCAGTACCCGCTCCTTGGCATCTGCGGCGACGGAATCCCGAAGCTTGCGGATGATGGTGAGACGTTCCTCTACGATCTGACGGTAGTGTTGGGCCTCGAGAGCGTCGACTTCCTTGAGATGACCAAGAAGTTCGTCAACCTTGGTGATGTCGATCTTATCCAGAAGCTCCGTGGCATGATCCATT
>CAYGBY010000232.1:0-4921 GCA_964348115.1 uncultured Pseudomonadales bacterium
AGCGCCTTCGCCTCAATTAGGCGAATGCGATCCCGCGTCACATCGAACTGCTTGCCCACCTCCTCCAAGGTGTGGTCCGTATTCATGCCGATGCCGAAGCGCATCCGCAGCACCTTGGCCTCCCGGGCGGTCAGCCCGCCGAGCACGTTGCCGATCAGCTGCTTCAAGCCGTCTTCGGTGGCCCGGTCCACTGGCAGGCTGGCGTTGGCGTCCTCCACGAAATCTCCGATATGGGAGTCTTCGTCGTCGCCGATGGGAGTCTCCATGGAAATCGGCTCCTTGGCGATCTTCAGCACCCGGCGCACCTTGTCCTCGCCCATTTCCAAACGCTCGCTGAGTTCGTCCGCCTTCGGCTCCCGACCCATCTCCTGCACCATCTGCCGGGAGATGCGGTTCAGCTTGTTGATGGTCTCGATCATGTGCACCGGAATGCGGATGGTGCGCGCCTGATCGGCGATGGAGCGGGTGATGGCTTGGCGAATCCACCAGGTGGCGTAGGTGGAGAACTTGTAGCCGCGCCGGTACTCGAACTTGTCCACCGCCTTCATCAGCCCGATGTTGCCCTCCTGGATGAGGTCCAGGAACTGCAGGCCGCGATTGGTGTACTTCTTGGCGATGGAGATCACCAGCCGCAAGTTGGCCTCCACCATCTCCTTTTTGGCCCGCCGCGCCTTGGCTTCGCCTAGGGACATCGCGCGATTGATATCGCGGATTTCCACCACGGACAGGCCGACCTTTTTGGTGTAGGCGCGCAGTTTTTTCTGTACGCGCAGGATTTCCTCGCGACGTTCCGCCACGCGGGCGGCGTAGGGAGCATCCGCCTTGCTCAGCCGGTTCACCCAGACGACGCTGGTCTCCTTGCCAAGGAAGGACTTGCGGAACAGATCCCGAGGCACCCGCGCCTGCTGTATGCAAAGGTCCATCAGGGCCCGCTCGTGCCGGCGCACTTCCTTGAGCGCCGCCCGCGGACGTTGGACGATCTCCTCATAATGCTTGGGCACCAGCTTGAAGGAGTGCAGCTTCTTGCCCAGCGCGCTGATCTGCTCCCGGGCGCCGCGGTTGGCCCGGCCCCGATCCGCGATGACCTTTTGCGTCTTGTTGTGCTGCCGCTTCAAGGCCGTGAAGCGCCGCCGGGCCAGCACCGGATCCGGCCCCTTGTCCTTCTCCGCAGTTTCCTTGGCTGCGTTGGCCTTGGCTGCGCCATCCTTGGTCGCTTGGCCGTCCGCCTTGGCGTTGGTGTCGACGTTGGCGTCGGCATTGCCGGCCTTGGAAGTGACTGAAGTGGCCTGAGAAGCGGGCTGAGAAACGACTTCAGAACCAGCTTGGGGCGTTGCGGCGCCGCCAGCCCTCTCTTGACCAACAGGAGGCTGGCCAACAGGAGGCTGGCCAACAGGAGGCTGGCCAACAGGAGGCTGGCCAACAGGAGGCTGACCAACAGGTGGCGCATTCGCCGTCTGGCCCGCATCCGGGGTTTTTTGGCTTTGCTCTTGGCCGCTTGCGCCTTGGGCGGCAGGGGGCTGCGTCGCCGGCGCTGTTTCCTTTGCCGGGTGTGGGGCCTGTGGGGCCGGCGCAGACGCCGGCGTCACCTGCGGCGCCCGGGGCACATGATCGGTGGGGTCCAGATAACCGACCAGCAGGTTGGACAGCTGCCCGGCGGCGCTGACCTCGGCGTAGGTGTCCAGCACATAGGGCACCACCCCAGGAAAGCCGGCCAGCGCAGCCAGCACGTCGCGAATGCCTTCCTCGATGCGCTTGGCGATGGCGATCTCGCCCTCCCGATCGAGCAGATCCACGGTGCCCATCTCGCGCATGTACATGCGTACGGGGTCCGTGGTGCGGCCGGCCTCGGTCTCCACCGCCGCCAAGGCCGCGGCGGCCTCCTCAGCGGCCAGTTCATCGACCGTGTTTTCCTCCGCGCTCAGCAGATCATCGACATCGGGGGCGTTCTCGTGCACGTCGATGCCCATGTCGTTGATCTTGGCGATGATCTCCTCAATTTGGTCGGAATCGGATAGATCATCGGGCAGATGATCATTGACTTCCGCAAAGGTGAGGTAGCCCTGCTCCTTGCCCTTGGCGATGAGCTCCTTCAAACGCGATGGTTGCTGCTGTGCTTGGTTGTTCATGCGGCCTCAAAGAGCAAATTGGACGGGGCCCGCGGGCAGCCGCCGCGCCAAGCGGCGGATGCAGCGGGCAAACGCTCCATTCTACCGTAGAATTGGGGCAACGCAGGAACTTTTCAAGCAGATTCCTGCGCCCCGCGCCCTTACCAGCCCATTCGCATGCCCAGCTCCAACCCGTAGGTGGTGGGCGGGCCGTAGTTGGAGAAGGTCCATAGCACCCCTACGGCTTGGGAGGCGGTCTTATAGCGGTCATCCGTCAGGTTTTTGCCGAAGGCGCTGACGTAGTATTGCCCGTTGGCGGCCGTCCAAGTGAGGCTGGCGTTCAGGATGGTGCGCTCCTCCAGCACCGTATCAAAGGCTTCGCCGATGTCGTCGTTGTAGTAGTAGATGTTGTCGTCTTCGTAGTTGAAGCCTAGGTTCCACCTCAGGCTGCCGGAGGCGCCCAGTTCCTGCAGGTAGGTCAGGTCCACCCCGGCGGTGATGTCCGGCGAGCGCACCACTTCGCGCCCGGAGAAGTCCTCCAGTGTGCCGTCCCGGTTGCGGTCCAGCAGGAACTCGTTGTACTCCGTGTCAAGCCACCCCAGGTTGGCCCGCAGGGTCAAATCCTCCGCCAGCAGGGCCGTCAGCTCGAATTCCAGGCCTTGCGCGTCCACATCGGCGGCGTTGAAGGTGCGCGTCTCCTGAAAGGCGGTGCCCGGCACGGAAACCACGGTGCTGCGCTGGAAGTCCTCATAATTCACGCTGAAATAGGTGGCGTTCAGGCGCACCCGGTCGTTGGCGAAAGCGGTGCGTATGCCCACCTCGTAGCTGCGGGCGAAC
The DNA here is from genome assembly GCA_964348115.1 of uncultured Pseudomonadales bacterium. Taxonomy (GTDB): domain Bacteria; phylum Pseudomonadota; class Gammaproteobacteria; order Pseudomonadales; family Azotimanducaceae; genus Azophilus. The sequence goes on from CAYGBY010000232.1 coordinate 2,943, forward strand.
TCCGGGTCATAAGCCTGCACGGGGAAGTTGCTGAAGCCGCCGGAGCCCGCTTGGTCATTGTAGCCGCCGCTCTTGAAGCCCCGGGAGGCGGTGGCGTAGCCGAAGATGTCATCCGTGAACTGGTAGGAAAGCGTCGCCCGCCAAGTGGGCTCGGTCCAGCTTTGGCCGTCCTCCTGCACGAAGGCGGAAGCCAGGCTGAAGTCCTGCCCAGCCAAGGGCTTGTCGTACTGGCCGCCCGGGAAGATGAACGCCACCGGCAGGCCCTCGCGGGCGATGTAGTCCTTCTTCTCGTCCGTGTAGCGGGCGCCGAGGCCTAAGGAGAGGCGGTCGCTGATGTCATAGGTTACGTCCGCGAAGGCGGCGAAGGCGGTGGCCTGTTGACGGTTGCACAGCAACAACGGCGTCTTGTTGTCCAGAATGCCGGGAATGGCGGAGCCGAAGAACTCCAGCAGGCCTAGTTGCTGCAGTACGCAAAAGTCCACGTCGTTGGTCTGGTAAAAGCCCCCCACCACGTAGTTGAAGGGACCATCCCGCTGGGAGGCCAGCCGCGCCTCCAGTTGGAAGGTCTCCCGATCGTCATCCCGGGTGGCGGCGAAGAAGCTCTCATAGGCCGTGCCCAGGTATTCGCTGGGCAGGCGGCTTTCCTGTTCTCGATAGCCGGCCAGCCCGTACAGGGTGTGGTTGCCCCAGTCGTACTCGATGTTCAGGTAGGCGCCGAAAACATCCACTTCCTGGTCGCCGTCCAAGCCCACAAGGCGGCTTTGGTGGATGCCGGCCTGTTTGCGCGGGTCGCCGCCGGTCACGCCGGGAAAGCCGAATAACGTGGCAAGCTGATTGGCGGCGGCTTGGGTGTCGTTGACAACCGGCGTCGGGTCGCTGCGGTCGCGAATGAGTTCCAGCTGCCCCAGCACGGATAGCGCTTCATTGGGCTCGAACAGCAGCTTGGCCCGCCCGGAGAAGATGTCCTTGCCGCCTAGGCTGCGTCCGTCCCCGGCTACCGGAGCGCCATTCGCGCCCGGGGCAAGGCCGGTGCCGAAAGCATCCAGGGGATTGTCCACCTTGCCGTTCTTATAGTAGCCGTCGCTGTTCTGCACCAGTCCGGCAAAGCGGACCGCCAAGGTGTCGGACAGCGGCGCGTTCACCGCCGTGCGGATTTTCACGTCGTTGAAGCGCCCATACTGAACGCTGGCCTCCAGGCCCCCCGCCTCCAGGTCAGGCCGCTTGGTGCGCACCACCAAGGCGCCAGCGGTGGTGTTCTTGCCGAACAGCGTGCCTTGGGGACCGCGCAGCACCTCGATGGCCTCGATGTCGAAAGGCTCCAATAGCTGGGTTTGCACGTGGGGAATGACGAAATCATCCACGATCACCCCCACCTTGGGGTCGAAATACACGATGATGTCGGTCTCCGCCGCGCCCCGCATAGCGAAGGAGGCGGCGTTGAACCCGGTCACCGTGGCGGCGGAGAAGTTGGGCACGTAGCTGGCGATTTCGCCGATGTCCTGCGCAAACAGCTTGGCGAACTCCGCGGCGTTCACGGTGGAAACCGCCACTGGCGTGCTCTGCACGTCCGTCTCGGTGCGCCGGGTGGCTGTCACCACGATCTCCTCGAGCACCTCATCGGCAGCCCAGACAGCGCAAGGCCCGCCAAGGCCGGCCAGTGCGCCGAGACCCGCCAGACACGACCACCGAACTACGCTTTTGTTCATTGTTCGCTCCAAAAAACAGCCATGCTCCACGAATTCACCCCCACCCGCAACCCCCAAAGGCGTCTGCTTGGGGCCAGTTTGTTTTGGGGAACCTCTGAACAAGCCGCATTCGCCCAGCACCCCGATGTTTGCAAGCGAAGATGGCGTTGCGGCCATGGCAAGGCGAGCCGCAGCGCGGCGGGGACTCCACAGTTCGTCCGCAGCGGCACGCCCTTCGCGAGGGCCTAAAGGGCGCGCTGGCTGTGTTGCGGCTCATTGTGTGGGGGGCAAGCC
>CAYGBY010000233.1:0-4899 GCA_964348115.1 uncultured Pseudomonadales bacterium
ACGCCCTTTAGGCTCCTCTGGGCTTCCGGGACTTGTTCAGAGGTTCCCTAGCAGTCTATCGGACTTAAGCAAACAAAAGGTCGTAGCTTATTGAAGTAAAACGAGTTTATGACTTGTTGCAAAAAACAAAGTGCTTAAGAATCAATCAATTAGCTGCAAAGTCCGACAGTCTGCTGACCTAGTTGGCGCACTTCGACCCGCACTTCAAGGCGCGCTTCGCCACCGCCGCGATGCACGCCCCGGGTGGGCGCGGCGTCCTGATAGTCCCGACCGTGGGCGATGCGGATGTGCTGATCGCCAGCTAGGCAGCGGTTGGTCGGGTCCAGGCCCAGCCAGCCAATCTGCGGCAGCCGGCATTCGACCCAAGCATGGGTGGCGTTGGCGGATGCTTGGCTTGCGGGCCCGTCCACATCATGCACGTAGCCGGAAACGTAGCGGCTGGGGATGCCCCAGGAGCGGGCGATGGCGATCATCACGTGGGCGTAGTCCTGGCACACTCCGGCCCTAGTTTGCAGAATGTGATCGATGGGGGAATCCACCGCGGTGCTGCCCGGGGTGTAGGTGAAGGCATCGCCCAGCGCATCCGACAACCGGCGTAGGGATTGCCAAGGGCCCCCGACTGGCGCGATGCCTTGCTGCCTGATGAATTGGCGCAGGGCGGGGGTAGGGCGGGTCAAAGGGCTTGGCTGGGTGAAGTCCCATTCGTCATAGGGAACGCCCGACTCACGCACTGTGCGCCAACCGTCGTCATCCGCTTCGCCCGGCGGCTTCCCTGACGGGGCGGCTTGCACCTGGCAATTGGCGTGCACCTCCAGGAAGCGATGGGGACGATGCACGTGCAGCAGATGGCGGACATTGCCGTAGCAATCCCTAGTGCTGGTGAGGCTGCTGGGCGGGCTGATCTCCAGCTGAAAGGCCAGCAAATGCTGGTCACGATCCGTGCGCGGCTGCAGGCGCAACGCCATGACCTCCTGGTAGGCGTCGCAGACGTAGCTGTAGCGTGACACATGGTCGATGTGGTAGCGCGCCGGCGCCCCAATGCGGGACGCGCTAGAGCTGCAAGGCATCCTCAACTTGATAGTCGAAGTATGCGGCGGTGGCCAGTTCATGCAGCCGCAGGCAGCGCGCCTGGACGTCCAACAGCAACGCCTCGCCGTAGGCGGCCTGCTGCGATGCCTCCTGATCCGGCCAGTCATATTGGACCAGCGCGCAAAGCCTGCCGGCCAATCGGCGCAGGGCGCTGCTGGCGCGGGCGTCCGGCCCTGCATCGAGGCCAGCCAACTCCGCCTCCACCCCGTCCAGAGCGTTGCGCAGGGACCGGGGCAGCAGCGGATCCATGACCAGCAAGTCCACCACACGTTGCGGCTCAACCCTGCGGATGCGCATCTGCGGAGGCAGCAGTGGATCCGCCACCAACAGATCCGTGCGCCGGTCCGGCGCATGGCTAAGGCCTTGGCGGCGATTGTAGGCCTCCAGGGCTTGATAGACCCGCAGCAGGCCGGTCCAGTCCGCCTCATCTTCGGCGGCGTTGGCCAGCTGGATCTGCGACAGCATCAGGGCCGCGGCCAGTTGCGCCCGCTCCACGCAGCGGCCCAGGCGCATGAAACGCCAGCCCTCATCCCGGTACATGGTGGCTTCCGCCACGCCGGCGAAGGTATTGATCTCCCTAGCCGTATCCGCGTAGAAGGTTTCCGGCGAGGCCCGCCATATGTCCTGGATGCTCAACTTGCTGATGCGCAGATAGGCTAGGTTCAGGCAGGTCCACATCTCGCTGCTGATGCAGTGGCGCATCTGGCGGGCGTTCTCACGGCCGTTCACGAAGCAGCTCCGCAGGGAGTCCGGGTTGCTGCGCTCAAAGGTCAAGTCATCCGCCAGGGTGTAGGAATCCGCCAGGGTGTAGTCATCATCGCCGTCAAAGACCGCGCCCCCCACCGGCGGAGCGCGGCGCAGGCATCGATAGATGCGGCGCCAGCCGGCGTGAATTTCCTGCACCGGGCGGTCCACCAAGGCCTCCACCTGCGTCCACAGCAGCCGGCACAGGTGTTCCGCCCGCTCCAAATGGCGGCCGATCCAATACAGCCCGGCTGCGCTTCTCGCCAGCATGTCAGTCCTTGAGCACCCAGAAGTCCTTGCCGCCGCCGCCCTGGCTGGAGTTGACCACTAGGCTGCCTTCGCGCAGCGCCACCCGGCAAAAGGCGCCGGGAACAATGCGTGTGCGCTGTCCCTGCAGAATGAAGGGCCGAAGGTCGACGTGGCGCGGCGCCGGCGCGCCGTCAATCAGGCAGGGCGCCCTGGACAGCGGCAGGGTGGGTTGGGAAATGAAGCCAGCCGGATTGGCCCGCACCTGCTTGGCGTAGTCGGCGCGCTCCTGCGCTGTGGCGTGGGGGCCCACCAGCATGCCATAGCCGCCCGATTCGCCGACCTGCTTCACCACCAGCTTGTCCAGGTTATCCAGGGTGTACTCCAAATCCTGCGGCCGGCGGCACAGATAGGTTTTCACGTTGGGAAGCAAAGGCTCTTCATGGAGATAGTAGCGAATCATGTCCGGCACGTAGGCATAGACGCTTTTGTCGTCCGCAACGCCGGTGCCCGGCGCATTGGCCAAGGCGACATTGCCTAGCTGGTAGGCGTGCATCAGGCCAGGCACGCCAAGCAGGGAGTCGGGGCGGAAAGCCAGCGGATCGAGAAAGTCGTCATCCACGCGCCGGTAGATAACGTCCACCCGCCGCAGGCCTTGGGTGGTGCGCATATAGACGACGCCATCCACAACCAGCAGGTCCCGACCCTCCGTCAGTTCGGCGTCCAGCTCATCGGCAAGAAACATGTGTTCGTAGAAAGCGGAGTTGTAAACACCCGGGGTTAATACGGCGATGCAGGGATCCTGCCTGCCTTCGGGGGCAAGCTCCCGAAGGGTCTCCCGCAGCAGGCGGCCATAGTGCTCCACCTCCTGCACCTTGCTGCTGCGGTACAGGCGGCGCAGCCCAGCCTTCACCGCCTTGCGGTTTGCGACCATGTAGGACACCCCGGAAGGGCAGCGCAGGTTGTCCTCCAGCACCTTGAAGCCTTCGTTGGTGCGCACCAGATCCGTGCCGCAGACCGCAACCCAAACGTTGGCCGGCGGGGTGACCCCCTGCATTTGGACGCGGTACTGCGGGCAGCCGCGCACCAGATCCACCGGGATGACGCCATCATTGACGATGCGCCCGTCGCCGTACACATCGCCTAGAAACTGGTTCAGGGCCTTCAGGCGCTGCGCTAGACCCTCACTGAGCCGCCGCCATTCGGCGTTCGGCAGCACGCGGGGAATGCAGTCGATGGGAATGATGTGCTCTTGGGTCTCGTCGTCCCCGTAGAGGGTGAAGGAAATGCCTTCATCGATGAAGGAGCGCTGCACACGGTCCTGAAGGCCGCCGAGCGCTTCCGGGGAAAGCCGAAGCAGGGCGTCGTGCAACCCCTGGCAATGCGCCCTTGGCGCGCCGTCGGGCAGCAGCGCCTCATCGTAGATGGCGGGGTCCAGATCGTAGCCGTCAAATTCCACCTGGGGCCAACTCCACTACTGGAGCGGAACATTATAGTCCCTCGGCCAAGACCATCCCAAAGTCTTCCGCCAACCCTAGTGAACCTCTGAACAGGTCCCGGAAGCCGAAACGGCCTAGCGACTAAAACCCACTTACTTGCGGGACGGCACACTAGGGAACCTCTGAACAAGTCCCGGAAGCCCAGAGGAGCCAAAAGGGCGTGATGGCAAGGCGCGGCGAAGCCGTGTGGCAGGCCCCACACAATGAGCCGCAACACAGCCAGCGCGCCCTTTTGGCCCTCCCGAAGGGCGCCCCGCGGCGGTCGGACTGTGGAAATCCCGCTGCGTTGCAGGTTGCCTTCGCATAGCCGCAACGCCATCTCCACCCGGAAACAGCGGGGCGCTGGGCGAACGCGACTTGTTCAGAGGTTCCCTAGGTCCCTTGGCGGAGCGGTGCCGTATTCCGTGCAAGAATGCGCAGAGCCGGAGATTTCTTTTATTTAACATAATATATATTATGCGCATATTTTCTTCAGGGTGGCGCAGCAAAGCCAAGCGCCCGCTGCATGTTTGTCCTTGTCCATTGCCTGCCGTTCCTTCGTCATGGAAGGACGAAAGCAAGCGGAAATTCAGGGCCCAGACAACGAGGCCACGAGGCGGCTGCTTAGGCTCCTCCCCACATAGGCTTCTCCCCACAGGAGCGCGGGCGTCCGCGTGGTCGACATAAGGACTGGGGATCCCGTGATCTCCTCCCCACAGGGGCGCGGACGTCCGTCGTGAAAAAAGTGGCGTTTCTGGACCGGGATGGCGTGATCAACGAAACGCCCGGCGGACATGGCTACGTTGAAACTTGGCGGCAGTTCCATTTTCTGAACGGCGCCTTGGCCATGCTTCGGGCCGTGGCGGACAAGGGCTATCGCTTGGTGGTGGTCACCAACCAACAAGGCGTTGGCAAGGGCTTGGTGGACGTTGACGCCTTGGAGGCCATCCACCGCAATCTGCGCGTGGCGGCGCTAAGGCAAGGCGCGGAGATAGATGGCGTGTTCTACTGTCCGCATCTGGCGTCGGACAATTGCCGCTGCCGAAAACCAAAACCCGGCCTGATTCACCAGGCCTTGGAAAGCCTTGACTACCCAGTGAGCCTGTCCCGCTCCTGGATGATTGGCGATTCGCCCCGGGACATCCAGGCAGGCGCCGCAGCCGGCCTCAAGACCCTGTTGGTGGGCGGCCAAGCCAAGGCGATGCGTCCTAGGCCCACCGCCGCCGCCGCCAACCTCGGCCAGGTGGCGGCGTTGCTGTAGCCGTTTCCAGACTAGGGAACCTCTTCAGAGGTTCCCTAGGGAACCTCTGATTAAGTCTCCATTTCTGCAATAATACGGATG
>CAYGBY010000234.1:0-4827 GCA_964348115.1 uncultured Pseudomonadales bacterium
CAGCGCCCCGCTGTTTGCGGGCGGAGACGGCGTTGCGGCCATGGGAAGGCAACCCCCATCGCGGGGGTTTCGCAGTCCGCGCCGCGGGGCACCCTTCGGGAGGGCCTAAAGGGCGCGCTGGCCGTGTTGCGGCTCATTGTGTGGGGGGCAAGCCACACGGCTTCGCCGCGCCTTGCCATCACGCCCTTTAGGCTCCTCTGGGCTTCCGGGACTTGTTCAGAGGTTCCCTAGCGGATGGCCACCGGGTTGATGATCATCTGCACGGCGCCGCGCAGCTTGGCTTGGCCTAGAATGAACAGGAACTCGTAGGCGCCGTCGCGCACTAGGGGCCCGGTGTTCATGGTCTCCAGTATGTAGATGCCGTGATCCTTCAGCAGGGTGACGTGGCCGGGGTAGGGGCGCTCCGGGTGCTCCGGCGGCACCGCGTCATAGCCCCAGGTGTCCGCACCGGCGGCGACCACGTTCTTGCCGGCGAGGTAGTCGGAAACCGCCGCCGCGGCGCCGGGGATGGTGGAGACCCAGGTGTCCGGATCTGCATCCAGCTTGGCGTCCGTCCAGCCGGTGTGGAACAGCACCACGTCGCCTTCCCGAACCGGGGTGCCCTGGCGTTTCTCCACCGCCTGCACATCGGCCACGTTGAAGACCTGGCCGCCAGCGAGATGGGGCACTCCGTAGTGCGCCGCCATGTCCAGCACAATGCCCCGGGCCACCAAGGGGGGCACCTTCTCGATGCCGAGCTTGGTCAGGCCAGTGATGGCGGAGAAGTCCGCGGCCTGATTGCAGTTGTAGTACTGGTCATTGGTGCCCAAGTGGCCCAGGCCATCGAGCTGGGAGCCGATGCCCAGCCAGCCCATGAACAGGTCGTCGTTGTAGGAGCGGTCGAACAAGGGCTTGGCGCCGCCCTGTTGGTTCGGCTGCACCACCATCAGGGACAGGTTGCGGGGCGGAAAGGCTGGGGTGGCGGCATCCACCGTGATGCCCAAGCTGTAGGTCCTGCCGGTCTTGACCAGTTGCGCGGCCTTCAGCACGGATTCCGGGGTGATCAGGTTGGCGTTGCCCAGCTCGTCATCCGGCCCCCACCGAGAGGGTTGGCATTCCTGCGCGCCCAAGGCCCAAGCGGGCGTCAACGCCAGCCCCGCCAGCGCCGCCATCTTCATCAATCCCATCGTCCGCCTCCCGCTTTCTCTGCCGGGGCATTGTAACCCAGACTTGGTCGGCGCGGTTTTACGCACCTTAGCATCACTCTGCTTCGGGCAACGGGATTTCGGCAAGGATGCGTCCAAGCCCGTGCGCTGCTGCGCACGGACTGGACGCGAAGCCGGCGGCGCGCGCGATCAGGCGCCGAAGTTGAACCGTACGGACGCCCCGTAGATGCGCGGCTCCGTCAGGAAGTAGTTCCTGAAAAAGCCTGAAGTGTCGCTGGTGAGGTACTTGCCGGTGATGTTGTCATCATCAGCCAAGTTGCGCACCCAAGCCCGCAGCGTCCAGCGCCCGTCGTTGCTCTCATAGATAAGGGACGCGTTGTGCTGATCCCAGCTATCGATCTCATCGCCGATGGTGTTGAACTCCCTGGCGTAGGAATCCCCTTGCCAGTAGTAGTCCCAGCGGGCCGTCAGGGAGCCGCCCAGCGCGGCGATGGGCCAAGTGTAGGCCAGCCCCAGCCGCACGGTGTGCTCCGGGGAGTTCGGCAGCGCGTTGCCGTCCAGGCTTACGGGAACGCCGTCCAAGGTTTCCACGCCGGCGCCATCCAGGAACGCACGGGAGAAATAGGCCGGAATGGACACGCCGGCCGCATTGGGCGCGTAGGAGACGCTTTGCACGGTCCCGCCGTTGCGGATGTCCAAGGCGCCGAGATTGGCCAAAGCCGCAGCCACCACTTCGTTGGTGATGTCCGCCTCCCGGGCCACGTAGGTCACCCCAGTCAGGGAGCCCGGATCGATATTCTTCAGCAGGATGTAGTCCTCGTTGCCGCCCGTGCGGTTTACCGGGTCCAGATCCGACGCGCCATCCACCTCCGTATCCAGCCAGCTGTAGGCGAACTCCACGGACAGGTTCGGGATGGCCTCCGGGCGCCACAGGGACTCCAGTTCCACGCCCATGATGTCCGCATCGATGTTGGCGTTCAGCGAACTGTTGTTGGCGATGCGGGTGATCTGCAGGTCCGAGTAGTTGTAGTAGAAGAATGCGCCGTTCAGCATCAGCCGCCCGTCCATCAGCGTGTTCTTGACGCCGAACTCGAAGGAGTCGACCTGCTCGGCGCTGAAGGTGAAGGGCGAAGTGGCCTGAAACGCCGGCGGTATGGCCGGGTTGAAGCCTCCCGGCTTGTAGCCGCGGCTGTAGAAGCCGTAAAGGAGCGTATCGTTGTTTAGCTGCCAATCCAGGCCGATGCGACCGCTAAGCTCCTTCCAGTCCACCGTGTTGGGGCTGCCGGTGATAAAGCGGCTTTCGCCAAAGCCGGGCGCCGGTGGCACGGCCGCGGCGATGGCCTGCATCGCTTGGGTGGCGGCAATCCAGCCCGGGTCCTGGGCCAGGGCCGCCGGGCTGCCGCTGAGCAGGGCGCCAACCGTGGCCTGCAGCGTCGGCGGCAGCGGCAGGCCAGCCAGCACCGCCGGCAATGCCTCGATGGGGATTAGGCCTTGCTGCAGTTGTGCGCCAACCTCCCCGGCGACGGCCAGTGCGGCAAGGGAGCCCGCGGCGGCCGGCGCATTCGCGGCAAAGGCTTCCTCGGCGTCCCAGAACTGCAGCAGCCGCGCCGTCGCCTCGTCCGGCTGGGCGGTGGGGTCGGCCGCCATTGCTGAAAGAACGCCAAAAACGCCCGGGCGCATCCAGAGCGGATCCGGGCCATACAAGCCGCCCACGGCGGCATTGAGGTTCAGCGAGTTGAACAGGACGCTGCTGTCGTGGGTTTCCTTTTTGTCCTCGTTGTAGCGCAGCCCCAAGGTGAGCTTAAGGCTGTCAGACAGGTCGAAGTACGCCTCGCCGAACGCAGCCCAGCCATCTTGCACATTGGGGTTTTCCGGATCCGAAGTATTGTTGAAGTAGCCGGGATAGAGCGGCGGCGCCGCCAGGGAGGGCGAGCCGTACAGGGACACCAGATCCAGGGTGTTGGCCAGCACGTAGTAGTCCCCATGGCCCTCGGATTCATAGATGCTGGCGCCGAACTGCATGTTGAACGGCCCATCCAAGGTGGTTTGCAGCCGGCCTTCCACGGTCCAGTAGTCGGCATTGGTGTCGGTCTGGTCGTAGGCGAACACGCGGGTCTGATCCACCGGCGCGACGCAGCCGCCAAAGATGCCGGTGGTGCCGTCCTGGACGTTGCAGGGGCCCGGCAGGAAGTCCTCGCCAGCGCCGCCGGCCGGCGCGGAAGTGGGCCACAGGCCGGACGGGTTTAACGGGGTGGCGGCCAAGGTGGGGCCTACGTCCATAAGGTAGTCCTGCTGGGAGCGGTACACCCGCTCCTGATAGGCGCCGAGCAAACCGATGTCGAAGCTGTCGAACGCCAAATTCAGGCCTGCTGTCCAGAGGTCCTCCTCGTCTTCAAAGATAGGCTCGAAGTCGGTGTGCATTTGCCGAAAGTTGCTGATGGGCGGTTTGGGATAGGCGTACAAGGCCGGATCCGAACCATCCACCCCCGCCGGCAACGCGCCGGCGGCGCCGCCAAAGATGCCGCCCGTGGTGGCGCCCAGGTGCGGGGTGTCGAAGCCGAAGCCATCCGCGGTGCAGCCTGTGGTGGGCAGAGCGTTGCGCTCGCACACCTGGTTAGTGATGCGCGCCCGATCGTCGTCCTCCTCGAAGCGGCTGTACTGCACCCAAAGATCCAGGCGGTCCGTGACATCCCAAGCGAAGGTGGCGCGAATGGCAGTTACGTCCCGCCCGTCTATATCGTCGTCGATGCCGGGCAGGGTGTTGCCGGCGGCGTCCGTCTGCCCGTGCGCCAAGTTCTTGATGTAGCCGTCCCGATCCAGCTTGAAGCCGGCGATGCGCAGCCCCGCCCGGTCCCCGAAGGGCACGTTCAGCGCACCCTTGAAGCGGGTATGGTCATAGTCCCCGTACTCGAAGTCCGCGAAGCCGCCGAATTGTTCGTAGTCCGGCATCTTGGTGACGAAATTAATGGCGCCGCCGGTGGCGTTGCGCCCATACAGGGTGCCCTGGGGCCCGCGCAGGATCTCCACCCGCTCCATGTCGAAGAACTCCACGGTGTTCAGGTTGGTGGTCACCGGAATTTCATTCAGGTGGGTGGAGACGCCAGCCTCCCCGGTGGCGGCGATCACCAGCCGCCCGATGCCGCGGATGCTGAAGCTGGAGTTGCCGAAATTGGTGGCGGTGAAGCTGACGCTTGGGGCGTTCATCTGCAGGTCGGACGGGTTGATGACCTGCTTATCCTCCAGCATGTTGCCCGTCAGGGCGGTCACCGCAATGGGCACGTCCTGAATGCTCTCAGCCGTGCGCTGGGCAGTGACGATGACCTCTTCAACACTAGCGTCTTCCTGCCCTTGGGCGGCCAACGCATAGGGCAAAGCCGCGGCGCAAAGCGCAAAGGCCGTAAGCGCCGGCAGGGGCCGGCGAGTGCATGTCGATCCTTTCATCCCGAAACCTCCCTTGAGTTCTCCAAAGTTCAGCCGCAAGCCAGACCACTCGCGACAGCAGGGCGATAATACGCCTTTCACCCTCGCTTGTGTAGTTTTCCCCCACGAATGCACCTCCGGCTGCCGGCGGACAGCGCAAGCAACGTCGCCGCGCTCGCGCTGTGTAGTTTTCCCCGACGAATACACCTCCGGCTGCAGTTTCGTGAGCCTTCGCCCTCTCTTGCGTGGTTTTCCCTGTGTG
>CAYGBY010000235.1:0-4820 GCA_964348115.1 uncultured Pseudomonadales bacterium
CACGCCCTTTAGGCTCCTCTGGGCTTCCGGGACTTGTTCAGAGGTTCCCTAGCCGTCGCCAAGCCCCGCAGCTAGGCCCAAGGATGCTGCTATCCGACCACGCCTTGGGCAATCAACGCCTGCACCTCCACCGCAGAAAGGCCGGCGCCGGCCAGAATTTCCCGGGTGTGCTGGCCAGCCGTTGGCGCTGGTCCTCTAGGCTGCACATCGGCGGATTTGAACCGCATGGGGGCGTTGACGGTGGGGTAGGGGCCTAACTGCGGGTGCTCCACCTTGGGGAACAGCCCGATGGCTTGGGCTTGGGCATCGTCCGGCACCTCGTGCAGACCCAGCACCGGACCCCAGATCACGCCGTGATCGTCGAAGATGGCGCCCCATTCATCCCGTCCGCGCTGCGCCAGGGTTTCGTCGATGCCGTCCACCAGTTCCGCCATGTTCTGGTAGCGCCCCTTGCCGGTCTTGAAGCGTTCCTCCGCCAGCCAGTCCTGCCGGCCCAAGGCGCGGCACAGCCGTTCCCAGGCGCCGGCGTCCAGCATGTTCAGCACCACCCACTTGCCGTCCCCGCAAGGATAGCGGTTGGTCATTGGGGTCAGGGCCTGATGGCGCGCCCGGCGGCGCACCGGGGCCTTGTCCACGGCGGTGATGCCAAAGTCAGAGGCTTGGGTCCAGACGGCGGTCTCATAGAGGGAGGTCTCCACCACCTGGCCTTCGCCGGTGCGCTCCGCCAGCCGCAGGGCGGCGAGCATCGCGGCCACCAGGGCCAGCCCGGCGGTATGATCCCCCTGGGCTGGGCGGGCTTGGGGCACGACGCCATCGTCGCCTTCGCGCATGGCGTCATAAAGGCCGGAGCGGCCGAAGAAGGCGGTGACGTCGTAGCCTGGCCGCCAGGCGTCCGGGCCGGTGGTGCCGTAGCCGGTGAGGGTGGCGTGAACCAGATCAGGCTTGAGGGCAAGGAGACTGTCCGGGTCCAGCCCAAAGCGCTGTTGACGCCGCATCAGCAGGTTGCACAGAAAAATGTCCGCTTGGGCGGCCAGCCGCTGCGCCAAGGCGGCGCCTTCCGGCTTGTCCAGGGCGATGGCGGCGGAGCGCTTGCCGCGATTGTCCACGTCGAACTGAAAGTCATAGCCTTGGAAGTTGGATTCGATCTTCAGGGGCCGGGACAGGCCGCGCATGGGATCCCCGCGCAGGGGCTCCAGCTTGACCACGTCCGCCCCCAGATCCGCCAAAATGGCCCCGGCGCTGGGCGCGGCCATGAAGCTGGTGACTTCCAAAACCTTGATGCCGGCCAACGGTGTGCTCAAAGCAACGCTCTCCTCCAATGGGCGGATGCGATTCTAACATGGCGGGACGTGCGGGCATGTTCTTGACAAGGTCGCGGCCTACGTAGCCCGTCGCAAACAATTTTGGCAAGGCGTTGGGTCGGGGTGCGGCTCCGCCCGCTTTTGGCTAAACTAGCGGCTGCGTCGGCATCCGTTGGCTGCTGGGCGCGAACAATCAACAAACTCAAACCACACACAAGGAGATGCGCAATGTTGGGATATTGCACCATTGGCGTGAATGACATGGATCGTGCGTTGGCGTTCTACGATGCCTTGCTGGCGGAGGTGGGGGCCAAGCAGATGTTCGGCCAGGACCGCATCAAGTTCTACGGCACCTCACCGCAGCAGGCCATGCTGGCCGTCTGCATTCCCTATGACCAGCAGGCCCAGCATCCCGGCAATGGCAATATGGTGGCGATTCCCGGCGGCACAAGGGCCGGGGTGGACAAGCTGTACGCCAAAGCCCTGGAGCTGGGCGCCACGGACGAGGGCGCACCCGGGGAGCGCATGCCGGTGTTCTACGGCGCCTATGTGCGCGACCTCGACGGCAACAAGCTATGCTTCTTCGAGATGAAGCTCGGCTAACGGGCAGCGGCGGCCGCCAGTGAACCCATAGGGCGCTCCTGCATGATGAACGCGGCGAAGCGCGGGGGTCCATCATGCAGCGCGGCTCCGGCGGCAATGGTTCTTGGCGTCCTGGCGGCGCCAAGCGGCCGGCCGCGGTCTTGTGGTCGGGCGCAATGCAGTTGACGGCCGCGCAGGTTGGGCAATATCAGCGGCAGGGCTATCTGCTGCTGCCCGGCCTCGTGCCAAAGGCTAGGCTGGCTGGCTACGAAAGCCGCTTCATCGCCTTCGCCAAGGGCGAGGCGAGGCCCGTCGGGGCCATGAAGATCATGCGTGACGTGATGGTGGTCAAGGGTGCGGCGTCGCCCGAAGAACCCTTGGCGGCGGTCAACAAACTCATCAACTTCGAGGACGACCCGTCCCTGTACGGCTACGCCTTGGAGCCGGCTCTGCTTGCCGCTGTGCGCTGCCTCATCGGTCCGCAGTTGTTCAGCATCTCCACCAACCTGTTCAACAAGCCGCCCGGTGTGGATGGCCGGCATCCGCTGCATCAGGACTTGCGCTACTTCCGCATCCGTCCGGCGGACAAGATCATCGGCGTCTGGACGGCCCTTGGCCCCACCAATCGGCGCAACGGCTGCCTGGCGGTGATGCCGGGCAGCCACAAGGGGGAATTGCTGGAGCACGGCAGCCCGGATTGGGCCTACGTGAACGCCGGGTTCCTCGGCGTCGCTGGGCTTGACCGCCGAAGGCGCGTCCATGTGGAGATGGCCGCGGGAGACACCCTGCTGTTCCATCCGCTGCTGATCCATGGCTCTGGGCGCAACCGCAGCGCCGGTTGCCGCCGCGCCATCTCCTGCCACTATGCGGCTGCGGACTGCGAGTCCCCAGTGCGGGATTGGCGCATTGGCAAGCAGGCGCGGCGCATTACCGGGAGTGAACTGCGCACGCCGCAGCCATGCTGATCCATCACATGCGCCGTCCCGTTTCAGGAGGACCGCTCCGCTGCATTGGCCCCATTGTCGATGCCCAAGGACCAAGGCGCATCCCTGAAGTAGAATCCTTCAACTCTGGTCGCTGCGTTGGCCCGGTTGGTTGTGCCCAAGGGCCACGCCCGTCCGTCATGACCACCACAAACGGTTACGCCGTTCCTGAAGACTTGGTACGCCGCCAACTTCCGCCGGTACGCATCGTTCAGCCCACCACAAACCGCTACGCCATCCCTGAAGACTTGGGGCGGCGGCCGCAGTCCCGCTGCGGGCGGATGCCATTGCGGCCAACGACACTCGCAAGTCGTTGCGGGAAGCGATCGTGGGCTTGGTCCATGGCGTGGATGCTGGTGCTGGCGTTCGTCTCGACGTCCGCGCTGGCCGCCAAAGGGCCGGCTGCTGCTGGGCCATTTGCCGTAGGCAACAGCACGGTCTTCCTCCACGACCCAGCCCGGGGTTTCGACCCGGCGGTGGGGGTGAACAGCGGCGTACGCACCCTGATCACGGAAATCTGGTATCCAGTGGCGCCTAAGGATGTTCCGCCGGACGCCCGCCGCGCCACCTACGGGGACTACGTATTCGGGGACCGCACCGTACACCGGCTGATGATGACGCAGACCACGTTCTTCCACCTGACGTCGGACACGGTGGTGGAGGGTGTCACCCAGCAGGCCATCGACGCAGCCATCGACGAACTGTTCAAGCGGCCGCGGGGCAGTTATCCCGACGCACCCCTGGCCCGAGACGGGGCGCCCTTCCCGGTGGTGGTGATGAGCCACGGCGATGCCGGCAGCCGCTATAATATGCAGACCGTTTGCGAGCATTTGGCCGCCTACGGCTATGTTGTGGTGGCCCCGGAGCACACCGGCAACACGCCCTACGCCATGATCGGGCGTGATCCAGCCTTAGGCAAAGGCGGAAGCGTCACCGCGCAGCCGCAGCCGACGGGGGAACGGGGCGTTGCCGCCGCCTTGCGGGGCGACCCTTTGGCCGTTCCCGGTTTCACGCCTGCCGATCTTGGCGAAGAAGGCGTCAGCTTCGCCTCCCGCCTGCGCGAGAACCTTGCCTTGCTGGACCGGCACGGCGTCTATGGGACGCCTGACGCCTATGGCCAAAGCTATGCGCCAAGCGGCCTAAGCCGCGTCGGCGTCGCAGGCCAGCAGGCGCTGGATCGGGCGCTGCTGCAACGGGTGGCGGACCTGCGCTTGGCCCTCGATGCACTGGTGCGGATGAATGCGCACGGCTTTTTCGCCGACGCCCTGAACTTGGGGCGCGTCGGCCTGATGGGCCGCTCCTTCGGCGGCGCCACCACTTTGGCGGCCATGCTGCTGGAGGAGCGTTTCACCGCCGGCATGGCGGTGGCCGCGCCGTCCACGCCGGACATGCGCCCACTGCTGCCAGCCGATGCGCTGGCGCCGCTGGGCAAGGAATCGGTCATCCTCAGCCGCGACGGACCTCATGGCGTTGGCGCAATCAGCAAACCCATGCTGCTGCTGAGCGGTGCGCAGGACAGCCTGATAATTGGCTTGGCCGCCTCCGCCGCCAAGGCGGTTGGCGCTGCGGCGCCCACGCCCGACAACCCATTCCCGGTGCTGCGAAGCGCATATCTTGGTACGGACGCGCCCGTGGCATGGGCCTTGTTGGCGGACGCCAACCACGCCACCTTCGGTGTTTCCGGGGCCTATTGGTGGCCGCAACTCAAGCCCGGCCGCTTCCCGCGCCATTTCGCCCCGGAAACCGAATACCGATTGGTGGAGGCTGGGCTGGCCCACCGGATTCAGCGGGAATTGGCCCTGGCTTTCTTTGACCTGATGATTCGCCAGGACCCAAGCGCCCGACCCCGCTTGTTGGATGGCCGCCACAAGGCCGCCGGCCTCACCTTGGAGCATCGCAACTTCTAGGGAACCTCTGAACAAGTCGCGTTCGCCCAGCGCCCCGCTGTTTGCGG
>CAYGBY010000236.1:0-4689 GCA_964348115.1 uncultured Pseudomonadales bacterium
GGGTGAAGGATCAGGTGCACATGGTGTTCCGCAGCGCGGACGCCCAAGACTACTTGGTGCTGCTGTCCGAGGGGCGTCTAGTGAACCTGGGCAACGCCATGGGGCATCCTTCCCGGGTCATGGACGGCTCTTTCGCCAATCAGGTGCTGGCGCAGATGCATCTGTACCAGGAGCGATGGGCGGACCAGCCGGAAAATCAGCGCGCCCCGGTCAGCGTGGAGGTTCTACCGAAGAAGCTCGATGAGGAAGTGGCGGAGTTGATGGTGGCCGGCTTCGGCGGTGTGCTGACCCGCCTGACGCCGGAACAGGCCGCGTACATCGGCGTCAAGCAGCAAGGCCCCTTCAAACCGGCGCACTACAAGTACTAGTGGGCTGTCCCACAAGTAAGTGGGAGATGGCGTTGCGGCCATGGTAAGGCAACCCGCAGAGCAGAGGGCATTCCACGGTCCGCACACCGGGCGGAGGCCTGCGCCCACCGAAATTACCGATGGACGCAGAGCATATGACCGAGCGCCACACGGCCGGCCGCGAGGGCCGGCCGCTGGCGCAAAGGCGTGGTCAGCCCTTAAGGCGGTTGATCGCGCGCGCCACTAGAACGGACACAACGCCACTAAGCAGCGCCGTGGCCATCTGATCCAAGATGCTATCCAAAAACCCCGCGACGGGCCCGGCGAGACCGGCCGCTTGCAGCACGTCACCGTGAGCGGCTGCCCCTACGGCGATGGCCACAGCCAGATAATCCGTGGCGTCCTCCGCGTCTATGAACCGCCAGCCATACCAAAGACCCAGCACAACCAAGGCCGTTGGGATGATATCCGCGGGTATCACTGCACCCGCCAAGCCACCAACAACAGCCGCCAAGACAACCAAACCTACAACAATCCGCTTTTCCATCGAGTAGTCCCCCTCGAATCAGTTACGCAAAGAAAAACCCATGCGCATTCCCACAGGGGACATCGTCTTGTGGCCTACTGCAGTAATGGTCTCTTGACAACAACCCATGCCTGAAAGCGCACTCCAAGGCACCCTAACACACGGAAAGGCAGCAACAATGGACATATAATTGAGTTTCCTAGTGATATTCCACCGCCTCGACGCGAAAGCGAAGGCTCTCCTGGCCGCTCATCAGGCGCAATAGGGGCGTCAGGTCGCCAGCCAGGGGAATGTGGGTGGCGTCCACGCCCACTTGGTTCCAGGTTGGGTCCACCGGGCGCCAAACCCCGGCCAGCGCCACTTCGTTCCAGGCGTGGAAAGCCAAGGCCGGCCCATCGCGCTGCGCGTAGGCCAAGCCCATCACGGTGCGGGCCGGCCAACCCAAAGCCCGGGCCAAGGTGGTTAGCAGATCTGCATATTCGGTGCAGGCTCCGGTGCGCGTCGCCAAGGTTTCAAGCACAGTCGTGGGCGCCGCGTCTTCGCGGTAAGCCAAATAGCGGTTCACGAACGCCACCAAGGCCGCCAACCGCGCCTCTTCGGAACCTAGGCCAACGGGCGCGGCGCGCTGCGCCAGACGCTTGGACTGCGCATGGGAAACGGGATAGGCCAGGGTTTCGCGCAGCGCTTCCGCCACCTCGGGCCCGGCGGCGGCCAAGGGCGCAGGCAGGTCCAGCCGCCAGCCCCCCCGGTGACGCTGCGCCCGCGGCCAGATGCGCCCCAAGTCCCCGCTGTCGGAGGCGGACAACACCAAACGACGGATGTTCTGGTGGTTCGCCAGGGGTTTGTCCAAGGGAATGCGGTAGTCCGCACGGTGCAGCGGCGTGCGCACGGCCAATGCCTGCGCCCTGGATGTGCGCTGCAGGCGGAACAAGCCAGCCACGGAGAAGGCCACCGGCCGGAAATGCTCATCCATCTGGATTTCCGTGTCCTGCAAGGGCGCCGCGCTGGCCAGCACATAGCCGATGGCGTTGCGTTGCGCCACCCGAAATACCCTGTTGACCAGCCGCCCTTCGGCGAAATCCGGAGACTTGGCGGCGAAGCGCTCCCCTTCCTGCGGGCTGACGCGAACCAACCAGGCCTCCACGGCCAAATGATCCGCCAAGGTGAAGTCCCAATCCTGCAGCTGGCTAGTCGAAGCAACCTGCCCACGCACGAAATGCAGACCCAGGCCATCAGCATTGCGCTGCACCCGAAGACCCTCCGCCGACGCGCCCGGCTTGTGCCGCCACTGTTCGGCTGCGGCCAGCCCATAGGGCGGCGCGGGCGCAAAACGCATCCTTTCGCTGATGCTCTGCGGCGGATTGCCGCCCAAGGAGAAGTGCATGAAGGACTCGAACAGCCAGGCGCCGCGCCAGTCCCGCCAGGAATGGGTGGAGAGATAGCCAATCGGCGCCGCCCCGTCCGAGAAGTGCAGCGCATACCAAGCCTCCCCAGCCATGCCGGCGGCCAGCCGCGCCTCCAGCGGCATACGCCCCTGCAGCCATTGCGCGAACGCCAAAGTCAGCACGAGGACCAGAACGGCGACGAATGCGCGGTGCAGCAAGGGAAACGCCCAAGCGGGGAACTCGCCGGCATTGTAGCCGAATGGGCAAACCGAGGATCATTTCCACATGCGCTTGCCAAGCGCAACCCGCCAGGGCGCCGTCCTGCAAGCGCATGAGTGTGATTGTCCTATCCTGACCGCTGGCGGCTCGGGCCCCTGGGAGCCTCTGAACAGGTCGCGCTCGCCCAGCGCCCGGCTGTTTACGGGCGGAGATGGCGTTGCGGCTATGGGAAGGCGAACCGCAGCGCGGCGGGGATGCCGCAGTTCGTGCGCCACGGGACGCGAAGCCCCATCCCAATCGGCTACAATGCGCAGCGCCGCAGCAGCAGCCCCGCACGATGGCCAGATCCGCAACAGACTTCATTCGCCAGCAAATAGACCAGGAAAGGGCGGCCGCCGCGGATGCGCCGGTCATCACGCGCTTCCCACCGGAGCCGAACGGCTATCTGCACATCGGCCACGCCAAGAGCATCTGCCTGAACTTCGGCATCGCCGAGGAATACGGCGGCCAAACCTATCTGCGCTTTGACGACACCAACCCGTTGGCGGAAAGCGCCGAGTACGTGGAGGCCATCAAACGGGACTTGGCTTGGCTTGGCTTTGACTGGGGAGATCGTTTGACGTTCGCTTCGGACTACTTCGCAGCCCTGCATGGCTGCGCGGTCGAACTCATCCGCAAAGGCAGGGCCTACGTATGCAGCCTGTCGCAGGAGGAGATTCGACGCACCCGGGGCACCCTTACTGAAGCGGGCCGGGACAGCCCCTACCGCGGGCGGGCGGTGCCTGAAAACCTGGATCTGTTTGCGCGCATGAAAGCAGGGGAATTCCCGGACGGCGCCCATGTGCTGCGCGCGCGCATCGACATGGCTTCCCCCAACCTGAACATGCGCGACCCGGTGCTGTACCGCATCCGCCACGCCGCACACCAAAACGTCGGCGACGCCTGGGTGATCTACCCAACCTATGACTTCACCCACTGCATCTGCGACGCCCTGGAGAACATCACCCACTCCCTGTGCACATTGGAATTCGAAGACCACCGCCCCCTCTACGACTGGGTGCTGGACAACGTGGCGCCAGCCCTCAGCCAGCGCGCACGAGGGGGACAAGAGGTCCCGGCCCCGGTGCGCAAGGGGGAAGGCCCTGGCAAACAAGACCCCTCAGCCAAGCGTGCGGGGGAAACCCTTTGCAGGACAAACAGACCGCGCCAAATTGAATTCTCCCGCTTGGGCCTGGAGCACACGGTGATGAGCAAGCGCCTGCTGCAGCAACTGGTGGCAGAAGGGCTGGTGGATGCATGGGACGACCCGCGAATGCCCACATTGGCGGGCTTGCGCCGCCGGGGCGTGCGCCCGGCCGCCATCCGCGACTTCATCAGCCGCGTGGGGGTCACCAAGCAGAACCACCGGGTGGAGATGGAGCTGCTGGATTTCTGCATCCGCCGGGATCTGGAGAACAGCACCCCGCGGGGCCTAGCCGTAGCCAACCCCCTGCCGCTGCGCCTGACCAATTACCGCGGCGCCGGGGAGGATCTGCAGGCCCCCTGGCATCAGCGCCAGCCGCAGATGGGCGCCCGCACCCTGCCTTTCGGTCCACTGCTCCATATCGAACGCGAAGACTTCGCCTTGGCGCCGCCGCCCAAGTGGAGGCGCCTGTCTCCCGGCGCCCACGTGCGGCTGCGCTACGCCTACATCATTCGCTGCGACGAAGTGGTCACCGACGCGAGCGGGGAGGTCAAGGAACTGCTGTGCTCCTATCTGCCGGAATCAAAAAGCGGCAGCGACGCCAGCGGCGTGAAACCCGCCGGCGTCATCCACTGGGTGGCGGATCAGGCCGCACAGCCTGCGGAGCTGCGCCTATACGGCCACCTGCTGAAGACCCGCAGCGCCAGCGCCGGAAACTTCATGGCGAACTTCAACGCGGAATCCCTGACCGTCGCCCAAGGCTTGGTGGAGCCGGCGGTGGCGCATAGCCCGGAATCCTACTTCCAATTCGAACGCGTCGGCTATTTCCACCGCGACCCGAAGGCCGCCAACGTCTACAACCGAGCCGTCAGCTTGCGGGACTCCTGGAAGCCGGCTTAGAGCCGGCCAGCCCGGCGCCTTCCCACCAGCAATTCCCGTTAAGGCTTCCAGCCCCTCCACACATGTGGGCCACTACCTAGGGAACCTCTGAACAAGTCGCGTTCGCCCAGCGCCCCGCTGTTTGCGGGC
>CAYGBY010000237.1:0-4685 GCA_964348115.1 uncultured Pseudomonadales bacterium
CCTTTAGGCTCCTCTGGGCTTCCGGGACTTGTTCAGAGGTTCCCTAGCGACTAAAGCCCACTTACTTGCGGGACAGCGCACTAGGGCGGATAGACGGCGCCCAGCACGCGGTCGCCCCTTGCCCCGGTGACTTCGGGCTTGTTGGCCGGTGTTTCGCGCAGGCGTTGCGCGGCAAGCCAGGCGAAGGCGGCGGCTTCGATGGCGTCGCCATCCCAGCCATGCTGTTCTATGGCTTGCACCGGCGCAACGGCCAGCGCGTCCAGGCGGCGCATCAGCACCGGGTTCAGGCGCCCGCCGCCGCACACGATGATGCGCTCGGCGCGGGGCGCCCAGCGTCCGATGGCCTGCGCCACGGATGCGGCTGTGAACTCCAGCAAGGTGCGCTGCACGTTCTGCGGCGGTATGCCGCGTGGCGCCCGCGGCCGCAGCCAGGCCAGATTGTAGTGTTCCCGGCCGGTGCTCTTGGGAGGGGGCCGGGCGAGGAAAGGATCAGCCATCAGCTCTTTGAGCAGGGCCTCATGGACGGCGCCGCCCGCGGCCCAGGCGCCATCCGCATCGAAGTGCGTTCCGCGGTGCTCAGCGCACCAAGCATCCATCAGCGCATTGCCCGGGCCGGTGTCGAAGCCGGTCAGCGGCGTTTCAAGAAGGCTTACATTGCTGATGCCGCCGATGTTCAGCACCAGCCGCTGCTCGCCCGCCCGCTGCAGGATGGCCTGGTGGAAGCCAGGGGCTAGGGGTGCGCCTTGGCCACCGGCGGCTAGATCCCGTCGGCGGAAGTCCGCCACCGTGGTGATGCCGGTGATTTCGGCGATGTGGTTGGCGTCGCCAATTTGCATTGTGAAGGGGTTCGCCCCGGTCGGCCAGTGGCGCACCGTTTGGCCGTGACTGCCGATGGCGCGGATCTGGCCCGGCTGCAGGCCGCATTGGGTGATGAAGCCCTTGATGGCTTTGCCGATGAAACGCCCAAGGGCTGTATCGGCGGCGCCCAGGACATCAAGGCTGTTTGCTGCGTCCTGACCGAGGTCCAGCAAGGTGGTGCGCAACCTGTCGGGGAAGGCCAAGGTGGTGTGGGCAAGCAGTTGCACAGCCCCGCCAAACTCCGTTGCCGCGTTGACGCCTATAAGGGCCAAGTCCAGCCCATCAATGCTGGTGCCGCTGATGGCGCCGAGGTAGCGCCGACCGGCTTGGTCAGCGCCCGGCGACGATGCCAAGCCGCTTTTCTTGCTCCGCCAGCATGGCCAGCAAGGGGGCGGTGCTTTGGCGGAAATGCTCTGCAATCTGCGGCCCGATGGCCTCGGCGCGCGGCAACTCCACAGTGCGGGGGTTCTGGTGGACGCCGTTGACCAGGAATTCGTAGTGCAGGTGGGGGCCGGTGGCCCAGCCGGTGGCGCCCACGTAGCCTATGGTGTCGCCCTGCTCCACCCGTGCGCCAACTTTGATGTCACGCCCGAGCTTCGATAGGTGCAAGTACTTGGTGGTGAAGGTGCTGTCGTGGCGCAGCACCACGTAGTTGCCGTTTGGCTCCGTTCTGCCGGCCACTTCCACCAAGCCGTCGCCCGCGGCGTGCACTGGGGTGCCTCTGGGTGCGGCGTAGTCAATGCCCCGATGTGGCATGGTGTGCTTGAACAGGGGATGGCGGCGGTTTAGGTTGAACTGCGAACTGATGCGGGTGAAATCGACCGGTGTGCGCAGGAAACGCTTGCGCATGGCGCGGCCGTCGGGGTCGAAGTAGTTTTCCCGGCCGTCGTCATCTTGGTAGAGCACGGCCTGATGCACTTTGCCCTGGTTGATGAATTCCGCGGCCAGGATTCTGCCGTAGCCGATGGACTTGCCTTCGAGATGCTTCTCTTCGATCAGCAGGTGAAAGGCGTCCCCAGTGCGGATATCGAGCACGAAGTCTATGTCCCAGCGAAACACGTTGGCCAACTCCATGGTGGAGCGGTCCGGCAGGCCGGCCCGTTGGCTGGCGACAAACAGGCTGTGGTCTATGGCGCCGTGCTTATGCACTACCTTGATGTCCGGCGCGGCGACCAGCTCCACAGCCTCGAAGCGGTCCCCCACCCGTGTGAAATCCAGCTTCTTGAGCGGACCGGAAGAGTAAGTGAGGCCCAGCAAGCCGTTGTTGTCGTCGACTTGGAATAGGAACTCGTGGCCGGGGAAAATGTTCTTTAGCTGCGGGCCTAAGGGCTGCGTCTCCAGCAGGCGGTGCAGATCTTGATCGGAAAGCCCGTAGCGGGTGAACAGGGCGTCCAGGCTGTCACCGGGCTTGACGGTCGCCGTTAGGGTGACGGTTTCCCGCCAGTTGTCCTCCAGGACGCCGGTTGGCGGGGAGATGGCGGCTGGCACGGCGAAACGCTGTGTGACGACATTGCTGTTGGCGTCAGAGAACTTCACCAAGGCAACCGTGCAGATGAACAGGCTGGCCGCCACGACGGCGGATAGCAATGGCCCCCTGCGGATTCCGTTGCCGTTCAATTGAGCCAGCCTAATATTTTCATGACTTGATCGTGATCCATTTTTGGTCTTTTTTCCAGCATTGCCCTAGTTTGAACTTCAGGCCATAGTTCCAGTTGGTGAACAGCTTCCAGTTAAGTTGCTTGCCCTAAGTTGCCTATTCCTCCGCGCCTTGGCGCAGGGCGCCATGGCTCCACGGAAAACGCGCGCACTTATTACAGGCAGCAAGCCTCATTGTCCAGTCACAAACGGCCATCGCACTGAAAAATCAAGAAAGAATCCATATTTCGCGCCCAATCCGCGTTCATTCTGCTAGATTGCGGCGTCTTTGGCGGGTTGCGCATAGTTATACGCATGATTCTAGATGAGTTCAAGTCCCGCGGGCTCTTGGCGCAAGTCTCGGATGAGCGGCAGTTGCACGCCCACTTGGCCGGCGGTGCCCGCACGCTGTACTGCGGGTTCGATCCAACGGCGGACAGTCTGCACATCGGCAACCTAGTGCCGCTGCTGGCTCTGCGGCGCTTCCAGCTTGCCGGTCATCGCCCCATATTGCTGTTGGGCGGCGCCACCGGCCTCATTGGCGACCCGTCCGGGCGGGAGGACGAACGCAGCCTTAATGATGCGGATCTGGTGGCCGCTTGGGCGGAGCGCATACGCGGGCAGGCGGCGTCCTTCCTGGATTTCTCGGGGTCGGCGGCGGCAAGGGTGGTCAACAACCTCGAATGGACTGCCGGGCTGGATGTGATCAGCTTCCTGCGCGATGTCGGCAAGTTCTTTCCGGTCAACGCCATGGTGCGGCGGGAGTCCGTGCGCAGCCGCCTGCAGCGGCAGGGGCGGGGCATCTCCTACACGGAGTTCAGCTACATGCTGCTGCAGGCCAACGACTACTTGGAACTGGCGCGGCGCTATGGCTGCTCCCTGCAGATCGGCGGCAGCGATCAATGGGGCAACATCGTCTCCGGCATGGATTTGGTGCGTCGCCGCCTAGGCGCGCAGGCCCATGCCCTGACCCTGCCCTTGGTCACCCGCGCCGATGGGGCCAAGTTCGGCAAGACCGCCGCGGGCGCCCTGTGGCTGGATGCGGCCAGGACCTCCCCCTACGCTTTCCACCAGTTCTGGCTGAACAGTGCGGATGCCGATGTGGTGGGCTATCTGCGCATGTTCTCCTTGCTGGAGTTGACCGAGATCGATGCCTTGGCGCAGGCCGTTCAGGCCGCCCCGCAAAGGCGTGTGGCGCAGACCCGCCTCGCGGACCATCTGACCGCCTTGGTGCATGGCGCCGAGGCGCTCAGGACGGTGGAAAGGATCCGCGCCGCCCTGTTTGATGGCGACCCCAGCGCCCTGCAGCAGACGGATTTGGCCCAGCTCGCCTTGGACGGCATGGAGAGCGCCTCGGCGCCTGAAGGCCGCATGGGCCTGTTGGCCGCCGCGGCGGCCACCGGGCTGGCGTCCTCCAACAGTGCGGCGCGCAGGCTGGTGCAGGCGCGCGGCCTTTCGGTAAACGGCCAAGTGCAGGAGGATCCGGCGCGCGTGCTGGATTTCTCCGACGCCCTGTATGGCCGCTACTACCTGCTGCGGCGGGGCAAGAAGCATTGGCGGCTGCTGACGGCGGAAAAAAAAGCGAAATAATTGCATTTCAGGCTTTGCCAAGCCGAAAAGTAGGCGTATAATCCGTCCCCCTTGCTCAAGGCGGCGGTCTTGGGTGCGCTCTTTAAAACTGAAAAAGTACACCATGTACGCGGCAGTCGAGCTCGCGGCTTCGTCTCTTGGGCGGGCCTTGGGGCTTCGGCTGCAAATCAAGCCATTCGTGTGGGTAACACGAAAATTCATTGGAGCCAGACCAAATCGTGTGGCGTGCGGCCTGAGGGCGGTGCGCTGCGCAGCAAACTTGAACCGAAGAGTTTGATCATGGCTCAGATTGAACGTTGGCGGCAGGCCTCATACATGCAAGTCGAACGAGAAAGCGCCTTCGGGCGCGATTACAGTGGCGGACGGGTGAGTAACGCGTAGGAATCTACCCGGCAGCAGGGGACAACTCGGGGAAACTCGAGCTAATACCGTATAACATCCCAACCTTTTGGGCGGGATCAAAGGGGGCCTCTCCCTGGAAGCTCCCGCTGTCGGAGGAGCCTGCGTTGGATTAGCTTGTTGGTGAGGTAACGGCTCACCAAGGCTGCGATCCATAGCTGGTCTGAGAGGACGATCAGCCACACTGGAACTGAGACACGGTC
>CAYGBY010000238.1:0-4619 GCA_964348115.1 uncultured Pseudomonadales bacterium
GCGCGGCGAAGCCGTGTGGCAGGCCCCACACAAGGAGGAGCAACGCGGCCGGGGGCCAAAAGGGCCACGAACAATCACACTTACTTGCGGGACAGCACACTAGGCGCCCACCACGGAAGGCGCGCCCCCACCAGCAGCCGCGACGCCCCCAGCGCCCATTTCCCGCATGAAACCAAACTGGAGTTATGTGTTTGGCTCCCACAAGGATGGAAAGCCGAAGTGAATGCGGCTTTGAACGTATTAGCCTCGGGGAGGCGCTGGGAGGCTGGGACGATCTCGCGCAAGTCCGCGGGCCGACCTCTCAACGGAATTTCAGCCGAAGCCTACATTCTTCCCCGCGCCGCCAACCTATGCTGAGCCTCCCTTCATCAACAAACAACAGGAGTGCAATTATGCGCAGGTTCATTTCACTGGCCATTCTGATCCTCTCCTTCGCCTTTGGGCAGACCGTATGGCCGGCCTCCGAAGGCTTGCTTAAGGTGAACATCAACTCCGATGATGCGGCTACCCTGGCCGAAGTGCTCGATGGCGTCGGCCTGAAGAAGGCGCAGGCCATCATCGCCTATCGGGAGGCCAACGGCCCCTTCGCTGACCCTGCTGAACTGGTCAAAGTGAAGGGCATCGGCGAGGCTACGGTTAGCGCCAATATGGAGCGCATCGAGGTCGAAGACGAAGCGCCCTAAGGCGCATTTTTTCTGCGACCGCCTGGCCAGCCCTTCAATGGGCTGCGGTTCCTGCTTTCTTTAGCGGAAAACGCGAAACTACAAAAAAAGATGCAAGTCATGCGTCAAGCCTGTAAGAATGGCGCATGGAAACCCACCAAGCGGTCGCCTTTGTAACCGGCGCCAGCGGCTTCGTCGGCACGGCGTTGACCGCGGCGTTGGCCGCACGTGGGTTTCGGGTGCGTTGCCCACAAGGCGGCAGCCGCAAACTGCATGCGCTTTCCGATGCGGCTCTTGGCCAGCGCCTGCAGGGTGTGGACGTGCTCTATCACTTGGCTGGGCTCGCTCCAAACCGGGCCTTGCGGGTGGCCGATGCGGAATTGCTGGCCGTCAATCGGGGCCTGACCTTGCGCCTGCAGCGGGCGGCTGCGGCGGCCGGCGTTGGGGCTTTTGTGTGGCTTAGCACCATCAAGGTGCTGGGTGAGCAAAGCGAAACGCCATTGCCGCCGGAGGCGCCCTACGCCCCGCAAGGTGGTTACGCCAGCAGCAAGGCGGCGGGGGAACAGGCGCTGCTGGGTTCTGATGGGGGCAGGATGCGGCTGGCCATTGTTCGGCCACCCTTGATATATGGCCCTAGGGTGAAGGGCAGCTTCGCCCGCCTTATGCGCATTTGCGCATCCCCACTGCCCCTGCCCCTGGCCAGCGCCACCGGGCTGCGCTCCCTGTTGGGGCTGGACAACTTGGTGGACTTCCTCATTCGTTTGGCGGATGCGCCCGCCACCCCTGCCATATTGCACGTGCGGGACGGGTATGACTGGCGCATCACAGATCTAGTGCGTACGCTGCGGGGTTTGGCTGGCCGGTCCAACCGTCAGTTTCCGTTCGCCCGTGGGGTCGCCGCCGCCTTGGCTTGTCCGGTGGGGCTGTCCGCAACGGTATCCCGTCTTTTCGATCCGTTGCGGGTCGACATGCAGCCCTCCCAAGAAGCCTTGGGTTGGCATCCTCCCCACTCCGGGGCGGACCAGCTAAAAAGAACTTGGCAGTGGATGGCTGCCGTCCGTTGATCCTTATCGCCGCGGCCTTCGCGGCCTGTCTGGCGGTGCAGCTGGGGTTGCTGCGTCTGGCGGCGCGGCGCGGCTGGCTGGTGCACCCCAACAACCGCGACTCGCACGAGAAGCCTGTTGCCACCTTGGGGGGGGTGGGTTGCGCCTTGCCCATCCTGGCCTACCTGCTGTATGCCGGGCTGCAGGCGCCTCCCTTGCTTGGCGTGGGGCTAGCATTGGCCATCACCGCAATTTTGGGGTTGTGGGACGACCTGCGGGAACTGCCGGTGTGGCCGCGGCTGCTTGCGCATTTTTTGTCGGCTGGCCTCATTCTTTGGGCGCTGCCGCCGGATTGGCCGGGTTTGGCTTGGGTGGTGGTCCTTTTTCTGCTGGTCTGGCACACGAACTTGGTCAACTTCATGGACGGCATCGACGGGCTGGTGGGAACGCTGTGCCTGTTTTTCTGCTTGGCGGCGCAACTGCTCAGCGGCGGTGCGCCCGGCTGGCTGGGGGACACGTTGTGGGTGGCCAGCGGCGCCCTGATCGCGTTCCTGGCGGGGAACTGGGCCCCGGCGCGCATCATGATGGGCGATGTGGGGAGCACCCTGCTGGGGCTTTTGCTGGGGGTATGCGTTGTGCAATTGGTCGTCACGGGGACCCTTCCCTTGGCCTGTTGCTTAATCCTGCTCACGGGACTGTGGTTTGACGCCACCTATACGCTATGCGTCAGAATCGCCACCGGACAGGAGGTATTGAAAGCGCATAAAAGCCATCTCTACCAAAAAGTTGCGATGATTAGGGGGCATCGATGGACCACCCTGGCCTTCCTGGTCTACAGCTTGGTTTGGCTGCTGCCGCTGGCCTGGTTGGCGCAGCAGCACCCGATTTGGGGCTGGGCTTGGCAACTTGCCGCCGCCGCGCCCTTGGCCGCTGCGGCCTACTGGCATCGTGCGGGCGTGCCCAATGGGGACAGGCTCCTAGCTGGACATGAGCAAACCCGTCAGGATCTATAACTCGGCCTTTGCGTTCTAAGACCGGCATTTTCGTCTTCTACAGCGTCATCGCCATCCGCATCAAGATTCATGATTTGGCCTTCGCACTCCGAGGCGCCCGGCCATAGTCCAGCCACGCCAAGGCCGCTTCCACCCGCGCCTGCCAAGGCGCGAGTACAAGGGAACTGTGTCCACTAATCCAGCCGCGCCAAGGCCGTTTCCGCCCGCGCCTGCCAAATGGCGTCTTGGGCCCAGTTGCGCGCCCGGCGCAAATGCTCCCTGGCCCGGGCATCGCCGATGATTCGGTAGGCTTCCCCGAGGAAGAAATTGGTCTGCACGGACCAAGGCATCTTCTCCCAAGCGATGCGCAGATGCGCAATCGCCTGCTGTGCCCGGCCTGTGTGCAGATAGGCCACGCCCAGACCGTAGGCGGCGTCGTAGCGCTGCGGGTCCAGGCGCCAAGCGCGCGCCAGCGCCTCGGTCGCCCGCGCCCAAGCGGAGATGCAGGCTGGATCGCTGGACAGCCCGCATCCTCGGGTGATCAAGTCCGCATGCTGCACGATGGCGCCCGGATGGTTCGGCGCCCCAGCCAGGGCCTGCTTGACTGCCGCCAAGGCTTGTTTTGGGTCCAGCTTGGTCAGCGCCAAGGAAAGGATGGTTAAACGGTCCGCATTGGGCCCGTCGTTGGGGGCGATCAATGCCCGCGCGGCCAGTTCCGGGTTGATGCTGATGACGCCAGCGGCCAGCTGCAGGCGGCTGGCGACGGCGTCCAAACAAACCCGGCGCACTTCCTGCAAGTCCGTCTTCGGCAGCTCCACTTTCTCGCCGAAGCGGTGGCGGCGACGGTAGTCCTGCACCATTTCGCCCAGCCTGGCTGGTGACAGTCCAAAGGCGGTGGTGAAGCCAAGTTCCGGTTGCTGCAGGTAGCCGTGCAGAGCGGCGCGCAGGTCTGGATATTCATCCGCCTGATGTCCCAGGCGAAGGAAATGCACCAACAGCCAGGACTTTTCGTAGAATTCGCCCAACTCCGGCTGCGACCAGGCGCTGATGTTGGTCGCCTGCACCACGTTGGCGAAGGTCAGGCGCTGGCCAAGGCTGCGGTCGCTGACCATGTGGGGGTCCAGATAGCCCAGCAGGA
Source organism: uncultured Pseudomonadales bacterium (assembly GCA_964348115.1). Lineage (GTDB taxonomy): Bacteria > Pseudomonadota > Gammaproteobacteria > Pseudomonadales > Azotimanducaceae > Azophilus. Next base: position 3,836 of record CAYGBY010000238.1, read on the forward strand.
ACCGTCCGCGCACCAGCTTGGCGGTGCTGAGATAGCTGGCCAGCCCTTCCTCGTACCACAGGGGATAGTGGCGCCGGGTTTGGTTGCGCAGCAGGTAGTGGGCGTATTCATGGACGCTGGTGTCGGTGACGGAGCCTCCTTGGCCTGGGCCGATCAGCAGTTGGTAGCCGCGCAGCGCCGGCACGGTGATGCCAGCGTACAGTTCGCTGCCGGTGACTTCGTTGAAATCCCGTGCGCGGCGGAAGGCCAGCATCCGCAAGGGCAGCCCGATGCGGCCTTCCGCCCCAGGGAAGAGCTTGGCGAATAGCTGGCTGAACCTGTCGAGTTCACGAATTTTCGCCAGCGCCCGCCGCCGCGGCAGATCCGTAGTGAAGGTAAAGTGCGGGGTGGTGAAGACGCACCAAGTGCGGGAAAAGGCGCGTGGCAAGTCCTGCTCCCCGGCATTGGCGATTGGGCCAATCCACGGCGCCAGCAAACAAGGCAGCGCAAACGCCAGCCCCAAGGCCGGCCATAGCCCCCAGGCCCGCATCCATCCCGATGGTTGTCGTCGCTGCATTCGGCGTCTTCCTTGATGCACGGAACGAACCGGAGATAGCGGCCGGTATAGATACGGTGGATTCGATGTCACGGTACTATGCCGCCTGACCACCCCCAGATTCCTCACCGCGCTTCATCAGTCAGCCTGCGGTCATTCAGTCCCGCGCCGGCGATGATCGGATGCGAAAGAGATCCTCGATCACCGTCGAGACATCGATGCCCCTGGAAAGCAGATTGCCGTGCGCAA
>CAYGBY010000239.1:0-4608 GCA_964348115.1 uncultured Pseudomonadales bacterium
CGCCGGCAAACAGCGGGGCGCTGGGCGAACGCGACTTGTTCAGAGGTTCCCTAGGGAACGGTTTCCCCCGGCGCTGTCCGGTTGCGCGTCAGTCGCGCCGCAGGGCGGGGTTCGTGGCGATGGGGTTGGGGTAGCGGAACACTACAAAGTAGCTGGACGCAATGAGGGTGAGGATGGTCGCTCCCTGCACGATGTGGGCGGCTTTGTTGTCCAGCAAGCCGGCGCTGATCGCCACGTAGCTCAACAGCAACGAGAACTCCGATGCCTGTCCTAGGCGGAAGCCGACCTCCCAGGCGTCCTTGCGGCCCTCCCCCTGCCAGCGCAGCAGCCAGGCGAAGGCCACGGGTTTCAAGGCGATTAGGATGGCGGCCAGCAGGATGGCTGGCGCCGCCACCTGCAGGGCCACGCCCATGTCCAGCGTGGCCCCTACGGAGAAGAAAAACAGCACGAGGAAAAAATTGCGCACTGGGCGCAGGCTTTCCGCAATGTACAGGGAGATGGGGTGGGTGGCCAAGGCCACGCCGGCGATGAAGGCGCCGATGGCCGCGGACAGGCCCATGGCGGCGCCGGCGAAGGCCAGCCCTAAGCACCAGCCAATGGCCAGCAGGAAAATGAACTCATGGAAGGCGTCGAACCGCTGCAGCAGGGGCAGCACCAGGAAACGCACCGCCAGATAGGCGCCCACACACAAAGTGGGCAGGGAGATTAGGATGGTCCCCAGGCTCATGACGGTGGTCTCCATGTCTTGGCCATAGCCCGCGACCAATATCAGCGCGATGATGGCCAGCAGATCCTGGATCAGCAACAGGCTCACCACGATCTCGCCAATGTGACGGTGGTGCAGGACGGAGGTGGGCAGCAGCTTCACGCCCAATATGGTGCTTGAGAAGGTCACCGCCATGCCCGTCACGGCCGCCGCGGCCAGACCGTAGCCGAAGGCCAGCATCAGCCCAAACCCCACTGCGAAGAACAGCGCCGAGGTGCCGATGGCGGTGAACAGGGACTTGCCCAGCATGTGGCGTAGTTTGTCCGGCTGCATGTCCAGCCCGATGAGGAACAGCAGGAAGATGATGCCGAATTCCCCCACCTCGGAGAGCAGCGCCGCATCCGCCACCAAGGACAGACCATGGGGGCCGAAGATCATGCCGATGCCGATGTAGGCCACCAACAGGGGCTGGCGGGTGAACAGGGTCAGGGTGGCCAAGGCCGCGGCCCCGGCGAAGATCAGGAAGAAGGAGCTGAGTATTTCCGAGGCTGCGTGGATGCTTGTTTCCCGTTTGGCGGCAAGTTGGCGGCACTTGCGCAGCTAAGGCCTGATCATAATCCAAATTGTGAGCGGATGCGCCGGCCGCGAGGCGCCCTTCGGGAGGGCCTAAAGGGCGCTCGACAGGCTCACGGAAAAACACATGGTGCATAGTCAAGCGTGAGACGTAACACTGGGTTTCACACTGAATGAGGTCCGCTTTGCCCCGGCCGCCGCAAGGTGGCCGGGGTCTTCTCGAAGGGGAAGGCGGCGGCGTCTGGTCAGGGAACCGCCTTGCGTTGCAGGCGATGGCCCGCTAGCAGATGCGGCAGACCATGAACTTCGTGACCGGGCGGATGACGCGGAACGCCCGTTGCGGGCCCGAGCCTCCTGCGTCCACGAACGCAGGGACTGCTGTGGCCGGGCGGGTGGCGCGGAACGCCCGTTGCGGGAGTGGGTCATATGGTCGATCTGCGCCAGTTCGCCCGGAGACCGGGCCTTGCAAGTTCCTCGAGACGATACGCAAGGGAACCTCTGAACAAGTCCCGGAAGCCCAGAGGAGCCTAAAGGGCGTGATGGCAAGGCGCGGCGAAGCCGTGTGGCAGGTCCCACACAACGAGCCGCAACGCGGCCAGCGCGCCCTTTAGGCCCTCCCGAAGGGCGCCCCGCGGCGGATGGATTGTGGAATCCCGCCGCGCTGCGGGTTGCCATCCCATGGCTGCAACGCCATCTCCGCCCGCAACCAAGGGGGCGCTGGGCGAACGCGACTTGTTCAGAGGCTCCTTAGTGACGGCTTCGTCGCCAAGCGGGCAGTGGTTGTGTCGCTGAGGCTTGGTAGTAGTCTGAATAGGGGCCTGTTGGGGCCTTGGCGGCCTGCGCCGCCGGAATTGCGAAGCCGGTGAAGCCGCAGCGTCGCAGGTAGTGCAGCAGGTCCTCATGCACGGCGCCTAGGGCGATGAGGTCGCCTTGGTAGCCGTGGCGGGTGCGCAGCAGCACGGCCAGGGACAGCCCGCGGCCGTCGTTGAAGGCGGGGAAGTCCACGCCGATGGCCGGGGCGGCCAACCAAGCTGCGTCCACCTCCGCATCCACAGGCAGCCTTATCCCCAAACCGGACTCCGGCGTCCAGTCCTGGGCGTCGGCCAAGGGGGGCAGCGGCGAGTCGGCGCCGTCCAGCCTAAGCAGCCTTGTCATAGGCCCGCGCCTTGAAAGGGGTCATGCCGATGCGTCGGCAGCAGTGCAGGAAGCTCTCCCCGGGGAAGCGGTGGCTTAAGTAGGTGTCCAGGATGCCGCTGATCACCTCCGGCACCTCCGCCCGGGAGAACGACGGCCCTAGGACTTGGCCGATGGAGGCGTCCGCACCTGAGTGTCCGCCTAGGGAGATCTGGTAGAACTCCCTTCCCTTCTTGTCCACGCCGAGGATGCCGATGTGGCCGACATGGTGGTGGCCGCAAGCGTTCATGCAGCCGGAGATGTTGAGGTCCAGTTCGCCGAGGTCGTATAGGTAGTCATAGGCGTCGATGCGCTGCTGGATGGCCGCGGCCACCGGGATGGACTTGGCGTTGGCTAAGGAGCAGTAGTCTCCGCCGGGGCAGCAGATGATGTCGGTGGCCAGGCCGCGGTTGGCCGTGCCTAAGTGCAGGCGGTCCGCCTTGCGCCAGAGTTCGTACAGCGCGTCCTGCCTCACGTCCGGCAGCACGAAGTTCTGCTGGTGGGAAATGCGCACCTCGCCGAAGCCGTAAGCTTCCGCCCAGTCGGCCACCGCGTCCATTTGCGCGTCGGAGACGTCTCCGGGGGGGGTGCCCGTGACCTTGGTGGACAGGGTGGCGATGGCGTAGCCCGGTTGCTTGTGGGGGAAGATGTTGTGCCGCGCCCAGCGGTTGAAGGCCGGGTTGCGCAGGCGGTCGGCGGCCAGGGATTCGGCGGCGCCCGGGCGGTCGGGATAGTCATGGGGCGCAAAGTGCGCCGCCATGCGCTGGATTTCTGCGTGGGTCAGCTTGCTGGGGGAACCCTTCAGATGCGCCCACTCGGCATCCACCCGCGCCTGGAAGCCTTCCGGCGTCATGGCCCGCACGAGAATCTTGATGCGCGCCTTGTACTTGTTGTCCCGCCGCCCATAGCGGTTGTAGATGCGCATGATGGCTTCCAGGTAGGTCAGCAGATGGCGGGCCGGCAACCCTTTGCGGATGCAGGCGCCGATGGCCGGGGTCCTGCCCAAGCCGCCGCCCACCAGGACATCGAAGCGCACCCGGCCGTTGCTGCGGCGCACCACCAAGCCGATGTCGTGAACGTTGACCGCGGCCCGATCCTGGGCCGCGCCGGTGACCGCGATCTTGAACTTGCGCGGCAGCCAGTCGAATTCGGGATGGCTGGTGGACCATTGGCGGATCAGCTCGCAGTAGGGGCGCGGATCGATGGCCTCATCGGCCGCCACCCCGGCGAATTCATCGGTTGTGACATTGCGGATGCAGTTGCCGCTGGTCTGGATGGCGTGCATCTGCACTTTCGCCAAGTCCGCCAGAATGTCCGGCACTTCGGCCAGTTCCGGCCAGTTGAACTGCATGTTCTGGCGGGTGCTGAGGTGGCCGTAGCCGCGATCGTAGCGGCGGGAGATGTGCGCCAGCGCGCGAAGCTGGCGGCTGGACAGCACACCGTAGGGCACCGCCACCCGCAGCATGGGCGCCAGCCGCTGGATGTACAGACCATTGCGCAGGCGCAGCTGCAGGAAGGCGTCTTCGCTGAGCTCCCCAGCCAAATAGCGCTGGGTCTGATCACGAAAATGCGCCACCCGTTCATCGACGAACTGCTGATCGAAGCTGTCGTAGCGATACATGTAACTTGGCCGGCCCCTAGGGAGACAGATGCAAGCTACCATCAGCCGCCAAGCCACAATAAAACCATTGCGACTAAGCATATTCCCGCAACGCCGGCTGAGCGGGGCGCAGGATTTACCTGCCCAGGGCGCCAAGTCCCTTGACGAGTCGCTGCCAGTGAATCCACGCTGGCGAGGTCCGGCGCGCGAGCGGTCAGTGTGGCTGTGGCGTCGATCGGCTTGACACGCCGGGCTGCGTGGGCGTCGAGGGGGTGAGGCTGCGGGCGGTCGACCACATGACCTGCATCCGCTAACCAAATATACCGAGAACCGTACGCAGAAAGCGGGAAGATCTCGATGCGCACCCGCGGCGCCGGTAAGAACGACGTTGACTGGTTGAATAGCCTAGGGAACCTCTGAACAAGTCGCGTTCGCCCAGCGCCCCGCTATTTGCGGGCGGAGACGGCGTTGCGGCAATGGGGAGGCGAGCCGCAGCGCGGCGGGGATTCCGCAGTCCGCACGCCGCGGGGCGCCCTTCGGGAGGGCCTAAAGGGCG
>CAYGBY010000240.1:0-4460 GCA_964348115.1 uncultured Pseudomonadales bacterium
CCCGCCGCGCTGCGGGTTGCTCTTCCATGGCCGCAACGCCGTCTGCGGCGGCAAACAGCGGGGCGCTGGGCGAACGCGACTTGTTCAGAGGTTCCCTAGCAGCCTGCGCCGTGGGAAGGGGCGCAGGCTCCCTAACGCCTGCGTACCCGGACGGGCTGCTCAGCACTGCTTCAAGATGCCTTGCCAGCGCATCCGCGGCAATTTCCCCCTGCACACGCAGAGCGGAAATCTCCTGACCGTTCAGGTCAAAGAACACCAGACTGGGCGGCCCGAACAGGCCGAAGGCGTCCAACAGCTCCCTATCCTGGGCGTCATTGGCGGTGACGTCGGCCCGCAGCAGTTGGAACTGGTTGAGAAGGGCAGCCACCTCCGCCTGCGGAAAAACCGAGCGCTCCATGATCTTGCAGGAGATGCACCAGTCTGCGTACAGGTCCAGCACGGCCATGCGGCCCTCTTGGTTGCCGGCGCCCACCTGCGCCCGCAGATCAGCTAGGGTCTTCACCGCGCGCCAGCGCACCGTCGACGCATCCTCCTGGCCGCCGCCCGCGCTTAATCGCTGCAGGGGACGCAACGGATCCCCCGCGCCGCTGGCGGCGCCCACCAACAACACCACGCCATATACGGCGCTGACGAAGCCCAAAGCCTTCCACAGCCGGCGCCAGCCTTCCTTGGGCGCGGCATCCAGTCCGCCCAGGAAGACCGCGCAGCCGATCAGCAGCGCCGCCCAGAGCACCAGGGTAAGGGGCGCCGGCAATACCCGCTCCAGCAGCCAGATCGCCACGGCCAGCAGCAGCACGCCGAATACCGCCTTGACGGCGTTCATCCAAGCGCCGGCCCGGGGCAGCAGATGCCCGCCGCTGGCGCCAATGAGCAGCAGCGGCGTCCCCATTCCCAACCCCAAGGCCAGCAGGGCGGCACCGCCCAGCATGGCGTCGTTGGTGCTGCCGATGTAGATGAGCGCCCCGGCCAAGGGCGCGGAAACGCAGGGCGACACCACCAGCGCGGAAAGCGCCCCCATGACCACCACGCTTAGATGCTTGCCGCCGCCGAACCTGCCCCCTAGGGAATCCAAGGCGTTTTGCCAACGCTGCGGCAGCCGCAGCTCATAGAAACCGAACATCGCCAGGGACAGCCCGGCGAAAGCCAAGGCGAAGAGAACCAGCACCGGCGGCGACTGCAGGGCGGCCTGCAAGTTCAGGCTGGCCCCGAACAGGCCCATGAGCGTGCCCAGCACGGCATAGGCGCCGGCCATGCCCAAAACATAGGCCAAGGAGAGGGTGAAAGCCCGCATTCTGGTGATGCGTTCGGCATCCCCAACAATGATGCTGGACAGGATGGGCACCATGGGCAGCACACAGGGCGTGAAGGCGAGGCCGATGCCGCCGAGAAAGAACAGGGCGACAGCCAGCAGCGTCCCCTGCTCCGCCAGCAGCGACGCCAACTTCTGCTCCTGGGTGCGGGGGGGTGGGACGGCGGCGGCAGCGCCCGTTTCCGCGACGGGCGCGGACGCCAGAGTTGCCATGCGTCCGCCGCCCGCGTCAGCCCCGCCCATGGCGGCGTCCAAGGTCACCCAGCGGGTTTCCGGCGGATAGCAAAGGCCAGCCTCAGCGCAGCCTTGGTAGGAAACGCCGACCTGCAGCGGCCCCGCCGCACCGCTGACGGGCACACGGGCCTGCGCCCGATGGTAGTAGACCTCCACCGCACCGAAGTATTCGTCCACCTTGGCCTTGCCCGGTGGAATTTCAGGCGCGCCCAAGCTGGCTTCAGCGCCTTCGCGCAATTCGAACCCAAAGCGATGGCGATACAGGTAGTAGCCGTCCGGCATGTCCCAGTAGGCCAGCAGGGCACCGTCGGCTGCGGTCTCCGTGCTCAGCACAAAGGCTTCATCCACCGGCAGGAACTCCGCCGCGTCATCCAGCCAGTTGGGTTCTTGCTGGGCCAACGCGCCCGGCGGCGCAGCTACGGCGGCAAGGCTGCTAATGCACAGCGCAGCCAAGATCGTGCGGCATTTGCGGCGCCAGTACTGCGGGAATTTCATGGGGGAGCGCTCCGTTTCTGGAAAGATGGCGGCTTTGTGGGCAATATACCGTCTTTGCAGCCTCTGATGTGAAGGTCCCCTGCCCATGGGCAATGCATCCAAGGCCAATTTCCGCCTGCTTGCGGCGCTGGCCCCCACAGGGCGCCAAGCCGCCTGATGAGTCGCCGAATATGGTGCCTTTCCAGTGCGCTGTGCGCCAATGCCGGGGGTTGTCGCCAGCGCCAACCGCGTTGGATGCGTCCTCGCCCGCCTTTCGTCCTTGCCCGCGCGCCTGCGCCCGCCACCCACTTGGCCAAGCTCGGGGCCGCGGGCGGGCGCCCAAGGACGCAATCCAACGCCATCTTCGCGGCCGGCGCCCTATGGGGACTGGCGCTCCTGGCTGCCTTGGCGGGGTGCCAAGCGACGCGTCCGCCGCCGCAACTGCTGCCGGTGGAGCCCCGCCCAGCCGCGGACTTGGAGGCGCTGCCGCAGAAACAGGAGCAGACCGTCAGCGGGCTGCTCGCAACGGCGGAGCAGGCATTGCAGCGCTACCAACTCACCACTCCCGAAGACGGCAGCGCCTATTCCCTGTACCAAGAGGCGCTGGCCCTGGCCCCAGACAACGACAGGGCGCAGCGGGGGCTGGAGCGGATTGTGGAGCGCTATGTGAAGCTGGCCTTGCAGGCAGCGGAACGGCAGCGCTATTCCCAAGGCCGCGACTTCCTGCTGCGGGCGCGGCGGGTGGACCCAGCGCACCCAGCCATAGAACCGACGGCGCACCAAATCGACCTGCTGGAGAGCGCTCGGCGGGAAAAGGTGCGCCTGGACGGCACCCAACTGCAAGCCCGCAGCAGCGCCGTGCAAGGCGCCTTGGAAGTGCTGGGCCGGCGGGCTGGCCAGTCCAGCTGCCGGGTGACCATCAGCGCCCGTTCAGATGCGGAGGGACGCTGGATCTATCGGCAGTTGAACCGCGGCGCCGGCGGCGTTCGGGTGCCCACTCAATTAACGGTGGCCTCCCCGCCAGCCGTGGAGTTGATATGTTTCGGCGAACGCGGATGACGGCCGGCAGGGTCGAAGATCGCACAGCGGCGACTTGTCGCCAGAATTGCGCAGCAGCCCTCGGGCGCTGTTGCGCATCATCCCCTGCGCGGACTGTTCGCACGGGGCGGTCTGGAGTGATGGCGGCATGAACTGGAAGTTCTGGCGCAAGTGGCCCGGCTTTGCAGGCTTGGCCCCTTGGCTGGCCAAGTTGCGGCCCTCGGCGGGGGGGCGAGCGCTGGGCCGCATGGCGGGCATCGCCCTTGCCGGCTACCTGTTCCTGTGCGGCGCCCTTGGCTGGTGGTGGGACGATGAGCCCGGCTTCTTCGACGTAAAGGAAAACGCCGCCAACCATGCCGACCGGACCAACCGGACGGTGGTCATTGGGTACACCACCACGGCGGCCTTAGTGCGCATGGCGAACACTCTGCTCGACAAGCGCGGCGGCTATCTTTCCAACGATCTGATGCCGCCGGGCCTATGGATGGACAACCTGCCCAACTGGGAGTTCGGCGTACTGGTGCAGCTGCGGGACGCATCGCGCGCCTACCGCATAGACTTCGCCCGCTCGCAAAGCCAGTCCACTGAGGACCCAGATCTGCAGCTTGCCGAAGGGCAGTTCTTCTTCGACAACTCAAGCTGGATATTCCCGGACAGCGAGGGCGAATACAGGCGCGGCATCGCCTACTTCAACGCCTACCTGGGCCGGCTGGCGGACCCCGCCAAGCCGGACGCGCAGTTCTACGCCCGGGCGGACAACCTGCAGCAGTGGCTGCAAGGGGTGGAGACGCGCCTCGGCAGCCTTTCCCAACGGCTTTCCGCCAGCGTGGGCAAACGGCAGCTCAATGTGGATCTGGCCGGAGACGCGGCCGCCGTGCAGTCCACTGACGCCCCGTCCGAACAGGAGTACAAGACCCCTTGGCTGGAGATAGACGACGTGTTCTACGAAGCCCGCGGCCAGAGTTGGGCGCTGCTGCACTTGCTGCGCGCCATCGAACACGATTTTGGCGACATTCTGGACAACAAGAATGCACGGGTAAGCCTTCAGCAGATCATCCGCGACTTGGAGCCCACCCAAGACACCTTGTGGAGCCCGGTGGTGTTGAACGGCGGCGGCTTCGGATTTCTGGCCAATCACTCCCTAGTGATGGCCTCCCACATCTCCCGCGCCAACGCCGCAATCATCGACCTGCGATCCCTGCTGGCGCAGGGGTAGGACGCCGCCGTTCCTGACCTGCGCATCCGGCCTAGCGCTTCGGACAGGGCAAGGGTTCACCGCCTTGAGCGGCGCGGTGCGTCCATGGCGGAACCATCAGTTGCGCTAGGGAACCTCTGAACAAGTCCCGGAAACCCAGATGAGCCTAAAGGGCGTGATGGCAAGGCGCGGCGAAGCCGTGTGGCTTGC
>CAYGBY010000241.1:0-4441 GCA_964348115.1 uncultured Pseudomonadales bacterium
CGTCCCACATCCGTATTATTGCAGAAATGGAGACTTAATCAGAGGTTCCCTAGCGCAAAACTCCCAAAACGACGCATGCCAAAGCGTCGAGTCTTGCCGCGCTGTCTCGGGGTTGCCGAGCATCAACCACCCTTGGATGATCGGCTGCAGGAAGCCGTTGCGCACTAGGCGTTCTCGATGGTGGCGGCAAACTTCCTCGCTGCGAAATATCCGGCGGCCTTCACCTTGGAGGTCAGCCAAGACGCTGAGCGATTCGGCCAGCTTTTGGCGGATTGGAACCATTTTGCTGGGCAGGACAACGAGGACGCAATTCTAGCACAAATGTTTTGTTACAAGTACATTGTGCGTGGTCTATACAAGTATATTGTGAGGGAGCGAACCGCCAAGGCCGCGCAGCCGATTTGCGGCAAACAGCCACTTGGCGATAATGCCGGCTGGTTGCAGGAAGATGCCATGGGAGAACCGATGCGCCTGATTCCGCGAAGCGCTGTGAAGGCTGCTGCATGGCTGCTGTTGGCTGTTGCTTGGATGGCCGCACAAGCTCAGGGGGCGCAGCCAAACGTGCTGATCATGGTGGCCGATGATCTCGGCTGGGCGGATGTGGGCTTCCATGGCGGGGACATCGACACGCCCTCCTTGGATCGGCTGGCCGCGGAGGGCGTGCAACTGAACCGTTTCTACACCACTCCCATCTGCTCCCCCACCCGCGCGGCCTTGATGACCGGACGCAACCCCATGCGGCTGGGCATAGCCTACGGCGTCATCCTGCCGTGGGACAACATAGGCGTACACCCGGACGAGCGCTTTCTGCCCCAGGCCTTTCTTGATGCCGGCTACCAAACCGCCATGGTGGGCAAGTGGCACCTAGGCCACGCACAGCAGACCTACCACCCCAACGCCAGAGGATTCGAGCACTTCTACGGCCATCTGCATACGGAGGTGGGCTACTATCCACCCTTCGCCAACCAAGGCGGCAAGGACTTCCAGCGCAACGGCGTCTCCATAGACGACCAGGGCTATGAGACCTTCCTGCTCGCGGACGAGGCCAGCCGCTACATCCGTGAGCGCGATGCAGGCCGCCCTTTCTTTCTGTACATGCCCTTCCTGGCGCCGCACACGCCCTTGGAGGCCCCGCGGCGCCTGCAGGAGAAGTACGCGGACATCGAAACAGACCTGCCAGCGGCCCGCAGCAGGCAGACGGACATCACCAGAACCATCTCCAAACTTATGCTGGAGGACAGCGCCCGGCCCATGTACGCCGCCGTGGTGGACGCCATGGATCAGGCCATCGGCCAAGTGCTGGACACCCTGGACGCCGAAGGCATCGCCGATGACACCTTGGTGCTGTTCTTCAGCGACAACGGCGGCGCCGCCTACTCCTACGGCGGCGCCAACAACGCGCCCCTGCGCGGCGGCAAGGGGGAGGCTTTCGAAGGCGGCATCCGCGTCATCTCCCTGATGCGCTGGCCAGGGCGCCTGGCGGCGGGCGGCAAGATGCCCCATCGCATGACCGTGATGGATGTCTTTCCCACGCTAATGGACGCCGCCGGCATCGAGCCCGGCCCCCACTTCCCCTGGGACGGCCTGAACCTCTGGCCAGCCATCGCCCACGGCGAACCCATGCCTCGCCAGGATTACGTGTTCTTCGCTTCGGAAACGCCTATCTACGGCCACTTCAATCTGACGGTGTTCAACGATGAATGGAAGCTGGTGCAGGAGGTCGAGCAGGATCAGGTAACCGTCACTGTGACCAACCATCTGTTCCGCATCGCCGAAGACCCGAATGAACACCACAACCTAGCCCCATACCATGCGGACCTGGTCGAGGACTTGGCGGAACGCATCCGGCGCTGGCGCGCGCTCTACCCCATTCATGGCACGCGCTCGCACCTAGTGGGGCCGCCGGGATGGCGGGCGCCCAAGGACTGGGCCAGCTATCCACGGCCATTGGACAGCCTGCAGGCCGAAGCGGCGCCGGGAATGCCGCCCCCCGGCGTGGAGAAGATTCTGGACTTGCAGCACGGCGAGCGCGGACGGCTCGTCTACAATTGTGAAACCAAGTGGTATCTGGGGGGACTATGCGCAGGTTCGCCAAAAATTGGCGGCATTGACCAAGCGGGAGCCACCAAAACACAGCAAAAGCCTTGATCTATCGCGTTTTTCCACTTTGGCACAACTATTGATGGAGCATCGGCATGACCATGTTGCAAGGGAGACCAGCCGAAATGAAAGAAGCCTTACGCCTATCCAGGGTCAGCCATCCCAGGGCCACCATTCAGGCCATGCTGCTGCTGGCCACAGTGTTCATCCTATTGGGCCTCGTGGCCGATGAACTCACCCTCTTTGGCGCCAGCGCCAGCCAAACTATGGTGGTGGATTCCTTCCTGTTCGATGAACCTCTGTGCATCGACCTTACGGAGTGGCTGCGATGAGCGGGTTTGCGCACAAAGAGGACGCCGCTTCAGGTTTCCGCGCCCGGGCCGCGGGCCTAAGGTCCCGCGCACGCGCCAAGCTGCGGCTGGACAAGGCCAACGGCTGGATCGCCGGCGTATGCGCCGGCCTGGCCAACACCTTGGGCACGGACCCGGCCATTGTGCGGGTGGGGGTGGTCATCAGCGCCCTGTTCCTGCCTAAGCTGACCATCGCCGCCTACCTCATCGCCTGGGTGGTGGTGGACGAATAGCACGCTGCGCTGGGCACCAAAAAAAACGGTTGATCACAGCCGCAAAAAAAGCGACCGTAGCAGCCTTGGATATCCAAGGCTGCTTGCTAGGGAGGAAACAAATGGGGGGAAGCAAGGCGGGCGCAAGTCGGCGCGGCGGCATGGGCGGCGCTTTGGTGCTTGGCGCGGTGGGTTTGGCCCTGTTCGCTGTGGCCATGCAGGCGCAGGCCAGCCAGGAGACGCAGTTCGTCCTGAACACCTTTTCGTTCCTGATCTGGGGCGCCTTGGTGATGTGGATGTGCGCCGGCTTCACCATGCTGGAGTCCGGTTCCGTGCGCACCAAGAACGCTTCGGTGATCTGCCTGAAGAACATCGGCCTGTACTCCATCGCCGGGCTCGGCTACTACCTGATCGGGTACAACCTCATGTACACGGATGTGGGGCAACTGGTGGGCACGTTCAGCCTGTTCTACGGGCCGTCCGAGGCGGAGCTCAACCTGCTGAACCTAGCGGAGGACGCTGGGCCTGCAGCGAAGGCGCAGGCCATGGAGGCCGTCACCGACAACGGCCATGCCGTGATGTCGGACTGGTTCTTTCAGATGGTGTTCGTGGCCACCACCGCCTCCATTGTCTCCGGCACCTTGGCGGAACGGGTGAAACTATGGAGCTTTTTCGCCTTCGTGGCGGTTCTCACCGCCTTCATCTACCCCATCGTCGGCGCCCTGACCTGGGGCGGCGGCTGGCTGAATAAGCTGGGCTTCCAGGATTTCGCCGGCTCCACCATCGTGCACAGCACCGGCGGCTGGGCCGCCCTAGCCGGCGCCTTGGTGGTGGGGCCGCGTCTAGGCAAATTTCGCGCCAACGGCACCATCAAGGCCACCCCACCCTCCAACATACCGGCTGTCACCCTAGGGGTGTTCATCCTGTGGCTGGGCTGGTTCGGCTTCAACGGCGGCTCGCAGCTCGCTATGGCGGGCGCCGTCGATGCGGTGGCGATGAGCATCGTGCTGGTGAACACCAACTTGGCGGCGGCAGCCGGCTTGATTGCGGCGGTCAGCATCTCCCGGCCCCTCCTGGGGCGGGTGGACCTCCTCGCCAGCCTCAACGGCGCCATTGCCGGGCTGGTGTCCATTACCGCCGGGCCGGACATCGTGGACCACCATTGGGCCATCATCATCGGCGCAATGGGCGGCATCATCTGCACCCTTGGCTTCAAGGCGCTGGAAATGGCCAAAGTGGACGACGTGGTGGGCGCCGTGCCGGCCCACCTGTTCGCCGGCATCTGGGGCACCTTGGCGGTCTGCATCGCCGGCGGCGGCGACCTGGTGACGCAGATCATCGGCATCGTCACCGTGGGCCTGTTCGTTTTCACCGCCTCTGGGGTGTTGTGGCTTCTCTTGGACAAGACCCTGGGCGCACGGGTATCCCCACGGGTGGAGGTGCTCGGCCAGGATGCCGCCGAGCTCGGCATAGAAGCCTACCCGGAATTCGTGGTCATGCCCGAGGAGGACGACGACTACCCACATGGGGCGGATCGCGAAGCCTGATCCGCGCATGGGGCCAAGCAGCTCGCCGGGCTGCTGAAAGCCGCCGTTTTTCAGCGCCTGCGCACTTATGCAGCCTGGCTTGGAGGCACCCACTTCCCTGCGCGTCAGCGCACCGGACGCTTGGGCGAAAGCAAGGGAACCTCTGAACAGGTCCCGAAAGCCGAGATGAGCCTAGGAAACCTCTGAACAAGTCGCGTTCGCCCAGCGCCCCGCTGTTTGCGGGCGGAGATGG
>CAYGBY010000242.1:0-4426 GCA_964348115.1 uncultured Pseudomonadales bacterium
CTGCCGAGGTGCTCGGCCCCGACTTCTAAGGCGGGCCGGTGCGGGACGGTTGGGTGGCCTACCGCTGCTTCACGCTTGTCGAACGCCGTCGTCATGCGGGCATTTTACCGCATTCCGACCCGAACGACCCACCCCGTCCGTTACGCTGTCTCAATCCGACCGTTGCGGTTGGCGTGAAATAGCCTTGGGTGGGCGGCGGTTGCGGTGTTCTCTGAAGTGCCGGCGCTTGTGCAGGAAGTGCAGAACGTGCGCCCGCTCCTCCGGCGTCAGGATGCTCAGGAACTCGACGAAATCGCGATGGCTGTCCTCTTGGGTGGCCATTAGCTGGTTGCGGAAGTCGCGCAGGGCTGCATCGATTCCGGCTTGGTCAAAGGGCTGTTGCCGAGCCGCCTCCATCACGGCGCGCTGGGCGTCACGCAGTTGCCTAAGGCTGCCTCTCAGGTTGCGGAACCGCTGGTTCAGCTCGGGCCTTAGCTCCGTGCGGCGTTGTGCGGACAGGCCGCCCAAGGAGGGGACGAAAGCCTGCACCGGGTCCGGCATGGCCCCGCGACGCTTGCCATGCCAGAAGTCTCCGGCAATGAAGCCAACCAAGAGGAGGTTGCCGACGAGTGAACAGATCAGCGTCACCGCCAGCCAGCGGGTTCTATTCGTCCGCATTTGCGAAGTCCTCATAACCGTCAATGGCGAATTGCCCCTCCGCAAAGGCATAGGTGGGCACGTTGCCGTAAAGCGCCCCTTCCTCGGCGGTGGCCAGGCCTAGGTTCAATAGAAAGCCCAACGCCAAAGGCGCCGCGGCCGCGGCTATCGGACGCCAAAGAGCTTGGCCGCCGCGGCCCGGCAACAACCAATCGAGCAGGCGCTGCAAACCGTCCTGGGGCGGCAGGCTGGCCAGAACGCGGTTTTTCAGCCCTTGGGGCGCCGCCATTGGCGCCGCCAGCCATTGCTCCAGTTCCTGGATAAATGGGTCCTTTTCCTGGTTCATGGGTTTGCCCCCTCACTTTGGCGCTGCGCAGCGCCCTTGCATCCACTGTGAATTGCCCGGCTTCGCGCCGGAGCAGGCTCGGACTTCAGCAGCGCCTTCAGCCGGCGCCTGCCGCGGCTTTGCAGAGACTCCAGGGCGCGTACGCTTACGCCCAGCACCTTGGCGGCCTCCGGGTTGGAAAGCCCCTGTTGATGGCGCAGCAGCACCGCGTCCCGTTGGTTCGCCGGCAGGGCGCCCAAGGCCCAGGCCAGACGTTGCTGCTGTTCGTCCTGGCTGCGCAGCGCCTCCAGGCTGTCGCTGCCGCTGGGCGGGTCAAAGTCTAGCTGCTGGGCATCCCGGCCGGGCTTGCGCAGCAGGTCCACGGCCAAGTTGTGGGCGATGCGGTGCAGCCAAGTGGTCAGCCGCACCTTGCCTGGGCGGAAACCGCCAGCCTTGGTCCACAGGCGCACCAAGGTTTCCTGCGCCAGATCCTCCGCGTCTGCGGCGTTGCCAAGCAAGCGCATCAGGTAGCGGTGGATGGCCTGCAAGTGGCGGTCCAGCAGTTGGGCGAACGCCTGCTCGTCGCCGTCCGCCACTTGGCGCATCAGTTCCTCATCGCTGATCCGGGCAGGAACCGGGTCTCGGCGATGCAAGTTGGCCTGCATATTGCGCCACGCCCCTTGATGCGTTGCCGAATGTCGCGCCGTTGCAGCGCGTTGCCCGCCAACCCTAGGGGTGGCCGCCGCTGCCGCCGCGCTGGCTGCGCCCTTGATCATCAAGCCCTTGGCGCCATATGCCGGTTAGCGGCTGCAGGACGGCCTGCCGGCGCGCAGCTCCGCCTTGTCCAGTTGGCCGTCGCCATTGGCGTCCAATGCCCGCAGACGCTCCAAGGGGGCGTTGAACTCGTCCTGGCTGACGACGCCGTCCTCGTTCGCATCGAGGTGGTCGAACGGCGGTCGCCCCATGGCTCTCCGCTCCCGCCCGGCGCGGCCGCCCCTGGCATCCCGTTTTGCTGCGAACTCATCCCTGGAAATGACGCCGTCCCCGTCTGCGTCGATGCGGTCAAACGCCCGGGATGCATCCCCATCCTTGCTGCGGACGCAGTGTGGACGGAAAGTGGAGCGCCAGGACAGGAGGATTGCGTTGGGCGGACGCCCCGCGGCGCTGCGCCACTCCGGCGGGAGAATCATGCCGTCGCCGTCCGCATCGATGGCGGCGAAACGCTCTTCGAACTTGGCCTCCAGAGCCGCGATGGACATAGGGTGACGCTCGCCCGCTTGGGCGGCGACGGCCGCGGCGGCCAGCAGAAAGGCCGCAGTCAGTGCATATTTCATGTCAGGCTTCCTAGGTTGAATGGACTCCTGCTTATACGCCGTTCAGCAAAGTTTCCGTCACTTGGCGGCGGGCCCCGGGCGTCGGCAATGCTGGGATTAGCCGCCCGCGCCGCCCTGCGCAACAAAAACCGGAACGCCGCGGGAGATTGTCTGCAAAACCTCAAGGCCAAGCAGATCCTGCGCGGGCGTTTGCAGCGGATTGCGCGACAGCACCACCAAGTCCGCCTGCTTGCCGGGAGTGAGGGTGCCTTTTACGTCCTCCTCGAAGGCTTGGAATGCGGCTTGCACGGTCATCGCCCGCAGCGCATCGATGACCGCGATGCGCTGCTCGGCGCCCAGCACTTGGCCGCTGCGGGTGACGCGGTTTACCGTCGCCCACAGCAGGCGCACCATGTCCGGGGGCACGATGGGGGCGTCATTGTGCACGGTGAATGGCACGCCCCGGTCGAGTGTGGCGCGGGTTGGGCTGATGCGGGCTGCGCGTTGCGGGCCGAGGACGGAATCCCTATGCCAATCTCCCCAGTAGAACGTGTGGGCGGAGAAGTAGGAAGGGGTCACGCCCAGCTCGGCCATGCGATCGATCTGGTCGTCCCGCACGGTTTGCGCGTGAATCATGACAGTCCGATGATCGCCCAGGGGTGCCTGTTCGGCGGCGCGGGCTAGGGCGTCGAGCAGCATGTCCGCCGCGGCGTCGCCGTTGCAGTGGACCAGCATGGGCACATTGTCGCCGACGAAGCGGGCCACCAAGGCGTCGACGGCTCCTTGGGGCAGGATGGGATATCCCCGGTAGTCATCTGGCTGGCCGGGCGGCGGAATGAAATAAGGTGCGCTTAAGTAGGCGGTCTTGCCTTGCGGGGAGCCGTCCAGGATCAGCTTGACGCCGCCGAGCTTCAGGCGGTTGCGGTAAGTCGCCAAGGGCAGGCCTTCGGGCAGGGTGAAATCATTGTCCATGGCTCTGGGATAGGCGATTACGTCCAAGGCCAGTCCTTCGGCTTGCGCCACTGCGGCGAATCGCGCGAAATCCTCCAGGGAGGCGGCGCCGTCCTGCACCGTGGTGATGCCGTAGCTGGCGTAGCTGGCCAGGGCGGCCTGGATGTCCTCGGCGGGGATGCCGCCGCTGCCGAGGAAGTGGCTGAACAGTGGCCCGATGGCTGCTTCCTCAAGCACCCCATCCGGTTCTTGGGATTGCGGCCGGCGTCGGATGACGCCGCCGGCTGGGTTGGGTGTCTGTGCGCTGTAGCCGATGTGCGCAAGGGCCGCGCTGTTCGTCGCCGCCAAATGGCCGGAGACATGGATGAGGACGATGGGGTGGTCCCGGGAGACCGCGTCCAGATCGTCCCGGTTGGGGTGGCGCTGCTCCTCGATCAGCGAGTCGTCGTAGCCCATGCCCACCACCCATTCGCCGGGGGTGAAGCCATGCGCCTGCATGTAGGCGCCCAAGGCGGCCTGCAGGGTGGGAATGGTCACCACCGGCCCCACAGGCGGCGAGGCTACGTTGGCCAAGCGCAGGGTGCGGGCGGAAAAGGAAATGTGGCCGTGGGCGTCGATGAAGCCGGGCAACAGGGCTTGGTCGCCCAGTTCCGTGATCTCGGCTGCTTCGCCTTGCCAGTCCTCCCGGCGGCCCACCCAAAGAATCCTGTCGTCCTTGATGGCCACGGCAGTAGCGTCGCCGTAGGCTTCATCCAGCGTGATGATGTTCTCCCCCAACCACAGGCGGTCCGCCTGCAGCGAAGGCGCCTGCGCATCGCAGCCGGCCAGCCCGCAAATGGCGCCAAGGGCCGTGATCATTGCGCTGGCGGTTCCTTGGACTTTGTTGCTTGTCATATCTGTCGATCCCCTTCTTCTGGCTTGAACCATCATTCATTCCCCCAAGGAACCTCTGAACAAGTCCCGGAAGCCCAGATGAGCCTAAAGGGCGTGATGGCAAGGCGCGGCGAAGCCGTGTGGCTTGCCCCCCACACAATGAGCCGCAACACAGCCAGCGCGCCCTTTTGGCCCTCCCGAAGGGCGCCGCGCGGCGCGCGGACTGTGGAATGCCCCTGCTCTGCAGGTTGCCTTCCCATGGCCGCAACGCCTTCTCCGCCCGCAAACAGCGGGGCGCTGGGCGAACGCGACTTGTTCAGAGGTTCCC
>CAYGBY010000243.1:0-4398 GCA_964348115.1 uncultured Pseudomonadales bacterium
TTGACCGTGCGGCCATTCGCGCTTAGATAGGCTGCCCCCATGTAGATATCCCACACGCCCCCATCCGCGGTCCCGTTTAGCTTCGAATACGTAGCGGTGCCCCGTCCCTTCCAGCCGACCGGCAAAGCAACCGCGACATCGCCATTCCGGGCAACCTCGCCCCCGTAGACGCAGACATCCACCGTCGAGGCGCCCCGGTCCCCCAAGCCCAGCGGCACATCAACCGGGACATTGCCACTCAGCGAAACCCCGCCCTCATGGACGCCAACATCCAAGGCTCCCAGCCCCATGGGCAGACCAACGGTGACACCATCACCAGTCGGGGCAACCCTGCCCCCAAGGATGCTGGCATCCCCTCCTTCAGCCGACGCCTGATCCTCCGTCCCTGGCTGCGTCGCCGCCGAGGCCAGTGTCACCGTGGGCGCCTCCGGCGCACCGCCCGCGTCGCCCCTAGAGCCCCTGGACTCACTTAGGCCGTCAAACGGCAGTTCCGAGGCATCGCGGCCGTCGTCCGCGATAGCCAGCGTCACGGGGTCCGGGCCCGTGACGCCCGCCAAGTTGAACGCGAACCCCGACACCGTCACCGTCTCGCCCGGCGCCTCCGCGTCGTTGTCCACCGCGGCGATCTTGACCGGCCCCGTGCTCTCCGTCTCACCCGCCGGAATTGTCAGCCGGCTTCCGCTAAGCCTGTAGCCGCTCGGCGCCGCCGACGCCAACACTGTCGTCGCCGTGCGCGACGGGCGGTCTAGGCGCGCCGTCACCATGCCTACCCCATCGGCCCCCATGATCGGGTCCGGGGTCAGGATCAGCGTCACTGTCGGCGCAGCCTCGTCGTCCGCAATCGGCGCACCCTCGTCGTCCGTAATTGCCAGCGTCACGGGATCTGGGCCCGTGACGCCCGCCAAGTTGAACGCGAAGCCCGACACCGCCACCGTCTTATTCGGCGCCTCCGCATCGTTGTCCACGGCGGTGATCTTCACCGAGCCCGTACTTTCCGTCTCACCCGCCGGGATCGTCAACTTCCGGTTGGCGCCCAGCCTGTAGTTGCCCGGCGTCGCCGACACCACCACAGTGGTCGCCGTGCGCGACGGGTGGTCCAAGGTCGCCGTTACCCTGCTCATGCCACCCGCTTCCGTGATCGAGTCAGGCGTCAGTTCCAGAGTCACCGCCAGCGGACCCTGCGCGGCCGCTGGTTGCGGCGACAGCAGAAACAACAGGGGCAACAGCAGCAGCATGGCAGCCCGCTTTCCGGCCCCGGGCAACGCCAGGAATCCCGCCGCGCTGCCGGGGATCGTGGACGCCCGGCAGTATTCCGTCCACCAACGCCGCACGGCCCCCCCTGCTATTCCGAACCCTACACTTTGTTCAAGGGCGGGTTGTTCAAGGGCGGGCTCGCTCGCCCGAACCCGATCAGGGAGAACACCAACTAGTGATGAGGAGGGATGGGTTGTCAGCATGTTTTCTCGCCCCTACTGCATTCAACCTAAACATTCAACCTAAAAGTGCAACGCACATGGCCTAGCTGATGTTATCCGCATCGACGGCCTATTGCAAACTTTTCTTCCCGAAACAGCATCATGGCTGCGTTTTTTCAGGCGACGGGTGATGAAACATGTCTAACACGCAGCAATTCCCGCTAGTTGCCCCAGCCCAGTGAAGTCGCGGGCTGTGGAGGGAGGGGGAAAAGGCCTTTTACAGACTTTTCCTACCGAAACAGCACTATAGCGGCATTTTTTTAAGCGGTTTGTGATGAAACGCGTCCAACACATTGTTCCGCAGGACGTTGAGTGCGCCGCGGCCGCTTCGGGTTGTTCGCCGCTGTTTCGAGCGCATCGACGATGGTGTCGCCAACCGGGGACTGAACCTGACGGATTGTTTGATGTGGGGGCTGGCCTGCGATGGGCGCTGGCTTAGGCGATGCGGAAGCGATCGTCCCTTAGCTGAAGGCCAACCCGAACAGATCTCAGTTGCGGTCCGGCGGGGTTTCGCTGCCTTCCGCCACGCGCTTGTAGTAGATCCAGCTAGTGACGTTGCGCCGGTCGTCATCCAAGGGCGGTGGTTTGCGGTAGCTGGG
The DNA here is from genome assembly GCA_964348115.1 of uncultured Pseudomonadales bacterium. Lineage (GTDB taxonomy): Bacteria > Pseudomonadota > Gammaproteobacteria > Pseudomonadales > Azotimanducaceae > Azophilus. Next base: position 2,075 of record CAYGBY010000243.1, read on the forward strand.
GTAGTGCTTGGCGATCTCGTCCTTCATGCTGTCCGGCAAGGCGTCCCAGGAGGACAGCCGCAGGCCGGCGGTGTGCATGTAGATGACGCCCTCGCGCCCGCCCATCTTCATCCAGGGCAGCCAGTCGGACATGCGCACCCAACCCACATGGCTGCCGGCGGTCTCGGTCTTCGCATCGAGCAATTCCGCGGCGTCGCCCAGGAAATTGAACATCTCCGTGGCGTGATAGATGCCGCCAACCTCGGCCTGGTAGTCGCCAGCCAGGGGATTGGGGTAGAACAGGGGCACGGTGGTGTTTTGCCGCCACTTGCCTTCGGTGATGAGGCCGCTCCAGCGAAGCGGCTCACCGTCCCGGCCGATCTCATAGTTGGCGAAGTTGACCGGGTCATTGGCGACGTGCAGCACCTCCACCAGCTCGCCCGTCCAGGGATTTTCCCAAGTGGACAGGGCTTGTCCCGTCTGCGCATCCCGGTAGATGAGCAGCTCCCGGGAAACCATGCGGTAGCCCTGGCCGCGCGTGGGATGGGTGGCGGAGGCGCAGGCGCGGGTATTCATCCCCTCCACATGGAACAGCGGCCGGTCCCGCTCCCCCTGGCGCCTGGAATAGGCCCTGCCTTGCCACCAGAAGGTGGCCGGTTGGCCGTCCACCGTGGAGCAGGCGATCTTGCGGGCCAAGGTCAGGGCGTCCTTGGCGTCGTTCGGGTCCAGCTGCTGGGCGTATGCCGCCCCGCCAATCCCGGCGGCCAAAAGCAGCGCCATCAGGCTTCGCGTGGTTTTCATATTGGGTTCCTCCGGTTGTGAATGTCCGCGTCAGAGCGCGGCGCTGACTTCATCCGCCGCCCGTTCGCCAGAACGCACTGCGCCTTCCAGGCCGGGCGCATCCAAGGCGGCATGCTCCCCGGCGAAGCGCAGCAAACCAGCCCTTTCGCGCACTGCTTGGCGCTGAACGGCGACCTGCCCAGGGGACCAAGCCGCATAGGCCCCGCCAGCGAACGCATCCACAGCCCAACGATGCCGTCCTAGGTAGCGGACCTGCCCCTTGCAGGCAGGCCGAATGCGCTCCAGGACGGACAGCGCCAGTTGCGCAAAGCTGGCTTCATCCAGCCCGTCGGTCTGCCCTGCGCCCCGCCCGTTGATGAAGGCCTTAAGGCCGATGCAGGCGCCAGTGCCGCGATCAATGCGGGGAAACAGGCGCTCCAAGGGGGTGTCCGTCCACATGTTCGGCGGCAGGCCATCCTGTTCCCAGAAGGGTGCGCAGTCAAACAGGGCCACCGTGACCCGGGTGTAGGGAACCGCCGCCATCGTCCGCCGCTGCGCTACGCTCAGTGGCGGATTCAGCCGCAGCCGGCGCAGGGCCGGCAAAGGCAGGGTGCAGATGCAATGGCGCGCCCTGAACGCAGCGCCGTCGGCCAAGCGAACCGCCACGGAACCTTTTTCCTGATCGATTTCGGTCACTAAGGCGCCAACACGCAACTGCCCCGCCAACCCCTCGGCCATGGCCTCCGCCAAGGCGCCGGCGCCTTCCACAAATTGTCCGGAGCCGCTTTCCGCGCGCCGGGCCAAGGCGCTCCGCCAAGCGCCAAGGGCGCTGACCTCATCACTGTGATTGTGGTTGCCGGCCAGGTTCACCATGGCCAAGGCCCGCTCCGAAGCGCCGAGGCTGCGCAACACTTCGCTGATGGACCGGTCATGCGGCCGCAATTCCGGGCTGTCCCAATCCGCCGCCGTGCGCAGCGGGTTGGCCTGCGCCAGATAGTGTCCCTGCAAGCGGCCGGGCAGGATGGCGCGCTCCCGCCTTGGCAACTGGTTGGCCTCAGACTCCGGCCAAGTGGTTGCGTTCAGCGTTCTTCCGTTGATGTGGAGCGTCGTCTCCTGGAACCAGCGGCGGTTGGCGGGCTCAATGGCCAGACCAAACTCGGCAGCCAGCGCCCGAACCCGAGTGTAGGAGTCCCCCACCTCCACGGCGCCATACTCCGCACGGTCCGGCAATGTGAAGTTGGTGAAGGCGCGGCCGCCAACGCGCTGCTGCGCCTCCAAAATCAAGATGCGATGGCCCGCGCCCGCCAAGCGCCGGGCGGCGGCAAGGCCAGCGAGGCCGGCGCCGAGCACCAGCACATCAAATTGCCCGCCAAACCGCGCCGAACGACCGCAGCCGCCAGCCAGCCACAGGGCGCCAAAGCCCAGTGTGCGCATGAAACTGCGCCGCCCGGTGGGCATCCCGCCGGCGGATGGCTGGCCGTCGCGCCCTTCGCCAAGGGCGGGCGTCATGCCCACGCTAGTGTCCTGTCCCATAAGTTTCTTGCATTTCAGCGTGCCGCACGGGG
>CAYGBY010000244.1:0-4388 GCA_964348115.1 uncultured Pseudomonadales bacterium
CGCCCTTTAGGCTCCTCTGGGCTTCCGGGACTTGTTCAGAGGTTCCCTAGGGCCTGTTAACACTATCTGGGTTGACCCTGCCGGGAGCCGTTTTTTCTCCGGGCAAGGCGGAGCGGGCGCGGCGTGGCCGGCGTCACATGAGCGGGCGACAACGCGGTCCGGGGGAAAAACGGACCCGGCCCTTCGGATTGCGCCCCAGGCTGCGCCGCTCGGCGTTGCCCGTCGCCCATTTGACGCCGGCCAAACCGCGCTCCTCGCGCCTTGCCATCACGCCACCTAAACTCCCCAGGCTTCCGACAGCCAAAAATCAATGCCTTGGGCTCGGATTGGCGCTGGGGCGGTGTTGACGAGGCCGCTGAGGCGCTGGCTGCGGAATGCCTTATCGGCTATGGGTGCGCTGTTTGCCCACTGCGGCTGGCGCCTGCCGTTCGCCTGGGTAGAACTGGCGGAAGAAGCGGCGGAAGTCCGCTATCGGACCGTCTCCGGCGCATAGAGGCGGTTGTTCGATGTAGCGCTGTCGGTCCCAGACCACCTTGTCCTGATCGAGCTGCTTGCAGATGTCCTTGATGATGGCGCGGGCCAAGCCGCCGTTGGGGCCGTCCCGGTCGCTCTTCAGTTGGGTGAAGGCGAAGCGCATGTGGGTTTTGTCCCGCTCGATGGGGGTCACGCCGGTGACCAGCAGGGTTTCGCAGATGCCGGTGAACCTAGTCCAGGACTGCCCGGCCCCCAACACCCCGTAGCCGATGCTGCCGTCCACTAGGCCGCGCGGCGTGCCCATCTTGGCGCGCACTTCGGCGGTGCGGCGCCGGCCGTCGAAGGTGATGTCGTAGTTGGGGGCGTTGGCCACGCCGTGAATGAACTGAAAGTGGGCGCTGTCGGCGCCGTTCTCCGCCAGGCTCTGCATGGGGCCATGAACGATCCACTCGTGCTTCTCGAACGCGCTCCAGTCCGGGTGGCCCACCTCCTCGAATACATCCAACTCATGGTCCGGCGCCGCGCCCTCGGGGTGATGCCAGCCCCAAATGAAGCCGTTCAGCTCGGCGGTGGGGTGGCTGCGCTCGCAGGCGGGCTTTTGCATCCTTGGCGGAATGGTCTTGGAGTAGGGGATGTGCATCGCCCGTCCTTCGCCGTCCCAGCGCCAGGCGTGGAAGGGGCATTGCAGATAGTTGCCGTCCACCTTGCCGCCATAGCCCATGTGGGCGCCCAGGTGGGGACAGTAGGCGTCCAGCAGGCGGGGCTTGCCGTCCCGCCCCCGCCACAGCACCAGATCGCGCTCGAAGTAGCGCAGGGGCTTCACCTCGCCCGGCGCCAAGTCCTCGCTGTAGCACAGCACGAACCAGCCGAAGGGCAGGGGCAGATTGTGGATGTTGCGCTCCTGCGGGCTGCGGCCGTTCTGCACCGGGGCCATGCGCCAACGCAGGCGCTGCTCCCGGCTCATGCCCTCCAGTTGCCGCCACACCAGGGCCGGCGCGGTGCGGGCGTCCTGTGCGGCTTGGGGCGGGTTCAGGTTTGCGGCGGGTTGGTTCATGGGTCTCCTCAAACGGGTTGGCGGGGGGATGACGCCAAGGCGGGGGGCGGTTGGGCTGATTTCATGGCTGCGGCGCTAAGCCTGGGGCAATCCAAACAGGCGGCGGGCGTTGTCGCTCAGGAATTTACGCCATACAGCCGCGTTCTTGAAGGGCACGTGCGGCATGTCCCGGAATATGCGCTCCAGGGACAGCCCCATGGGGTAGTACCCAGCGTAGAGAATCTTGTCCGCCCCCCGCGTGTTGGCGTACTGAATGATGGCCTCAGGATAGTGCCGGGGCGCGAACGCTGAAGTCGAGTAGTACAGGTTCGGCCATTTCAGCATTAGCTTTACGGCCAGATCCGCCCAAGGCTCCCCGCCGTGGCGCATGACGAACTTCAACTCCGGGAAGTGGTAGCAGACTTCATCCACCAGCTCCAGCCGCTGCGGCGCCAAGGGCACCCGGGGCCCCGGCACCCCCACGGTCACCAGCACGGGGATGTCCAGTTCGCAGCAGGCGGCGTAGACCAGCCACATGCGCCGGTCGTCGATGGGCACTTGCGGGTTGCAGCCGCAAGGGAAGACGTTCACGGCGTGAATGCCGAACTCCCTATGCGCCTGCTTTATGGCCCGCACCGTCTTCATGCCGCCGTTTGGGTCTGCGGGGAAGTCGAAGATGAAGCGTTGCGGGTAGCGTTCCTTGGCTGCGGCGGCCGCTTCGGAGCCCTCGAAGTAGCCCACCAAGGCGATATCGATGCCATGCTGGTCCATCTGCCCCACCAAGTAGGTTACATAGTCCTCTGTCTTGGCCAGCCGGGGGATGTCGCGGAACATGTATTGGGCGGGCATCTTGAACTGCGCGATGCTCTCCTCATCCTTCAGCAGGGGCAGGAAGGCGGCGTACCACTCCTGGTTGGTTTCGCTGACGGGGATGCCCATCATCAGGTCGACGATCTTTACGTCTGACGGCATGGCGCTTGGGGCGGGGGGATTCATGTGGCGCTCTCCATATCCAGGTAGCGGGCGCGGGCGTCGCCCTTCAGCACTTTGCCCGAGGGGTTGCGCGGCAGGGGTTCGGCGCAGATGCGCACCGCCTTCGGCACCTTGTGCTTGGTTAGCTGGCTGGCGGCCTGGGCCAGGATGTCCTGCCGGCTGGCCAAGGCCCCGGGATGCAGGGCCACCAAGGCCACCAGCTTCTCGCCTAGGCGTTCGTCGGGCAGGCCGAAGGCGGCGCTCTCGCGCACGCCGGGGTGCAGATCCAAGGCGCGCTCCACTTCGGCGCAGTAGATGTTCTCCCCGCCGGAGATCACCATATCCGTGCGGCGGTCGACGATGCGCAGGGCGTTGTCGGCGTCCAGTTGGCCGATGTCGCCGGTGGCGAACCAGCCTTGGGCGTCGAAGAACGGGGCGGGCGCGTTGGCGTAGCCGGACATCAGCGCCGCGCCGCGCACATGGATCTCGCCAGCTTCGCCGGCCGGCAGCAAGGCGCCGGCGTCGTCGCGGATCTGCACCTCCATGGTGGCCACCACCCTGCCGGAGGACTCCGGGCTGGCCAGAAAAGCGTCCCCTACAGCCAGGGTGACCGTGCCGTTGGTCTCCGTCATGCCGTAGCCGGTGCCCAGCACCGCTGTGGGGAAGGCGGCGTGAATGGCTTGCAGCAGGGCCGGCGGCGTGGCCTGCCCGCCGACGGATAGGCTGGTTAGGCTGGATGTGTCGCAGCTGGCCAGTTCCGGCGCGCGCAGCAGGTCCCAGTGCATGGTGGGTACGCCGGGGAAGGCGGTGACCCTTTCCTGCTGTATCAGCCGCAGGGCTTCGGCGGCGCTCCACTTGGGCAGCAAAACCAGCTTGCCGCCTTGGGGCAGGGCGGAAAGGAACACCGCATGGCAACCCGACACGTGGAATAGGGGGAAGGTCAGCAGGGTCACTGGTGGGGGGCGCATGCGCAAGAGGGTGTCTTCGTCGATGCCGTACTTGTCAGCCATTTGCCGGGCGATGAGGGCGCCGGAGTATTGAATGGTCTTCAGCGCCGTCATCAGCCCCAGATGGCTGAGAACCGCCGCCTTCGCCTGGCCGGTGGTGCCGCTGGTGAACATCAGAATGGCCTCATCCTGCGGCCCCCTTGGGGTGTGGGGCAACGGCAGGTCGGCCGTATCGTTGCAGATCCCGGCCATGCGCCCCGTGCTGATGCTTGGCGGCAGGCGCCGGGCGCCCCGTTCGCCGCTGAACCATAGGGCGCAGTCGGTGCTGAGCAGGGCATGGCGCAGCTCGGCCTGCGCGGCGCGCGGATTGATGAGCACCGGCACGGCGCCCAGAGCGGCAAGCGCCACGAAGGCGATGATCCACTCAGGGGAATTGGGCAGCGCCACGCCCACCCTGGCGCCTGCGGCGATGCCGCCTTGCGCCAAGTGCGCAGCTAGGCGGGCGGCTTGCCGGGCGATGTCCGCGTAGCTGTGGCGTTGGCCTTCGTGCACCAGCAAGTCTTTGTCCGCATGTTCCTTGAACGCTTGCAACAGGTCCGCCAGACAGGCGTGGTTTTCGGCGAACACCTGGCACGGAACGCCGTTTATGCGGGCGTTCCTCAACTGGTATGGTTCATCTGGCTTGATGGCCCTCTCCTTCCCTTGCACCTGCGTCCTTTGCGCGCCAAGCATTGCGCATTTGGATGAACTTGGGGCCGTTTACGGCCCATTAGCGTAATTATACTAGTGTCCTTTCCGGTTGTTTCCCGTGTTTGTCCTTGGCGCTCAGAATTCATGTAACTTATTAAAATGGAATAATTTTCTGCCGATGGACGCATGTGATTGCCATGCTTGCCCATGGGACAGTACACTAGGGAACCTCTGAACAAGTCGCGTTCGCCCAGCGCCCCGCTGTTTGCGGG
>CAYGBY010000245.1:0-4387 GCA_964348115.1 uncultured Pseudomonadales bacterium
GTGACGCCATGGCGGACATGGTCGTGGGTCACCCTTTCGACGTAGCCGAGCCCCAAGACTGGACACGCTCACTATTACGTAAGTTATTTATGGGACGTAACACTAGAACCAGCGCCAGCGCTTGGTCAGGCGGTCCTTGCAGCGGTTGAATTGTTCGCCGTAACGGGCGGAGCGATCCGCCACCTTGCGGGCGTAGCCTTGCACGGGGCTGTTGCCGCGCCAAGCCCCCTTGGCGTAGCCGGTGGGGCCTGTGTAGTAGGCCAGATACAGGCGGTAGGCGTCGTTCTTGGCGATGCCGAGCCTTTTGTGGGAGCGGTCGTTGTACCAGCCGATGAAGTCCAGGGCATCGCCGATGTCATCGCGCTCGACGAAGCGGCGCCCTACAGCCTTCTTGTAGTCCGCCCAGGCTGCGTTCGTGGCCTGGGCGTAGCCGTAGGCGCTCGATGGGCGGGCGCCGGGAAACAGCCACAGGAAACGCTTGCGTTTGGGCCTGGCGTCCGACCGGAAGCTGGACTCCCTGTGGATGAAGGCCATGCCGATTGGCACGGGCAACGCCCATTTGCGCTGCGCCTGCGTCGCCGCCTTGTACCAGGAAGACCTCTCCGTGAAGATGGCGCACAGGTTGTCCGGGCGCTTGGGCGGGGCCACGGCGCAGCCGCCGGACAAGGTCAGCAGCAGGCAGGTCAGGATCAGGGTTGCAAAGCGCATGTGTTCTCCACCATTTTTCACTTTAGGGGGCGCTAAACAGCATCCGCCACCCGCCTCGCCTCAAGGTCACGCACTAGCTGCAGGAATTCCGCTTCGTCCATCACCGGCACTTCCAGGGTCTCGGCCTTGGCCAGCTTGCTGCCGGCGCCCGGCCCGGCCACCACCTGGCTGGTTTTCTTGGAGACCGAGCCCGCCACCTTGGCGCCCAGCTTCTGCAGGCGGCGTTTGGCTTGCGTGCGGGGCATTTCCTCCAGGGCGCCGGTGAGCACCCAGGTCTGCCCAGCCAGGGGCGGCTGCGCATCGGCGGCCGCGGGTGGCGTCTCCGGCCAATGCACGCCTAGGCCTAGCAGGTCATCGACGATGGCGTTGCTCTCCGCTTGGCTGAAGTAGTCCGCTATCTTGGCGGCGACGATGGGACCTACGTCCGGCACGGCCTCCAGATCCTCCGCGCTGGCGCCCCGCAGGGCCTTAAGGCCGCCGAAGTGTTTGGCTAGGCTCTGCGCTGTGGCCTCCCCCACCTCGCGGATGCCCAGGGCGTAGATGAAGCGGGCGAAGGTGGTGGTTTTGCTGCTGGCCAGGGATGCGCACAGGTTCTGCGCGGACTTCTCGCCCATGCGCGGCAGCTCCGCCAGGTTTTTCGCATCCAGGCGGAACAGATCCGCGGGAGTCTTCACCAAGCCCCCGTCCACTAGCTGCTCCACCAACTTGACGCCCAGCCCTTCGATGTCCATGGCCAGCCGGGAGGCGAAGTGCAGCAGCCCCTCCTTGCGTTGCGCTGGGCATAGGGTGGCGGCGGCGCTGCAGCGGGCCACAGCCTCCCCTTGGGGACGGGTGACCGGGTTGCCGCAGGCCGGGCACCGCGCCGGCAATCGCACCTGCGGCGCCTCGGACGGGCGCGCCGCGAGGATGACGGAGACCACTTGCGGAATGACGTCGCCAGCCCGGCGCACCTTTACGCGGTCGCCGATGCGTAGATCCAGGCGGGCGATCTCGTCCATGTTGTGCAGCGTGGCGTTGCTGACCGTAACGCCGCCCACGAACACCGGCGTCAACCTAGCCACCGGCGTGATGGCGCCGGTGCGGCCCACGTGGAATTCCACCCCCAGCACCTCGGTGGCGGCTTCCTCCGCCGGATATTTGTAGGCCACCGCCCAGCGCGGACGGCGGGTGACCGCGCCCAGGCGGCGTTGCTGATCCAGCGCGTTCACTTTCACCACCACGCCGTCGATCTCGTAGGCCAGTGCGTCGCGCTCCTTGGCGATTTTGGCGATGTAGGCCTGGCAGCCCGCCAAGTCCGGCAGCAGCTTCGCCTTGGGGTTGGTGCGCAAGCCCCAGCTCGCCAAGCCCCGCAAGGCTTCCATATGGGTCTGCGGCTGCCAGGCTCCCTCGCTTCTGCCCAGGCTGTGGCAGTACAGGCTGAGGGGGCGTTGCGCGGTCAGTTTGGGATCTAGCTGGCGCAGGCTGCCGGCGGCGCCGTTTCTGGGGTTCACCAGAGGACGTTCGCCGCGCTCGCTGGCGCGTTGGTTGAAGGCGGCGAAGTCCGCCTTGGACATGTACACCTCGCCGCGCGCCTCCAGGCGCCCGGGGAAATCTGACCCCTGCAGGCGCAGCGGCACGGTGGGAATGGTGCGCAAATTGGCGGTGATGTCCTCGCCAGTCTGGCCATCCCCGCGGGTGGCGCCCAGCAGCAATTCGCCGTTTTGGTAGATCAGGGCCACGGCCACGCCGTCTATTTTCGGCTCGCAGCAGTAGGTGATGTGGGCGTCGTCCAAGCGCGTTCGGCAACGGTTTGCCCAGTCCGCCAACCCCCCTTCGTCCGCCACCTTCTCCAAGGACAGCATGGCCACCTCATGGGTGACGGGGACGAACGCCTGCAGCGGGGCGCCGCCCACCCGCTGGCTGGGGGAGTCCGGCGTGATCCAGTTGGGATGCTCGCGCTCCAGGGCAAGCAGCTCCTCGAACAGGACGTCGTATTCCTGATCCTCGATGACTGGTGCGTCCAGCACATGATAGAGGTGGTTGTGGCGGTGCAGCAGGCGGCGCAGCTCGGCGAGACGCGCTTTGCTTTTGGCGGACATGGCGGGTCTGCTAGGGTTCCCGCTGGCGCTGGCCGAATCTCGCTATGCGGGTGCGGTAGGCGTCCGCCGTTCCCTCAGTGAAAGGCGTCCGGCTGTCATCGAGGCGCACCCCGCCCAAGGCCTTGGCGATGGCTGCGGTGGTCGCCAGCATGTCCTCAAGCGCGGCGCCGGCGTCCCTTGGGCCGGGCAGCTTCAGGAAGGCGGTCAGGCCGGGGGAGGAGCAGTCTTGGTTCAGGTTGAAGTAGCCCGGCTCCACAGCGTTGGCCACGCTGAATACCGGCTGCCGGCTTTGCGGGTCGATGCGGTGGAAAATCTGCATGTCGCCGTACTTCAGGCCTTGGGTGCGCATGCTTCCCAACAGGCTTTCGCCCGGAAAGGGATCTTTGCCGGAGGCGAGCACATGGATCACAAGGACTTCCATTTTCTCCTCCGGCCTGGAGGTTTCTTCTGACGCCAGCTGCTGGCGCTCCTCTTGCGCCTGCGCATCCCCCAGCTGGGCGAAGTCTCCCTGACGTCGGGTTGTTGCTGGCGCCGGGCCGTTGCTGCTGGGTTCGCCGCTTGGCTCGTCCGCGTCGCTGCCGGCGGCCACCCGGGCGCCGCCGTTGGGCAACTCGCCGTTCAGCCAATCGTCGACATCGGCCTCCGGCACCAGATCCGGTTCAATCTTCATGCGCAGGGGGTTGCCGCGTCTGCGCCAAGCTATCCAGATGCCATGCAGGACGACCAGCCCGATTAGGGCGCCGCCGCCTAGGATGATCAGTTCCCGTAGATCCATATCGCTCTCCCTCGCCGGCTGCGCCCGCCCGCTAGGGCTCAGCCGGAAATAGAATTGGCTCAGGCAGCGGCATTGGCCATCTCCACCGCCTTCTCCACATCCACCGATACGATGTGCGACACCCCAGGCTCGCCCATGGTGACGCCCACGAGTTGATCCGCCATCTCCATCGTGAGCTTGTTGTGGGTGACCACTACGAACTGCACGTCTTTTGACATCTCCTGAATCAGTTCGGCGAAGCGGACCACGTTGAGATCGTCCAAGGGCGCATCCACCTCGTCCAGCAGGCACACCGGGCTGGGGTTGAGCTGGAAGATCGAGAAGATCAGCGCAATGGCGGTCAAAGCCTTCTCTCCGCCGGACAGCAGGTTGATGCTGGCGATGCGCTTGCCGGGCGGCTGGGCCCTGATGGATACGCCTGTGCTCAGCAGATCTTGCCCGGTCATCTCCAGATGAGCCCGTCCGCCTCCGAACACCTTGGGGAAGAGTTCCCCTAGGTTGGCGTTGACCTTTTCGAAGGTGTCCTTGAAGCGGGTGCGGGTCTCGCGGTCGATCTTGTGGATGGCGGCCAGCAGCGTCTGCAGGGCTTGGTTGAGGTCTGTGTGCTGTGCGTCCAGATAGGCCTTGCGGGCGGATTGGGTCTCAAGCTCCTCTATGGCCGCCAAGTTGATGGCGCCGAGACGCTGCAGGCGACGGTCCAGGCTTGCCAGCCTGTCGGTCCAGTCCGCTTCCTGGGCGTTCTCGGCCAAAGCCTCCAGCAGGGCTTCCAGGCTGCGGCCTTCCGCCTCCACCTGCTTGCGCACATGCCGCTCCTGCACCTGCAGGC
>CAYGBY010000246.1:0-4363 GCA_964348115.1 uncultured Pseudomonadales bacterium
TCCGCCCGCAAACAGCGGGGCGCTGGGCGAACGCGACTTGTTCAGAGGTTCCTTAGCCTTCGTGCCCGTATGGCAATGGCGAAAGAGGGCTTGGTTAGCCGTCGGCCGCCGGCGGCTGGCGCAGCAGCTTTTTCCTCCCGCGCAGCTTCTTGCCCCGCAACCGCCGGGCCTTGACCGCCGCCGCTGGTTGCGTTGGAATGCGCTGCTTCGGGCGGCGCCAAGCGTACGCGATCAGCGAATCCAGGCGCGCCAGTGCGTCCTTGCGGTTCTGCTGTTGGGAGCGGAACCGCTCGGCGGTGATGACTATCTCACCCGACTGGCTAGCCCGCCGGCCCGCCAGCCGCGTCAACCGTTCGCGCACCGGCGCCGGCAGCCCCGTGCGGGCCAGATCCACCCGTAGCTGCACCGCGCTCGATGTCTTGTTGACGTGCTGGCCCCCAGGCCCGCCGGCGCGAATGAATCGAAAGCGAAGTGCTTCGTCTGGAATTGTCTGCATGGCCCGCTTTGGCCTGTCGCCTAGGGTGGTGGCCCCGGCATTGGCCCGCCACCGGGTTCCGGCGGCCATCATAGCTGACGGGCGGGAACCGGTGTTAGCCCCTGCGCGGCCGCCAGGTCCGAAGTCGTGAAGTCGTATGGTTTACTCCGGCCCGGACCGGCACTTTGGCTTGCTCCTCTCGTTGATGGGGAGGGTTCGGGGGCGAATGGAAGTTGATTATGGGGGTCGCTGCAGACCGTTCTCCGCATTTTGTTGGCTGGCGCAATCTGCCATAATCTCCCTTTGCAGCGCAGCAGCGAGACAGGAGGGATTCCATGAGCCGCACCCAGCTAATCGAGATGGCCCGCAAGAACCTGAAACATGCCCAGGCGGGCACCATTGCGCAAACCGCCTCCATCCGCCAGGTGCCGGTGGAGCACTACTACGACGAAGGCCGTTGGCGGCAGGAGATGCGGCGCGTGTTCAAGCGGCTGCCGCTGATGCTGGCGGCCGCCGCGGAAATTCCCAATCCCGGCGACTACAAGGCTATGGATGCGGTGGATGTTCCCGTGCTCATCATCCGCGGGCAGGATGGCCAAGTGCGCGCCTTCGTCAACATGTGCCGCCACCGGGGCTCGCAGATCATGCAGGCCGGCACGGGCAACGCCAAGCGCTTCACCTGCCCCTACCATGCTTGGTCCTACGACCAGAAGGGCGCCCTAATCGGCGTATATTCAGAGCAGGACTTCGGCGCAGTGGACCGCGCCTGCAACAGCCTAGTGGAACTGTGCGCCGCGGAGCGGGCCGGCTTGATCTGGGTGATGCTGGACCCGAACGCCACCCTCGACATCGATGCCTTCCTGTCCGGCTACGACGGCATGCTGGAGCATTTCGGCTTCAAGGACTGGCACTTCTTTGCGAACCGCACCCTCAGAGGCCCCAATTGGAAAGTGGCCTACGACGGCTACCTGGATCTTTATCACCTGCCCATCCTGCACAAGAACACCTTTGGCAGCGACTACCACAACCAAGCCCTGTACTACGCTTGGGGGCCGCACCAGCGGGTCAGCGGGCCGGACCCGTCCCTAGCCAAGTATGAAGACCTTTCTGAGGCGCCGTCGGCCCACCTTATGGCCGGGGTGTGGACCATCTTTCCCCATGTGTCCATCGCCGGCTTCGACGGCGGCGGGCGGGGGGTGATGATCTCCCAGCTATTTCCGGGGGAGACGCCCCTGGAGTCCTACACCGTGCAGAACTACCTTATGGAGCGGCCGCCAGAGAATGAGGAGGCCGCCCAAGCCGCCCATGAGCAGTTCAAGTTCTTGGAATATGTGGTGCAGGAGGAGGACTACGCCACCGGCCTGCGCCTGCAGAAGGCTCTGCGCACCGGCGCCATGCCCCATGTGCAGTTCGGCCGCAACGAAGGCGGCGGGCAGCGCTTTCACGCATGGGTGGACAAGCTGCTGGAAACGGATGACCAGGCGTTGCCGGAGCTGTTCCGCAACGGCGCCGCCAGCAACGGCGCGGCGGCGGAAGTCGGCTAGGGCGGCTGGCTTCGACAAACACACGCCGCCATGGCGGCGCCAAACAACCGGGAGTTGCACCATGAACGCGCTGAAACTGACCACCCTGTTTCTGTTTGGGGCCTCCTTGGCGGGCTGTGGCCAGGACGCCGCCCAGCCGGAAGCGCCAGCAGCGGAAGCCGCCGCACAGGACCAAGCCGCGCCTCCCGTGCCGGAAGTTGCCTCCAATCCCAACCGCGATGCCTATTTCGGCGATTTGCACGTTCACACCCGGTACTCCTTTGACGCCTTCATCTTCGGCACCCGCGCCACGCCGGATGACGCCTACGGCTTCGCCAAGGGCGGCGCCCTGCAGCACGCCAGCGGCATGGAGATGCAAATGAAGAAGCCGCTGGACTTCCAGGCGGTGACGGACCACGCCACCTACCTGGGCATGTTGCCGGCCATGTACGATGTCGCCTCCGCAGTTGGCGGCCATCCCTTGTCCGTAGCGTTGCGCAAAGCCAGCGCGGGGGATGCCTCCGCAGCATCCGAGGAAGCGCTTCTTCCACCCCATGAAGGGGATGCTGGCAGGGGGCTGTCGGCGCCGCCCGGTCTTCCCGGCGGCGACGCCGTGTTGGCGGCTTTCAACGCCTTCCTGCCGCGCATCGGCGGCCGTTTGCAAGAGCCGGATGACCTTTTGAACCTGGACATCGTGCGAAGCGCATGGCATGACATCATGGCCGCGGCGCAGCGCCACAACGATCCGGGCAATTTCACCACCTTCATCGGCTATGAATTCACCAGCAGCGGCCCGGAAGCGGAGAATCTGCACCGCAACGTCATCTTCCGCGACCTCGGGCCGGAAATGCCGCACAGCGTGCTGAACTCCCGCAACCCAGAGAATCTTTGGGCTTGGCTGGACGGCCTGCGCGCCCAAGGCGTGGAGGGCCTAGCCATACCGCACAACTCCAACGGCTCCAACGGTTGGATGTTCGGGAGCACTTACTATCAGTCCGACGAGCCCATGGACGCCCCCTACGCGGAGCAGCGCATGCGCAACGAGCCCTTGGTGGAGGTCACCCAGGTCAAGGGCACCTCCGACACGCACCCGCTGCTGTCCCCCAACGATGAGTGGGCGGACTTCGAGATCATGCCAACGCGCGTCGGCTCAACCTTGCCTAGCCAGCCACAGGGCAGCTACGTCCGTGAAGCTTGGCGCAATGGTCTGGCCATGGAGGCGGCGGAAGGCTTCAACCCCTACAGATTCGGCCTGATCGGTTCATCGGACACGCATAATGCCGCTGGCTCCTTTGAGGAGGACAATTATTGGAGCAAAGTGGGCCTGGTGGACGCCACCCCCCAACTAAGAGGCTCCGCGCCCCTGCCGGAACCGGCGCAGGACGGCAGCCTCTACCTGGACAGCGTCGCGGCCACCTGGGGCGCATCCGGGTTAGCCGGCGTATGGGCGGAGAGCAACACCCGCCAAGCCATCTACGACGCCTTCCGCCGCAAGGAGACCTTCGCCACCAGCGGTCCGCATATTAGAGTGCGCTTCTTCGCCGGCTACGCCCTGCAGGAAACTATGGCCGATGCGCCGGACAGGATAGCGGCGGCCTATGAAGCTGGGGTGCATATGGGCGGGGATCTGTTGGCGGATGGGGAGTCCGCCCCCGGCTTTTTCCTCTGGGCCATGCGAGATGCGGACGCCGCTCCTTTGCAGCGGGCCCAGATCATCAAGGGGTGGGTGCAGGATGGCGAAACCTTTGAGCAGGTGTTCGACGTGGCCTGTTCTGACGGCGGGGAAGTGGACCCCAACACCCACCGGTGCCCGGACAACGGCGCCAGCGTGGACTTGGCGACCTGCGCCGTCAGCCAGGACAAGGGCGCGGCGGAACTCACCGCCTTTTGGCAGGATCCGAACTTCGTGCCCGGCCAACGCGCCTTTTACTACGCCCGAGTGCTGGAGAACCCCAAATGCCGCTGGTCCACTTGGGATGCTGTGCGCACAGGCACACCGCCGAACCCGGATATGCACGCCATCATCCAAGACCGCGCTTGGTCTTCCCCCATCTGGTATCGGCCTTAAGTGTGCATCTGGAGCCGACTAAATTGTACTCCTCGCGCCTAGACTGGCGCGGCCTGGGGCGCAACCCGAAGGGCCGGGTCCGTTTTTCCCCTGACGGCGTTGTCGCCAGCACATGTGACACCGGCCACGCCGCGCCCGCTCCGCCTTGCCCGGAGAAAGAACGGCTCCCGGCAGGGCCAACCCAGATAGTGTTAGCAGGCCCTAGTTTGCGTGGAAACAAGGGTGCGGACGGGGCGGGTAAGGCCTAGGGAACCTCTGAACAAGTCGCGTTCGCCCAGCGCCCCGCTGTTTGCTGGC
>CAYGBY010000247.1:0-4314 GCA_964348115.1 uncultured Pseudomonadales bacterium
ACTTCAACTGCGGCTGGGGCACGGGCGGCTTCAAGGCCACCCCGGGCTCCGGCTACGTATTTGCGGACACGGTCGCCCATGACCGCCCGCATCCGCTGGCGGCGCCCTTCGACATCGCCCGCTTTTACCGAGGCGCGCTCATCGATGAGCATGGCGCCGCCGGCGTCGCCCACTGAAGGCGCTGCAGCGCACCCTGCGGCCA
The DNA here is from genome assembly GCA_964348115.1 of uncultured Pseudomonadales bacterium. GTDB lineage: Bacteria > Pseudomonadota > Gammaproteobacteria > Pseudomonadales > Azotimanducaceae > Azophilus. The sequence continues at coordinate 203 of CAYGBY010000247.1, forward strand.
TGCTGCTAATCCACTGCCCCTACTGCCAAGAGGCGCGCGATGAGGAGGACTTCCGCCATATTGGCGAAGCGCACATAGAGCGGCCCAAGGCGCCGGAGTCCCTGACCGACGCGCAGTGGGGAGACTACCTGTACTTCCGCAAAAACCCGTGCGGCATTCACCATGAGTTGTGGCATCACAGCGCCGGCTGCCGCCGCTACTTCAACGTGACGCGCAACACCCTGACCTACGAGATTCTGGAGACCTACCCAATGGGCGCACGGCCTGCCGTCAGAGGACCGGCCAAGGAAGCGGGCGGCCGCTGATGCAACCCAACCGCTTGCCCCGGGGCGGCCGCATCGACCGCAGCAAGCCCCTGAATTTCACCTTCAACGGCAAGCCCCACCAAGGTTTTCAGGGCGACACCCTGGCTTCCGCCCTGCTGGCCAATGGGCGGCGCCTAGTAGCCCGCAGCTTCAAGTACGGCCGCCCGAGGGGCATCGTCGGCCACGGAGCGGAGGAGCCCAACGCCATCGTCCAGCTTGGCAAGGGCGCCCACACGGTGCCCAATTCACGCGCCACCCAAGTGGAGCTGCACGAAGGGCTGGCGGCGGCCAGCGTCACCGGCTGGCCGAGCCTGCAATTCGACTTGCTGGGCGCGTTCAGCGCCCTCGGCAAGCTGACGCCGCCGGGTTTCTACTACAAGACCTTCATGCGCCCGCGCAAGTGGTGGATGACCTACGAGCGCTGCATCCGCAAGGCGGCGGGCTTGGGCCGGGCGCCCGAGGCTGCGGATCCGGACATCTACGACAAGCTGAACCTACATTGCGACCTGGCGGTGATCGGCGGCGGCCCCGCCGGCTTGGCGGCGGCGTTGGAGGCCGCCCGCAGCGGCGCCCGCGTGATATTGGCGGACGAGCAGAACGAATTCGGCGGCAGTTTGCTGTGGACCAAGCAACAGATCAATGCCCAGCCCGCCAGCCAGTGGATTGCGCAGGTTGTGGCGGAGCTTCGCGCCTGCAGCAAGGCGACGCTGCTGCCCCGCGCCACGGCCATCGGCTACTACGACCACAACTTTCTGGCCATCCTGGAGCGTCGCACGGATCATCTCGGCTGCCTCTCCGGCGATGGCGCCCGGCGCAGGGACTGGCGCATCAGGCAAGGCGGCGCATCGGATCACCTGCGCGCCAACGCACAGGTTGCCAGGCAACGCCTGCACCGCGTGCGGGCCAAGCAGGTGGTGCTGGCCACCGGCGCCCTGGAACGCCCCCTGGTGTTCGCCCACAATGATCTGCCGGGGGTCATGCTGGCCTCCTCGGTGTGCGCCTTCATCAACCGCTATGCCGTGCGGCCGGGCCGCCGGCTGCTGCTGTGCACCACCAATGACAACGCCTACCAAGCAGCCCTGGACTGGCGGGAATCCGGCGGCGAAGTGGCCGCCGTGCTGGATGTTCGGGAACAGCCGGGCGGCGAACTGGTTGCGGCCGCCCGCGATCAGGGCATCGAGGTCATCAGCGGCCACGGCATCATCGAAGCCCTGGGCAGGCGGAGCGTCCGGGGTGCGCTGGCCGCCCCCTTGAACCCTGCGGGCGATGGCGTCATCGGCCCCGCACAACCTCTGCCATGCGACCTCATCGCCAGTTCCGGGGGCTGGAGCCCGGTCATCCATCTGAGTTCGCATCGGGGCGCCAAGCCGCAGTGGAGCGACGCTCTGGCGGGCTTTCTGCCTGCCGCATCCTCCCCGCAGGCGCAGTCCGCCGGGGCCGCCAACGGCGTCTATGGCCTGCTGGGCTGTCTGCGGCAGGGCGCCGAAACGGGCGCCAAGGCGGCGCAATTGGCGGGCGTTGGAAACGGCCGCTGCAGTACCGCGTTCTCCGTGCCGGACGAACCCGCCGAGGGGCCGTCCAAGGCCCTGTTTCTGGTGCCCCACACCAAGGCCAGCAGCCGGGCGCCGAAGCAATTCGTCGATTTGCAGTTGGACGTCACTGCTGCGGACATCGCACTGGCCGCCCGGGAAGGCTATGAATCCGTGGAGCACCTGAAGCGCTACACCGCCCTCGGCTTCGGCACGGAGCAAGGCAAGCTGGGCAACATCAACGGCTTGGCGATCTTGGCCGAGGCCTTGGGGCAAGGCATCGCGGAGACCGGCACCACCATCTTCCGCCCACCCTACACGCCCGCCACCTTTGGCGCCTTGGCCGGCCGGGAAAGCGGGACGCTGTTCGACCCAGTGCGCCGCACGGCCATGCACCGCTGGCACGCGCAACGGGGCGCGGTTTGGGAGAACGTGGGCCAGTGGCAACGCCCCCGCTACTACCCTAAGCCCGGCGAAACCATGCAGCAAGCCGTGAACAGGGAATGCCTAGCGGTGCGCCGGGGCGTCGGCATGATGGACGCCTCCACCCTAGGCAAGATAGACATCCAAGGGCCGGATGCGGCGGAGTTCATCACCCGCATCCACACCAACTCCTACCTGAAGCTGCCGCCGGGCAGGTGCCGCTATGGCCTGATGCTGCACGAGGACGGCGTGATCTTCGATGACGGCGTGACTTCCTGCCTAGGGCCGAACCACTATCTGATGTTCACCACCACCGGCGGCGCGGCGGCGGTGCTGGACTGGCTGGAGCTTTGGCGGCAGACGGAGTGGCCGCAGCTTCGGGCGCACTGCACCTCGGTTACGGACCACTGGGCCACCGCTACGGTCAGCGGCCCCAAGGCGCGCCTGGTTGTGCAGAAGCTGTGCGGGGACATCGACCTCTCCCGCGACGCCTTCAGGTTCATGGACTGGCGCGAGGGCACGGTGGCGGGCGTCAAGGCCCGGGTGTTCCGCATCAGCTTCACAGGCGAACTTTCCTTCGAGGTGCATGTGCCCGCCCACTTTGGCCGCTGCATCTGGGAGGCGCTGATGGAAGCCGGACAGGAGTTCGGCATCACCCCTTACGGCACTGAAGCGATGCACCTGCTGCGGGCGGAAAAAGGCTTCATCATCGTCGGCCAAGACACAGACGGCGCCACCACCCCAGGGGACATGAACATGGATTGGATCGTCAACAACAAGAAGCACTTCAGCTTCATCGGCAAGCGGTCGTTGGCCCGCAGCGACTGCCTGCGCAAGGACCGCAAGCAGTTGGTGGGGCTTAGGCCGCAGCCCGCCAACCTTGTGCTGCCGGAGGGCGCCCAGATCGTCAACAACCCCGACGAGCCCCTGCCGATGGCCATGCAGGGCCATGTGACATCCGCCTACTACAGCGCCAACTTAGGGTACGCCTTTGCGCTGGCCGTAGTGAAAGGCGGCCTTCAGCGCATGGGTGGAACAGTTTACTGCCCGTTGGCGGACGGTCAGATCGTGCCGGCGCAGATCACGCCATCAGCATTCTATGACCCGCAAGGGCGGCGGCAGAATGTCTAGGTTGTTCGCCGAGTCGCCCCTGCACTATTGGCTGGGCGTGGGCGCTGGCCATCCTGGCGGCGCCTCTTCCGACCCGGCGCCAAGTGTGCTGATCAGGGACTCGCCCAGCAAGGGATACCTGAACCTGCGCGGCGACCCGGCGGATGGGTCATTCCGCAAAGACGTGGCGGACGTGCTGGGGGTGGCCCTGCCCAACGCGCCCAACAGCTACGGAAGCGACGGCGCAAAGAGCATCTACTGGCTGGGACCCGACGAATGGCTGGCCGTCATCCCGGGCGGCGAAGAGGCGCAAACCGAACGCCGGCTGCGGATGGCGCTGCGGGGCCACTTCTCCATTGTCGATGTCAGCGGCGGCCAAACCCTGGTCAACCTAAGCGGCCCGGGGGCGCTGGCCGTTCTGCAGAAATCCAGCACCTACGACTTTCACCCCGCCAGCTTCGCCCCCGGCCGCTGCGTGCAGACCACCTTCGCCAAGGCCACAGCGTTGATCGCCAAGCAGGCGGACGGCAGCTACGATCTCATATTCCGCCGCAGCTTCGCCGACTACTTGGCCGCTTGGCTATTGGACGCCGCCGCCGAATTCGGCTGTCGAATCCAAGGCCATCCTTAGCCCCACATGGCACCAAGCTGGCTCAGAACCGCCGTTCGTACGTCAGGCCAACGGAGATAGAGGAGAACCGGCCCAGGCCCAGGCCATCGAGGCCCGCCGACAGGTCCAGGAAGC
>CAYGBY010000248.1:0-4268 GCA_964348115.1 uncultured Pseudomonadales bacterium
CTGAACAAGTCCCGGAAGCCCAGAGGAGCCTAAAGGGCGTGATGGCAAGGCGCGACGAAGCCGTGTGGCTTACCCCCACACAATGAGCCGCAACACAGCCAGCGCGCTTCTTAGGCCCTCCCGAAGGGCGCCCCGCGGCGGTCGGACTGTGGCAATCCCGCCGCGCCGCGGCTTGCCTTCCCATGGCCGCAACGCCCTCTCCACCCGCAAACAGCGGGGCGCTGGGCGAACGAGACTTGTTCAGAGGTTCCCTAGTGTGCTGTCCCGCAAGCAAGGGGACCTATAAAGATACGTTGACAAACCACCACATGCCCCGTCCCGCAAGTCGCATAACCACTACATGTCGTGGTTCGTCAACCGACCACTACAATTCCCCAAGCAAGTGTGATTATTCGTGTCCCTTTTGGCCCCTGGCCGCGTTGCTCCTCCTCGTGTGGGGCCTGCGAAAGGGCGTCATCGCGCCTCGCTGGGCGCCAAAATGGCCTAGCGACTAAAACCCACTTACTTGCGGGACAGCACACTAATTGTCCTTAGAAGCTGTGCGGTAGTCGCCGTAGGCGGCGTCACGCTTGCTGAGGGCTTGGGTCAGCCCCCCGCGCAGTTCCGCCAAGTGCGCTTGGGTTGACTTGGTGAAGGTTGCCAGCTGCTGCATCTCCGTGCCGGCGCGGATGCCGGCGCGGATGCCCATGGCGTCCATTTGCCGGTGGATGGCCCGCTTGTTGATCTGCTGCAGATCCGTGGGGGTCATGGCCACGCGCTGCGCAATGTCGAGCACCTTGGCCTCAAGTTCGCCCGGCGGAAAGGCGCGGTTGGCGAAGCCACTTTGCGCGGCCTCCGCGCCCGACATGTGATCCCCCGTCAGCATCAGCTCCATGGCGCGGCGCAGGCCAACGATCCACGGGTAGAACTGATTGTCCGGCGGGCTGATGGCGCGCACCACGGGGTAGCCGATCTTGGCGTCCTCCGCCACGTAAACCAGGTCGCAGGCGGTGGCCAGCTCCGTGCCCCCCGCCAAGCAGTAGCCATGCACTTGGGCGATGACCGGCTTGGCCAGATCCCAAATCCTGAAAAAACCCTCCACCACATGGCGCGGCCAGTTGCCAAGGCCGCCAGCCGTGTAGAATGGCTGCTCTCTGGATGTATTGGACTTCAGATCATAGCCGGCGGAAAAGCACGGACCGGCGCCGCGGATGATCATCACCCGCACGGATTCGTCCTGGTCGGCCGCCTGCAGGGCGTGGAACAGTTCGGCGCGCAGTTCGTTGGATAGCGGGTTGCGCTTCTCCGGCCGGTTCAGGGTGATGCGCCGCAGCCTTGGCCGGGGCGCATCGACGATGATCTTCTGGTAGTCCATGCTTGGCTCCTTTAGCAGTTTCCATTCCCTCCGCAAAACGCCGGCTGGGAGTTTTCATCCCGGCCTCCAACGCGCTGACGCCCAGGGAAGCAGGCGCCTCCATGCAGGTCCGCGCCCCGGAAACATTCCAGCAGGTGCTGGTGGCGCGCGATCCCAAAGTGGAGGAAGTTCCCCAGGCGGCCATGTGCGGTGCAGGCCGCTAGCGCAGTTGGAAGCGATCGGCGGTGAAGGCGTTGAAGGTGCGCTTTACATCCGCGGGCGTGGCGCCTATGGGCGCGATGATGTGGGTGTGCACACCGCCATCGGCGTCCGCCTGAATGCGCTCCTGGATTTCCGCCTCCGTGCCGATGATGGCGATCTCATCGATCAGGGCGTCGCTTAGGGCGCCGGTGGTCTTGGCCCGATCCTTGGCGGCCCAGCCCTCAGTGATGGTGTCCGCCGCCTCCGGGTGCCCAGCCCAGGCCAGAAAGCGGTTATAGACCGGGGTGGCGTAGTAGGGGGCGAAGGCGGCGCGGAACAGGTTGCGGGCGGCGGCCTTGTCGTCCGTAGCCAACACCATGGCGCGGTTGACGATCTCCACTTCACGCCAGTCCTTGCCGCCCCGCGCGGCGCCAATGCGGACATGCTCCATCATCTTGGCCAAAGCGCTTTGCGGCCAAAGATTGAAGATCACGCCATCGCCAACTTCCGCCGCCATCTCTATCATCTTTGGACGCAGCGCCGCGATGTAGATGGGGGGCGGGTTCTCCAAGGGCGCCTGACGATACCCGCGACTGCTCAGCGTAACCCCGGAAAAGTTGGACTTCTCCCCCTTGAGCAGGGTGCGCACCAGCTCCGCCGTCTCCCTGACCCGGGTGAGTGGCTTGTCCAGCGGAATGCCATTCCAGGCGCCCATGATGGTCTGGCTGGAGGAACCCAACCCCATGACGAAGCGTCCGGGCAGCAACTGACCCAAAACATTCACGCTGGCGGCGATGACCGCTGGCGTGCGGGTGTAAACCGGCGTCACCGCCACGCCGATGCGGATGGCCCGGCTGTGGTGCGCCACCGCCGCCACCTGGGTAAGGGTGTCCGGGGCGCCGGAGTCGCTGAACCAAGCATCGGGATAGCCGTTGGCCTGCGCCCATTGCAGCCGCTCCACGGTGTGGCGGATATCCGGTCCTGCCGGCAGGGTCACCGCCATGCGTTTTTTCAAGGCCATTGCCGCCTCCTTTCCCCATTGTCGGCCATTGGCCAACCCAAAGTTTCAACCATCGCCAGAGCGTTCGACAGCCCCGGGCAATTGGCTCGCCCCAAGGTTGGCCCGTCCAACCTTGAGAATAGCGCCAACAAGTTCCATATCCCTTACGGACTCTACACCAGAAGGTTCGGCCCGTTCGTCACCTCCACGGCCGTTCCGATTGCTGCCGGCTGGAACGACATTCGCCGCGTGGGTTTCGTACCCACAGCGGTCGTGCACCTTGGCACGGCGCACCAAATAATCCCGGCTAGAGCATTTCCTCCGCCACCAAGGCCAGCGCCTCCGGCTGCTGGCAGCCCAGCAGCATGCTGGACACCTGCCCCTTGCGGCCAGCTTCCCGCCAGCGCTGCAGACGGTCCCTGATGCGGTCCGCCGGGCCGACCAGGTGGCAGGCGTCGATCAGCTCCGCCGGCACTGCGGCCATGGCCTCGTCACGCTTGCCGGACAGGTACAGATCCTGAATCTTCTCCGCCGCTTCCGTAAAGCCCAAGCGCTTGGCGTGGTCGTTGTAGAAGTTTTTGTTGCGGGCGCCCATGCCGCCAATGTACAGGGCCATCGCGCCGCGGATGGGCATCATGCACTGCGCCACGTCATCGCCGAGCACCACGGTCACGAAGGGGGCCACATCGAATTGCGTCATGTCCTTGTCGCCGGCTTTGGCGAAGCCGCGATTGATGGGGTCGGCGAAAACCTGGAACTGCTCCGGGTCCATCCACACCGGGAAAAAGCCGTCCGCCACTTCCGCAGCCGCCTCAACCCCCTTGGGCGTGATGTTGGCGGAGTAGATGGGTATGTTCTCCTCGCAGTGCAGGATGCTCTTCAGCGGCTTGCCAAAGCCCGTAGCGCCCGGCCCACTGTAGGGCAACTGGTACTCCTGCCCGGCGAAAGTAACTGGGCCGCCCCGGGCGATGATCTGCTTCATGATCTGGATGTATTCCTTGAGCCTGGTCACCGGCTTGCCGTAGGGCACGCCGTGCCAGCCCTCCACCACCTGCGGGCCGGATGCGCCGAGACCGCACAGGAAGCGGCCGCCGGACAGTTCCGCCAAGCTCATGGCGGTCATGGCGGCCATGGCCGGTGAGCGCGCCGGCATCTGCATGATGGCCGTGCCCACCTTGATCTTTTCCGTTTGCGCCAGTATCCAGGTGGCCAAGGTCACCGCATCGGCCCCGTAGGCTTCCGCAGTCCAAACGGACTCATAGCCAAGCCCCTCCGCATGGCGGATGGCCTCGATGGGCACATGCAGCTTGCGGCCGCCGAAACCGGTGATCAGTCCTAACTTCATTGCGTCCCCCTTAATTTTGAATTGCAAGAGCGGTTCGCCAACCTACTCGCCAACCTGCGGCAACCGCCAGATCAACTTTGGGCAAAGGCGCGAAAGCGGACTAAGATAGCAACCTTGGACGGCGCAAACAAGATGACTTTGACGCCAGTCAGGGCGATCCTGCAGTTGCATAGGTCGGAAAGCGCCGGGCCTCGTCATGGACACGCATCCCTGCCCCTTACAGCCCGGATATTCACCCTTGCGGAATCGCCCAACGGCTCAACGGGTTGCAAACGACTCTCGGATGGCCCGGTTCTCTTCACTGCCGCCGGAAGTCGCTCAAAATTCAAGCTGATAAACTAGGGCCTGTTAGCACTATCTGGGTTGGCCCTGCCGGGAGCCGTTTTTTC
>CAYGBY010000249.1:0-4128 GCA_964348115.1 uncultured Pseudomonadales bacterium
CCGGACCGCAGCACCACCCCCATGATGGAAAGGCCCATGAACACCTCGTAGGTGACCATCTGCGCGGCGCTGCGCAGCCCGCCCAGCAGGGAGTACTTGTTGTTGCTGGCCAAGCCGCCGAGCAGTACGCCATAGACAGCTAGGGAGGTCATGGCCAGGAAGAACAGCACGCCGATGTTCAGGTCGATGACCGCCAGACCCGGCCCGAAGGGCACTACCGCGAAACCCATCAACATGCCCGCCGCAATGGCGGTCGGGGCCAGGGTGAACACCACCCGATCGGAAAAAGGCGGCACCCAGTCATCCTTGGTGATGAGCTTCACCACATCGGCGACGATCTGAAGTACGCCGAAGGGGCCAACCCGGTTCGGCCCCAGCCGATCCTGCCAGAAGCCCAGCAAACGCCGCTCCCACCAGATGAGCATGGCGGCGCCTAGGAGCGCCCCGCCCAGCACCGGCACGATCATGATGAAGCCAAGCTCCAGATCCACCCTAGCCTCCCACCGCCGCCAGCCGGTCAACAACCACCGGACTGGCCAACGCCGCCGTTGCGGAGCAGCCGCGAACTCGCCCCGCTTGGGCAAGCGTGCTTGTCCCGGACGCTTTGGCAAGGACCTTGGAAAGGCAAGCCCCACTGACGCCTGCCGGGGAACGGTGGGCTGTCGCCCCGGCAGCACTTGGCAAGGACCACGGGAAGGCAAGCCCCACTGCGACCTGCCGGGAAACGATGGGCTGTCGCCTCGGCGGCACTTGGCAAGGACCCTGGAAAGGCAAGCCCCACTGCGGTCCTGCCTGACGGGCCCGCGCCCTGGGCAATCGCACGGCGTTTAGGCAGGCCAAGCCACGCCAGGAAGGCGCCTTCCGCAAGCGCATGCGCATCGCGCCATGAGGAGACCGCACAGCCTACCCCCGCGCGATCAATTGGGAATCAGCGGCGGCCGGACGACGGTAGTCCGGATCCGCACGCAGGTCGAGACGTTCAGCCGGCAGCGGGCGGCCGCCCGGCAGACCCTGCGCCACGCAGGCGGTGCGCATTGCGACGTTCGCATCCGTGCGCACCTCGTAGCTGGCGCCGGCCTGGACAATGCGCACCCCATCCCCGGCGCTCACGCCAAGCGCCTTCGCGTCCTCTGGGTGCAGCAGCACGTAGGGCGCCGGCGTGCGCTGGGCGATGGCGGCGCAGGCGCCGGAAAGCTCCTCGCTGCCAAACACCTCATGCACAGGCAGCCAAGCGAAGCCGTCGGCGGGGTCTTGGCCGGGCGCCTCGCGGCCATGGGCGGCAAAGGAGCGGAACAACGCCGCACCGTCCCCCGCATCCCCCCCGCCAAGGAGGCGCGGCCCCGGATCTCCGCCGAGCAGCGGCCCCCCCACCTCCTGCTGGAACTTGATAACGGACTGGTTGGAATTCCAACCCGGAGACCAGACGTAAGGCACTAGGGCGCCCGGCAGATGCGCCGGGTTCTGCCCCTCCATGGAGTATGAGAACGGCGTCTCCGGGTCCACCGAGGTCTTGGGCTCATGCACGCTGACATCGGCGCGCATGGCGGTGCGCCCGCTGTAGCGGTGCGGCGCCCGGGCCACCTTGGCGTGCGCCGGACCCCGGAAGCCCGCGCTTGGCGCGGCCTGGGCCAAAGCCTCCAACTCCCCCTGCGCGCATGCGGCGGCAAGGCCGTCGATATCCGCCCAGTTGAAGTCATTGCGCCCCAGCGCCCGGGCAATGGCTGTGATCCAGCGCCAGGCGGGCTGAATTTCGCCGGTCGGCTCAAACACCTGGTAGAAGCGCTGGGCGCGGGTCTCGTAGTTCACGAAAGTGCCGGTCTGCTCCGCGTAGGTGGCCGCCGGCAGCACCACGGCGGCTGCTTCCGCGGTGGGCGTTTCCAGGGCATCCAACACCACGGCGTTATCCAGGTTGATGTGGTCATCGTGCGTGCGGCGCAACAGGTCGTTCTCCAGCACCAGGGCCGGCGCGCCGGCGGCCATGCGCCGCAGCGCCTCCGACAAGGGCACAGCGCCGCCCAGCAGGGCCACCCCAAAACTGTTGGCCTCAAGGCCGGTGAGCGCCAGCATGACTTCCTTGCCCCGCCCATTCAGCGCCCAGGCGACATTGGCCGCACCCTGCACCGCCGCTGCCTGACCAAGGCCGCAGCCAGCGATGATCAAAGGCCGCTGGGCCGCCTGCAGGGCCGCCGCCGCCGCCACCGTGAATGCGTCCCGCCCGCTGTCAGCGAAGCGGGCGTCCAGCGCATGGGCGATGGCGAACCCGGACAACTCGGGCGCCGCCCCGTATTTGACCGCTGTGGCAAGCTCATCCAAGCGGGTTGGCGCGGCGGTGCTGATGAACAAGGGGCTCAGCGCCCCCTGGCCATGGCCGCGCACGCCGCTGTCCTGCCATGCTGGGATGCCGGCCTTGCGCGCCATCTCCAAGGTCGCGCCGCGCAAGGCCTGGCGCACCGCCAAAGCCATGCGGGGCGCCGTATTGGAGATGTCTTCACCCAAAATCAGCACGGCATCCGCGCTTTCCACTTCCGTCAGCGAGGGAATGCGGAAGCCGCCCCGACGGTACGCAGCAAGGGCCGCGTCCAAGGCGCGCTGCTCCGCCCCCTGCAAACCGGCGCAGAAGTTTTCCGCCCCCACCAACTGCTTAAGGGCGAAGTTCGCCTCCAAGGAAGCGCGTGGCGAACCGATGCCGATCATGGCGCGCCCGCTGCGGCCGTCGTCCTGCAGTCTGCGCGCCGCCGCCTGAACGGCCGCCTCCCGCCCACAGGCATCGAAAACGCCGTCCTGGGCGCGCACGCCCGCGTGACGAATGCGCCTTTCGTGGTTCACGAAATGGGAGCCGAAGCGACCGCGGTCGCACAGGAAGTAGCCGTTCACTTGGCCGTGATAACGGTTGGTGATGCGCTTGAGCAGCCCGTAGCGCTCCGCGGGAAAAGTATTGCAGCCGATGGAGCAGTTGGGGCACAGGGAGGGCGCGGACTGCAAGTCCCACTTGCGGGTGTAGCTTTGCGCGAAGGGCTTGTCCGTGAACACGCCCGTGGGGCATACCTCCACTAGGTTGCCGGCAAACTCGCTTTCCAGCGCGCCATCTGCTTCGCGCCCGAAGAACATGCGGCCCCGGGAGCCGAAGGCCTCGAGATCCTTGCCGCCAGCGTAGTCCCGATAGTAGCGCACACAGCGGTAGCAGGTAATGCAGCGGTTCATTTCGTGGCCGATGAATGGGCCTAGGTGCTGGTTTCGCCAAGTGCGCTTTCGGCCGCGATAGCGGCGGCTGGTGTGCCCGGTCATCACCGTCATGTCCTGCAGGTGGCACTCCCCCCCTTCTTCACATACCGGGCAATCGTGGGGGTGGTTCTCCATCAGCCACTCGATCACCTGCTTGCGGAAGTCCGCCGCAAAGGGGGCGTTAATGGACACGCGCATGCCATCCTGCACCGGCACCATGCAGGCCATCTGCAAACGCCCGCGGTCATCGTCCGCATCCGCATACTGAATAAGGGCGCATAGGCGGCAGGAGCCCACCGAACCTAAGGCCGGATGCCAGCAAAAGTACGGCAGCTCCAAGTGCTGCGAAAGCACGGCGTGCAGAAGATTCCGCCCTGCGGGCAGCTCATACGCCTTGCCGTCTATGGTGACTTTGGCCATGAATCGCTCAGCACCCCTTCTTGCCCCAGACCAGCCCGGTCGGTTTGCTGCATGATAACCGCACACCTTGGCAACGGAGCAAGGGCAAACGCCCCTTCTGCGGCGCCACTTTAGCGCACCGCGGCCATTTCACCAGCATCCACCGCCCCTATCGGCGCCTTCGGCATTGATTCCTGACGCGGCGATGGGCAGAATGCCGCTTCCTGATCATGTCGGCGAACGATGGCGAAGGAAGAACAGATAGAAATGGAGGGCACGGTGATCGATACCCTCCCAAACACGATGTTCCGCGTCAAGCTGAACAACGGGCATGTCGTGATGGCCCATATTTCCGGCAAGATGCGTAAAAACTACATCCGCATACTGACTGGCGACAAGGTCAAAGTGGAGTTGACGCCCTATGATCTCAGCAAGGGCCGCATCACTTTCAGGAACTAGGGCCTGTTAGCACTATCTGGGTTGGCCCTGCCGGGAGCCGTTTTTTCT
>CAYGBY010000250.1:0-4125 GCA_964348115.1 uncultured Pseudomonadales bacterium
GGCTGCTGAGAGCGGGGCGCTGGGCGAACGCGACTTGTTCAGAGGTTCCCTAGGAAACTGCCCTGGGAATTTCCCCTGCTTTGCGGACAAAAAGAATGGAGGTGGGGGTCGCGGATGCGCATCAACGGACTTTTTGATCCCGTTCCGGCTGGTTTGTGGAGCCGGGCGCCGTCAGCACCTGGCGGCATGGCTCCAAGGCGCAGCCGCCTAGGCGGGCTTTGTGTTTCGGGGCGTGGCGACGCCCGGCATGGAGTTCGTTGCGGCGCATCGCCACCTCCGGCCTGAAAGCACAGGCCCTAGGCCATCACGGAGCGGTTGCCGAAGCGGCGCCGGAAGCGCTCCACGCGGCCGCGGGAGTCCACGATCTTCTGTTTGCCGGTGTAGAAAGGATGGCAGGCGGAGCAGACATCGATGTGGATGTCTTCGCGCAGGGTGGAGCGCGTCTCGATGATGTTGCCGCAACTGCAGGTGGCCTTGATGGCTTGGTAGTGGGGATGGATGTTCTTCTTCATCCTGTTGTCTCATGCTGTTGGTTGCGGCCTTTGGGCTTCAATGCTCTGGTTTCAGGCCGTTCGCCGCCGAGTGGCGACGGGGCGCATTCTAGCAAAGGCAGGCGCCATCGCAAGGGAAAGTTGGCGATAATGGGGTTGTGGCCATGGGCGCAGAAGAGCAACCTCCCAGTGGACAAGCTGTCCGTCTCCTATCCAATTCTTTGCAATGCCTTCAAGAAAATGGTGGCTGACTTCAGCGAAGACGAGCAGCAAGCCATGTTCCAGGGCACGGCTAAGCGGGCGCACCGCCTTTAGGGCGGGCAAGTGCCGCCGCCGCTCAATTGGCCAAGCGTCCCGGCTGCGCCGGCCCTATGATGCGCAGCGTTCGCGTCGCAGTGCCGCTTCCCCTGCCGCGCACCTTCGACTACGCCGTGCCGGAGAATTGCCCGGCGACCGTGGTGGGTGGGCGGGTGCGGGTGCCATTCGCCGGGCGCACCTTGGTTGGGGTGTGTTTGGCTGTGGACCCTGAGGATGCCTTTGCGGACTTGAAGCCGGTGCGCGAGCTGGTTGACCAGGAAGCGGCGCTGGATGAGGAGCTCATGGCGCTGGCTTCCTGGCTGGCTGCGTACTACCACTACCCCATTGGCGAGGTCTTCTCGGCCATGCTGCCCAACTTGGTGATGCGGGGGGCGTCGTTGGCGCCGGGCGCGGAGCGGGTCTGGCGGCTGAACCAGGGGCCGAAGCCGGACTTGTCGCGGGCGCCGCGGCAGCGTGAGTTGCTGGCGTTCCTGCACAGCAATGGAGGCTGCGCCGCCGCCGCTGAGCTGCGCGCCGGCGGGTTCGCGCCGGCGGTGGTGCGGGCCCTGCAGGCCAAGGGGGCCATTGCCGCGGAGCAGCGGCCAGGCTTGCCGGCGGTGCGGGCGCTGGCTGGGCCGGGGGCGGAAGTTGCGGGGCGGGCAACGGCGGCGGCTGAACAGCACCTGACGTTGACTGCTGATCAGGACGAAGCGCTCAGGGCCTACCACAGTTGCCGGGAGGATTGCCGCGTTTGCGGCCAAGACCGGGCGCCGGCGGCGCATCGCGCTGGAGGAGCGGCCGCGGACCCTGCGCAACCGGCCGCCGCCTTCATGCGGGGCTTCTCCGCCAACCTGCTTGAGGGCGTTGCCGGCAGCGGCAAGACGGAGGTCTATCTGCGCGCCATTGGCGAGGTGCTGCGCCGCGGGGAGCAGGTGCTGGTGCTGGTGCCGGAGATTGGGCTCACGCCGCAGACCTTGGCGCGCTTTCGGCGCCGCTATGGGGAAGTGGATGCGCTGCATTCCGGCTTGGGCGACCGGCAGCGTCTGAATGCGTGGCTGCGTTGCCGGGCGGGTGCGGCGCGCATTCTCATCGGCACCAGATCCGCCGTATTCACGCCCTTCCGCAAATTGGGCCTCATAGTGGTGGATGAGGAGCACGATCCCTCCTTCAAGCAGCACGACCGGCTGCGCTACTCCGCCCGGGATGTGGCGGTCAAGCGCGCCAAGATGCTGGACATTCCGCTGATTTTGGGCAGCGCCACCCCATCTCTGGAGACCCTGCACAATGTACGCAGAGGCCGCTACCGCCGTCAGCGCCTGTCGCGCCGGGCCACCGGCGCCCCGATGCCGCACATCCACATCCTGGACATTCGCGGCCATGTTCTGCAGGAAGGCTTCAGCCCACCCCTGATCCGGCGCATCCGCGGCCATCTGGACCGGCGTGGCCAAGTGCTGGTTTTCCTGAATCGGCGCGGCTATGCGCCCACCTACCTGTGCACCAGTTGCGGCTGGCAGGCGACCTGCAACGCCTGCGATGCGCGGCTCACCCTGCATCGCAAGCGGCGCAGGCTGGCCTGCCATCACTGCGGGGCGCACTGGGGCGTGCCTAGCGCCTGTCCGGCCTGCGAACGGCAGGCGCTGACCCCAGTGGGGGCGGGCACGGAACGTGCGCAGGCCGGCCTGCAGGCGCTCTTTCCCGAGGCGCCCCTCATTCGCATCGACCGGGACACCACCCGCACCCAGGCCCGCCTGGAGGCGCAGTTGGCCAAGATCAGGGAGGGAGGGCCGGGCATCCTGGTGGGGACGCAGATGCTCGCCAAGGGCCACCATTTTCCCAACATTACGTTAGTGGCGGTTCTCAACGCGGATGCCGGCTTCTTCAGCGCAGACTTCAGGGCCCCGGAGCGCACCGCGCAACTGCTCACCCAGGTGGCTGGCCGCGCCGGACGGGCCGGACGTCCAGGGGAGGTTTGCATTCAGACCCTGCAGCCGGACAATCCCGCGCTGAAGCGGTTGGTGGCGCAAGGCTACGCCGGCTTCGCCGAACATGAACTGGCCGTGCGCCGCGCCGCCGCCCTGCCGCCGGCCAGACACATGGCGTTGGTGCGCGCCGCCGCGGTTGACGCCGCCCTGCCTAGCCCCTTCCTGCAGGAACTCAAGAACCTGCTGCCCGGCGGCATCGAAGTGCTTGGCCCGGCGCCAGCGCAGATGCTGCGCCAAGCCAATCTGCACCGCCATCAACTCATGCTGCTGTCCAGCCGGCGCGGCCCGCTGCATGAGGCGCTGGACCGGCTGGCGCACGTCAAGGCCCCGACCGGGGTGCGTTGGGACATCGACGTGGACCCCTTGGATGCGCTTTAATGAAGCACATGGCTAGTGTGCTGTCCCGCAAGCGAGTGTGATCATTCGTGGCCCTTTTGGCCCCCAGCCGCGTTGCTCCTCCTTGCGTGGGGCCCGCCACAGGGCTTCGTCGCGCCTTGCCGGGAGCCAAAACGGCCTAGCGACTAAGACCCACTTACTTGCGGTACAGCACGCTAGTGCGCCGCTCCACAAATAGGTTTGGCCATCCGCCGCCCTTTCACCCCCGGCCTACGCCGCTTCGTCTTTTTCCAGCCCCGCGGCATGGCGTGGTTGCGCCCTGTCCCTGGGCAGGCGTCCCGTGCGGCTGCCGACCACCTGATTGCGGGGCGCCGCACCAGGAGGTCCTCCGCCGGCAAGGGCGGGCGCAAAGCCACGCCCAGGGCTTCGCGCTGGCACACGCCCAGCTTCCTCGTCGGCCTTTCGGTGGGCATCTGTTTTGTCCTGCTGGCGGTGCTGGCGCCGGACTACTTTTCCGAACAGGCGGCCAACCTGTCCAAGGCGGTTGAGGAGCGCGCCGGCGGCGCCAGCGAGGAATTGGTGTTCCATTTCGAGGATCTGCTGCGCAAGAGCGAGGTGCCTTCCCAGCCGGAACGCTACGGTCCCGGCCCCCTCCCGGAGGAAACTGCCGCGCAAGCCGAAACCCAGCCGCCCGCTCCGCCTGCGGCGCGCTCCTTCCACATACAGGTGGCGTCCTTCTCCCGGCGCCAGGACGCGGAACAACTGCGCGCCAGGTTGCTGCTGCAGGCCATGCCCGCGCAAACCGCCAAGGTGGACCTGGAGAATGGCGCTTGGTATCGCGTCGTGGTGGGGCCCATCGCCTCCGCGGATGAGGCGGAGCGCGTGATGAACACCCTGCGCGAGCAGCAGTTCGCCGCTTTGTGGATTAGGCGCAGCTAAGTTTCGCGGCTCGATTTCACGGGGATTCGGTCGATTTGGGCGTCCAATCGTGGCGATTTCATGGACACAGCGAGCTTAGC
>CAYGBY010000251.1:0-4098 GCA_964348115.1 uncultured Pseudomonadales bacterium
GCTCCATCTTCGGCCAGTGGAAGCACACCGCGGCGTGCCGCAGAAGGACGTTCATGCCCAGAATGGGGCCGATTTCGGGGTTGATCCTTTTGCGGGAGACATGCACGGTCACTTGGCGCAGCTCGGTACGGCCCAATTGGAGCGAGGCTGCCCGATGGGCGTCCTCGCTTATCGGGCCGTTGCCGGTTCGGGTGGTCACGATAGCCAGGCGGGGGGTTGCGGTCAGGCGCTCCGCCAGCGGCGAGTCTTCCGGTTCGGCGCTGGTGGTGCTGACGGTGGTGCCGGTGTCCGGCAGCATCCAGACCTCCCGCCCGTCGAAGGAGGCCCGCACCACCGGCCATACCCCGCCGGTGGAGTACCGCCGGAACTCGATGGGCACGATCTGCGGGGGCGGCGCCGGGCGGGGAGCCGGCTGGTCGTGCAGCAGCGCGAGCTGGTGGGCCCGCCAGTCCGGGCAGGAGCCGTCGACGGCGCGGTCGCGGATGAAGTCGAGGTGGCCCAGTAGCTCGGTCGCCTCCTCCGGTTCGTAGTTGGCTTGGATGTCCGCCCTGAAGTCGCGCCATTGGGGGCAGAAGGAGTCCAAAGCGGCGGCGTCCTCCCGACTCTTGCCGAGCAGGGCGCCCAGGGTGCCGATCTCGGCGCACCCGTGGAGAAAGAAGCAGGCGGCAAAGGACTTCAGGTCCGGCTGGTTGCGTCCGGGATGGGCCATGAAGGCCATCCAGGCGCGCCATGAGGCCTCGAGGTCCCCCTGCTCCTGGTGTCTGGCCGCCTCCCGGAGCAGCGCCCCGGCGGCGTAGTCCTGCTTGGCGAGGGCTGCGCCGCCCGTCAGGACGGCGCAGAACAGCAGGGCCCAACGGATGGCCCGCAGGGAACGAGTGGAGAGTGTCACAAGTTTGGACAAGGGTCGCGAAGCTTTCTGGGTTCCCCCATTAGGGCGCAGGGAATGAGCGGGGAGTTTCACAAGTTTGGACGGTCCGGCGGAGCGTGGCCACGCAGGAACGCAAGCCCAGCTCGAATGTGGCTGCGCATGACCGCCTCGGCCCAGACCGCGTCCCGGGCGGACAGGGCTTCCACCAGTTCCCGATGGTGGCTGTGGGACTGGGCGATGCGCTCCAGCGTGTAGCGGCGCGCGGTGCGCACCACGGTTGCCTGCTTGACCAGGCGGCTGAGCAGGGCGTACAGCCGTTCGCTGTCCGCCGCCGTCCAAACGGATTCGTGCAGTTGTTGGTTCAACTGGACGAACCGCTCGGTTTTTTCTCGTGCGCTGCCAAGGTTGGCGAGCACTGTCGTCATCTCATCAATGCCCCTTTGCAGCGGCGCTAGCTGGTCTGCGCTGATGCGCGGCGCGGCGCGTCCGGCGGCATGGCCTTCCAGCAGGGCGCGCAGGTCGAACAGTTCCTCCATGTCCTCGTCGCTCCAGGCCTTCACTTGGGCGCCCTGGTTGCGGGCGACCACCACGTAGTCCTCCGCCGCCAAACGTCGCAAAGCCTCCCGCACCGGGGTTCGGCTGACGCCGCAGAAGACGACCAGTTCCTCCTCCTTCAGCCGGGCGGCTGGGGAGAACCGGACGTCGAGAATGGCCTCGCGAATGCGCTCATAGGCTTGGTCAGCCGCACGGGACACCTAATTGAAGCTCCTTGCCGGTCGTTGGCTGCACATTCTAGCCTTGCATTGCAGCTGCTTCAGGCGGCGGATGGTGGCAGCGTATTTTCCCAACCGCTGCTTCATGCCAAAATTGGCGCTGAACTGCAATGCGATAGGGAGACTGGGATGGAAACTGGCAAGATCCCAAGCATGGCCGAAGTGGCTGATCGCCTAGCCATTGAGGATGTGCTGGCGAAGCATAGCCGGGGGGTGGACCGGGCTGACGAGACGGTGCTGAAGTCCGCCTATTGGCCGGATGCGGAGGTGGCCTATGGGGGCTTCAACGGCCCGGCGCATCAGTTCTGCGAACTGCTGCCAGCCAGCATCAAGCGCTACGCCGCCACCCAGCACAGCATCACCAACATAGCCATCGACCTGCGTGGAGCGCAGGCCCGGGTGGAGACCTATGTGACGGCCTACCACTATCTGGCCGCCAAGGAAGGTGATCAGGAGATGACCTACATCGGGCGCTACCTGGACCGCATGGAGAAGCGCGGTGATGTTTGGAAAATAGCCCATCGCCAAGTGGTGATGGACTGGAACCAGAACGCTCCGGCCACGGCGGTGCTCAAGGGCCCGCCCTTTGACGGACTGGCCAGGGGCGCACGGCATCCAAACGATCCGCTCTATCCCCACTTGGGGCAGTCTGGCGATAATGGGACTCCTGCGGCCGACTAGCCGCAGGACATTCATGCGTGACCCGTGCTAGAATCCAAAGGTGGATGAGATAACCATTGCCATTATCGCAGTCGGCGTCGCCTTGGCGGGCCTGATGTTGGTCACCACCCGAGCCATACGCAGCGAGATCGCGGATCTGCGCAAGAGTCTAGGAAGCGAGATCGCGGATGTGCGCAAAGACTTCGGCGGCGAGATTGCGGACGTGCGCAAGGGTTTGGGCGGCGAGATTGCGGACGTGCGCACGAGCTTGGGCGGCGAGATTGCGGACGTGCGCAAAGACTTGGGCGGCCAGATTGCAGACGTGCGCAAGGGTTTGGGCAGCGAGGCCGCAGACTTGCGCCGTGGCCAGGAGCAACTCCGCGAGCGAATGGCCCGTCTTGAGGGCCTCTTGGAAGGTCTCCGCGAGGCCATTACGCGAAATCGCGCGGCCTAGGCGTCCTTGGGATTACCTGAGGTTCCCTAGGGGCACCCTTGTGTTCGTGCGCTGACGCGCAGGAATGTGGATACTTCCATGCCAGCCTGCGCCTGGGGCGAAAGCGGGTTAGCCGGCGGGCGTAATCTCGGCGAAGTGGTTGAAAGCCGCGAAGGTCAGGCCCCGTCGGGCCGGACGCTCGGAGTCCGGCTGCGCGATGGTCAGCAGATGACGGATGCCGAAGGCCGCTGCAGCCCGCAGGACGGCTTGGTTGTCGTCGATGAACAGGGTGCGCGCCGGGTCGAAGCGCTCCACATCCGCCAGCAGGGGCCAGAACTCAGCGGCCTCCTTGGGGTGCCCGAAGTCGTGGCTGGAGATGGCCCGGTGAACTTGGCCGCATACGCCTGAGTGGCGGTTTTTCACCGCCAGGCTGTGCGGGTGGGCGTTGGTGGCGAGCACCGCCCGGCGGCCTGTGGCGTTCAGCCAGCCCAGAAAGGCGAGGGCGCCCGGGCGGTAGCAAATACGCTGGGCAAGCTGTTCGTGCAGGGCGACGATGTCCAACGCCGTGCGGCGGCGCCAGAATTCAGTGCAGTAGAAGTCCAAGCCCCGGGTTTCTCCCTTCAGGTGCCCGTAGAGCCTTTGCCGAGCTTCGTCTGTGCTGATCCGGTGCGCCGCCGCATAGCGGGAGGGCACCAAATCATTCCACAGCCGGTTGTCGTATTTGAGGTCCAGCAGACAGCCGTCCATGTCCAGCAGGACGGTATCAATTTGCTCCCAATCCACCATGCGTCTAGTAGGACTTGTTATCGAGTTGCCGGCCGACGCCCCATGGCCGCATCCCCCGGCTAGTTTGCGCCAGCCAGCGCCCGGCCTGGGCGCAGCCGCCGATGTCGTTTGCCCATTCCTGTCTCCGCGCCGCCAGCAGCGCTAGGGAACCTCTGAACAAGTCGCGGTTGCCCTTCGGGAGGGCCTAAAGGGTGCGCTGGCTGTTTTGCGGCTCATTGTCTGGGGCCTGCCACACGGCTTCGCCGCGCCTTGCCATCACGCTTTTATAGGCTCCTCTGGGCTTCCGGGACTTGTTCAGAGGTTCCCTAGCGAAGCCCTTGCGGCTGAAAATGAGCTTAATCGGAGGCTCTCCTGCGGCTTGGAATCCAGCATACAATAGCTGGTGGGCAGAAGGATGCGCAGATGAAGGAAATTCTCTTGGTCACCAGTTCGATCTGGCGAACTTCTGCGCCAAGCACTGTGTCAACATCACCCATGCGGAGCAGCCTGTTTTATGTAGAAGAGGCGGCGGAGAAAAAATTCAAAAAAATCTAACAAAGGGTGTTGCCACGTGGGGGGGGGGGGGGGGGGGCGGGGGG
>CAYGBY010000252.1:0-4053 GCA_964348115.1 uncultured Pseudomonadales bacterium
GATGGCAAGGCGCGGCGAAGCCGTGTGGCTTGCCCCCCACACAATGAGCCGCAACGCCGCCAGCGCGCCCTTTAGGCCCTCCCGAAGGGCGCCCCGCGACGTGCGGACCGTGGAATGCGCTCTGCTCTACGGGCTGCCTTCCCATGGCCGCAACGCCATCCCCCGCTGCTGAGAGCGGGGCGCTGGGCGAACGCGACTTGTTCAGAGGTTCCCTAGGCTTCGGTTCCCCTGACGGCGCAATGTCAGTGGAGACCGAAATGCCGAAAAAGCCCAAACGCAAGGCGCTCACGCCAAAACGCCGTGCGAAATTCAGCACCGCATCGCGCTCCGGGCGCCATGCCGGGGGCAGCTGCTGCCCGACCCCACGCAGAATCGCCTCCGGCGAATGCAGTTCGCGCGCGCCGATGCGGATGCAGGCCATGGGCGGCCCGCCCCAGCCGGCGGACAGGGAACGCTGGTCCAAGGCGGCCAAGAAGGCCGTCTTGCCCACGCCCGGCGGCCCTGCGATACAGACGGTGCGGCCTGCCGAGTCCCCATCCACAATGGCCTGCGCGTTGCCGGCGACAAGCCCGAACAGGTCCTCGCGCCCGACATACACCGGCTCCAGGCCGCGGTCATCCTTTCTGATGTAGGTAGCGTTGCAGCCGCGCCTTTTGCTCAGCAGTCAGGGGCATGGCACATTAACCATGCGGCACTACATGAACGCCATAGTAGCACGGAGCGCTCAGGCGCACTCGACACCCCGCCAGACTTTAGCCACGGGCCGCTAGCGTGCTGTTGTCCGCCAAGCAACCATAACAATCACATGCGTCCATCGGCAGCTAAATTTTGAGTGCCAAGGACAAACACAGGAAATAGTCGGACAGCACACTGGGGGAACCTCTGAACAAGCCGCATTCGCGCAGCGCCTCGGCGGAGGTTCCCTAGCCGGCGTGGGGCGGCGTCAGGCGCTGCAGCAGCGTTCCCGTGCCCAGCCCGCCGCCGCAGCACATGCTGACCAGGCCGTATTCCCCGCCGCTGCGCAGCAGCTCATGCACGGCCTTGGTGATCAGGAAGCAGCCGGTGGCGCCCAAGGGGTGGCCGAGCGCTATGGCGCCGCCGTTGGGGTTCACTTTGGCCAAGTCCGCACCCACTGTCTTGGCCCACGAAAGCACTACAGACGCGAAGGCTTCGTTCACTTCGAATACATCGATATCCTGCACGGTCAGTCCGGCCGCCGCCAGCAGCTTCTCCGTGGCCGGGATGGGGCCTTCCAGCATCAGCACCGGGTCGCAGCCCACCAAGGCAGTCTGCACAACTCCGGCCAGGGGCTTGACGCCCAAATCCGCAGCCGCCGCGGCGCTCATCAGCAGCACTGCGGCGGCGCCGTCGGCAATCTGAGAGGAGGTGCCGGCTGTGTGGATGCCATCCTGCCGAGCCACCGGCTTAAGGCCCGCCAGGGCCTCCAGGCTGGTGTCCCTGGGCACTTCGTCGGTGTCGAACAGCCGGGTGGCCTGCGTGCGCCGGCCCTGCTCATCGAACACCGGCACCTCAAGGGGGATGATCTGGCCTTTGAAGCGGCCAGCATCCACGGCCTTCGCCGCCCGCAGTTGAGAGGCCAAGCCGAAGCGGTCGGCGTCCTGACGGGTGATTTGGTACTTTTCCGCCATGCGCTCGGCGCCCTCGAACTGGCTGGTGAACTCATAGTGCGCAAAGTAGCTGCGCGCCACCGGCTTGCCGTATTGCTCCGGCAGGCCCAAGGAGTCCGAGCCGATGCGCAGCCGCGTCATGTTCTCCACCCCGCAGGCCAGCACCACATCCGCCATGCCAGCGCCAATGAGGCTGGCGGCCAGCATGACCGCCTCCTGCGACGAGCCGCACTGGGCGTCTATGGTGATGCAGGGGGTGGCCTCGGCCCCGCCGTGCGCCAGCCAGGCGGTGCGGGTGACGTTCATGCCCTGGGCGCCCAACTTGTTGATGCAGCCGCCCACCACCTGATCCACCTGCTCCGGCCCTAGGCCATTGCGCTGCAGCAGGGCCATCAACACCGGCCCCAACACGTCCGTGGGGTGGACGCGGCCCAAGGCGCCCTCTTTCCTGCCAACGGCCGACCGGGCCGCATCCACAACTACTGCCTGATGCACCTGCACCTCCTTGAAGCAAATGGCGATGAAATTGGAAGCGGCGCCATTCTAACCCACCGCCCCGTGACCAGCAGGCGATGCCGCTGTTTGAGCTTTCGTCAAGGGAGGTTGGCTGTGGTGCGCTATCCCATGATCGTCAAGTCCGGGCGATGCCGCTGTTTGAGCTTTCGTCAAGGGAGGTACTGCGCCGCCAGACGTCCGATTTCGGCGAAGAATTCCGCCCGCACCTCCGCGATGATCTCCGCCACCGGCCGCACCGCATCTATGCGTCCGCAAACCTGTCCGCACAGCGCGATGCTGGCCTCCATGTCACCGCCAAAGTACAGGTCCAAGGCCGTTCCGAACTCCGCCATGGCGTTGCGCTGCGTGTCGTACTCAAGCTCGCTGGTCTTGTCCGTGCGCAGCGCCCGCAGCGCCGGGGAGGCATGTCGGTTCAGGAACACGGTGTCTGTTTCCCGGGCGCCGACAACGGCGCGCTTCCAATTGTCATGCACAGGAGACTCAAGCGCAGAGACCATGCGGGTGCCCATCTGCACCCCCTCCGCGCCCAAGGCGAAGGCCGCAGCCATGGAGCGGCCGTCCACAAAGCCGCCGGCGGCGATGATGGGCACATCCACTTGGCTGCGCACCAGCGGCAGCAGCACCATGCTGGCGACTTCCCGGGGGTTCTTGAAGCCGCCCCCTTCGCCCCCCTCCACCACCAGACCGTCCACGCCGCAGGCCACCGCCTTCTTTGCCGCGCTTAGGCTGGGCACGACGTGAAAGACGGTGAGCCCGGCGCTCTTCAACGCCTCGGTGTAGCGTTCCGGGCTGCCGGCGGAGGTGGTGACGAACTGCACGCCCTGGTCGATGACGAACTGCACAATGTTCGGGTCCCGCACGAAGGCTTGGGCGATATTGACGCCAAAGGGCCTGTCCGTGAGGGAGCGCATCTTGACGATCTCCTGGCGCACTGCATCGAGTTCCCCGGAGGAAGTCTCAATGATGCCCAAGGCCCCAGCGTTGCATACCGCCGCGGCAAGCTTGGAGCGGGCGATCCAGCCCATGGGCGCTTGGACGATGGGTATCTCCACCCCCAATGTGCGGGTGACCCGGTTGTCAAATGTTCCTGCATTCACCATGTTCGCTAGATCTCCTTACGCAGCGGAAGCATCCCCGCTAATGATGATCGCCGGCAAGCAATTCCCACTATGGCTTTCAGCCCCCTCCGCAGGAAGGGTTGGCCGGTCGACTTGGCCCGAATCAAGCCGGAAATGCCGGGTGTTGCGCACTGAACAGTGAAGTTGGACGCCAAGCCTAATGCAGCAGTCCAGGAGTTGAAAGCCCCCTGGATTATTGCCCGGGACTTTCCCACGCTGAGTGGAGCCAAGCGATTGTTTGCTTTGAGGAACCTGTTCTGGTGACTTGGGCATGGAATCTCGTCCGGTGTTGTTGCTTTGGGGGTCGGGGCGTCCCACAGCGGGTGCTCCGGTTATTTCCATTTGACGGGTGGCGCCATCCCGGCCGCCCCATTCGCAGCGGGACGGGCGGATGTCGCTTTGCCCAACAAAGCCGTCGGGAATTCGCTGGCGCACCTTGGCGCGGTGCTGCTTAAATGGCGTTTTTTCACCAATCCATAAGGCAGGCCACAAGGAAGGCATGGCTGTGAAAAGCCTTTTCGGCAGGCGGCGCTACTCCGGCTTCAGCCTGTTCAGAAACGCGCTGAGCCACCACGAGCGCTGGCCTCGCGCCTGGCGCGATGCGACGCCCAAGCGGGGCTACGAGGTGCTGGTGGTGGGCGGCGGCGGCCACGGGCTGGCCACCGCCTACTACTTGGCCAAGGTGCATGGCCTGCGGGATGTCGCGGTGGTGGAGAAGGGCTATCTGGGGGGCGGCAACACCGGGCGCAACA
Organism: uncultured Pseudomonadales bacterium; assembly: GCA_964348115.1. Taxonomy (GTDB): domain Bacteria; phylum Pseudomonadota; class Gammaproteobacteria; order Pseudomonadales; family Azotimanducaceae; genus Azophilus. The sequence continues at coordinate 4,015 of CAYGBY010000252.1, forward strand.
CCACCATCATCCGCTCCAACTACCTCTGGGACGAAGCCG
>CAYGBY010000253.1:0-4036 GCA_964348115.1 uncultured Pseudomonadales bacterium
GTCATGCCATCGACTCTTCCCAACAAGATGGACGCCGAACGACATTATAGCCGCGTTGTTGGGCCTAATCGTCAGTTTTCAGCGACGCGGGGTTGAAAGCCCTGATCTCTTGATAAGGACTCCATGGAGTTGCCGGATGCGGCAAGCCTGCTGCGGCACCGTCAACCCATCTCAAGCCAGCTCACGGTTGGCCGCCAAGTCCGCCCTGATGGTTTTGCCCGCCACCAAGTACAGCCAAGCGGAGACCAGGTTGAAGGTCAGGCTGATGACCAGGGCCCAACGCAGGGAGTCGGGGCCCAGTTCCGTGGTGGCGGTCAGCAGGTCGGAGACCATGCCGGTGAATTGCGGCCCCAGCCCCAGGCCGATGATGTTCAGGATGAACAGCAGAATGCTGGCGGCCAGCGCCCGCATGCGCAGGCCCACCAGGCCTTGGGTCAGGGAGAAGGTTGGGCCCAGGTAGTAGGCCCCCAGCAGGTAGGGCAGGGCCAGCACCCAGAGCGCCGTATAGGGAGCGTTTCCGGTGTACGCATACAGGCTGAAGGGCAAGGAGGCGAATATGGCGAGGCCCGGCAGCCACAGGTACCAGCGTTGATCCTTGGCGCCCAGCCGGTCGCCCAGATAGCCGCCCATCAGGGTGCCCACGATGGAGGCGAAGCCCAGATAGAACAGCGCGGTGCCCATCTGTCCGGTGGTCAGGCCGTGGCTGCGGATGAACATGGCTGGAATCCAGTAGCCGACGCCATAGCCCACAAAGGCGTGCAGGCTGCCGGCAAGGGCCATGTAGCGGAAGCTGCGGCGCGACCAGAGCAGACGGAACACATCCCATACGGAGGGCAACGCCGCTGGCGCGCCCGCTGGGGGATGGGCGGATTTGTCAGCGTCTGGCGGCGAATGGCTGGCAGGTTGCTGCGTCCCGCCTTGGGATGCGCTTGCCTGGATGCTCAGTCCTTCCGCTGCTCCCCGCGGCGGCTCCCGCAGGGTGAAGCGCACGACCAGCGCAAGCAGCAACCCCGGCAGACCCACCACCATGAAGGCCGTGCGCCAGTCGAAGGCCTCGTTGATCCAGCCGCCGCCCAAGTTGCCGATCATGGTGCCGATGGGGATGCCCAGGGCGTATATGGCCAGCGCGGTGGCGCGGCGTTCCGGCGGGAACATGTCGGAAATCATGGAGTGCGAGGGCGGGCTGCCCCCCGCTTCGCCCACCGCCACACCGATGCGGGCCAACAGCAGATGCACGAAGTTGGCCGCCAGGCCGCACAGCGCCGTGGCGCCGCTCCACAGCGCCAAGCACACCGCCAGCAGGTTGCGGCGGGAGCCCCGGTCGGCCAAGCGGGCGATGGGAATGCCCAGGAAGGTGTAGAAGGTGGCGAAGGCGATGCCGCCTAGGAAGCCCATCAAGGTGTCGGAGACCTGCAGATCCCGCTTGATGGGCTCCACCAGGATGCCGAGAATGGAGCGGTCTATGAAGTTGAAGATGTACACCACCACCAGCAGCCCCAAGGCGTACCAGCGATAGGCGGGCGTAAACGCCTGCGCCCGTTCGCGCTCTGACATGGACCCTCCCTTCGATATTGGCCGCAACCCTACCTGCTTTTCCGCCTCCGTGCACAGGTTTGTGGTAGCTTGCGCGGTGCAAGGCGTTAAGCCGCCCGGATGCGGCCATCGGCGCCGTGGCGCATAGGCTCTGCAGCCGAAAGTTGGGCAGGAACCAAGGCGTTGGGGCAGTAACATTAGACGGTTTTGTTCTTGCGCAGCACACGCGCAACGGACAAAATTGTCCAGGGGCTGGTCCGGTCGGCGCATTCCAGCAATAGGGGTATCCATGGACTTTTCCTTTTCCGATGAGGATCGCGTCTTTCAGCGCGAAGTGCGGGCTTGGCTTGATGATGCCTGGCCCGAAGACGCTCGGCGGCGGCGGGCCAGAACCGCCATGCCGCGCACCAACAAGGTGGAGCAGGTGGCTTGGCAGCAAAAGCTGGCGGAGCGCGGCTGGGCGGCGCCCAACTGGCCGGTGGAGCACGGCGGCGCCGGCTTTACGCCCGCACAGAACTACATTCTGGATTTGGAGATGGCCCGCGCCGGGGCGCCCCGCACCCTGCCGTTCGGCATCACCATGGTGGCGCCGGTGATCATGAAGTTCGGCACGGAGGATCAGAAGCGGCGCTTCCTGCCGGACATCCTCAATTCCCGCGTCTGGTGGTGCCAAGGGTATTCGGAGCCGGGGTCGGGATCGGATCTGGCCTCCTTGCGCACCAAGGCGGAAGATCAGGGCGATCACTACTTGGTCAACGGCGTCAAAACCTGGACCACCCTGGCCCAGCACGCGGACTGGATATTCTGCCTAGTGCGCACCAGCAGCGAAGGGAAACGCCAGCTAGGCATCAGCTTCCTGCTGATTGACATGAATTCCCCGGGGGTGACGGTCAAACCCATCGTTACGCTGGACCAACCTCCGCAGGGGTTTCAGGAAATCAACACGGTCTATCTGGAGGACGTGCAGGTGCCCAAGGGCAATCTGGTCGGCGAAGAGGGCAGGGGATGGACCTGCGCCAAGTACCTGCTGGAGTTTGAGCGGGGCAACGCCTATTCCCCCGTGTTGAAGGAGTCCTTGGCCTCCCTGAAGGCGTTGGCGCAAACCGAGCCCGGCGACGATGGCCAGCCTCTTGCGGCGGATGAGGACTTCACCGCCCGCCTGCGGGATTTGGAGGTGCAGGTGCTGGCCATGGAGTTCGTGGAGCTGCGCATCCTCGGGGCCCTGTCCGCTGGGCAGAATGTAGGCCCGGAATCCTCCATGCTGAAAGCCAGGGGCACGGAGCTGCAGCAGGCCGTGACGGAACTGTATCTGGAGTTCTGCGGCTACTACGGCTTCCCGCTGGACCAGTCCACACCCTTTCTGGATGATGGCTTCCGACCCTTAGGCCCCGCCTACGCCAACGGGCTCAGCCAGTCCTACTTCAACACCCGCAAGACCAGCATCTATGCCGGCAGCAACGAAATTCAGCGCAACATCATGGCGAAGCTGGTGCTGGGCCTTTAGGCGGACGAGAGCGGAACCTTGGGAGAAGGACGATCCCGTTGACGCCTAGGAAGGGCATCATCCTGGCCGGCGGGGCCGGCACCCGCCTGCATCCCACCACCTTGGGGGTGTGCAAGCAGTTGCTGCCGGTGTACGACAAGCCCATGGTCTACTACCCGCTGTGTACGCTCATGCAGGCCGGCATCCGCGAAATACTGCTGATATCCACGCCCCGGGACGCTGCGCGTTTCAAACAGGTGCTAGGCGACGGCGCCCAATGGGGCCTGTCCCTGCGCTACGCCGTGCAGCAGGCGCCCAATGGGTTGGCGGAGGCTTTCATCTTGGGCGAGCCCTTTCTGGACGGCGCGCCCGCCGCCTTGATATTGGGGGACAATATCTTTCACGGCGGCGGTCTCGAGGGTCTTTTGGGGGCTGCGACCGCGCAAGGGCAGGGCGCTACGGTGTTCGCCTACGCTGTGCGCAACCCACAGGACTTCGGCGTGGTGGACTTTGCTGCGGACGGACGCCCGGTCTCCATCGAGGAGAAGCCGGCCAACCCCCGCAGCCGCTACGCTGTCACCGGCCTGTATTTCTACGACCCAAGGGTGGTGGAGGTCGCCAAATCCATTCGCCCGTCAGGGCGGGGTGAACTGGAGATCACCGACGTCAACCGGTTTTACCTGGAGCGCGGCCAACTTAGGGTCGTGCGGCTGGGGCGGGGCACCGCCTGGTTGGACACCGGCACCCCGGATGCGCTCCTGGAGGCCGCGCATTACATCCAGACCTTGGAAAAGCGCCAGGGCATGCGGCTTGGCTGCCCGGAGGAACTGGCTTGGCGAGCCGGCTGGATAGATGATGAAGACCTGCAGAGGCTGGCCGCACCCTTGCGCAAAAGCGGCTATGGTGACTATCTGCTGGCCATGATGCAGCACTTCCGCCCACCCGCCGACGGGGAGGCAGCCAAACCCTAGGGAACCTCTGAACAACTGTCTGAATTGGCGGTTTGAAGGCCGGCGACAG
>CAYGBY010000254.1:0-4032 GCA_964348115.1 uncultured Pseudomonadales bacterium
GCCCCTACCATGAGTCCTTCTACCGCTTCGTGGAGCCGAGCAGCGTCACGCCCTACACCCACCAGGTTCGGTCTCGCGCACTGCACGCCGCGCTCGTGATCGCCCTTCGCCATGCCTGCGGCCATCTGCGGGGAAACCAATCGGCGGGCGAATTCAACCGGCATTTGCCGCAGGTTAAGGCGGTGGTTGCCGAACTTAAGCAGCGCTGTCGGCGCGCGGTGGTAGCGCCAGAACAAGCCTGCGACACAGACTGGCCCATCGACGGGATGGCGGAAGGGACCGTGGGAGGACCGGACGAGCCTGGACAGGCGCGTGATAGGCGGCCCTGGTTCGTTGGACAGTCCGAGGGCGATGTGACAGAACCGGACCAGCCCGGACGGGTCCGCGACACGGATGCGCATATCGATCGCCTTGTGCAGGAGTGGCACGACGAAGCGCGGCGCTGCCAAGAGGCCAAGCGGCAACTGCGCTATCAGGCCCCGGATAGGGAACGAAACGCCGACCGGCTGCTTTACGACTACGGCGAGTCGCGTGGCGGTCTGTGGCGGACATTGCGCTCGATGCGCAACGTCGAGAGCACGGCAATGTTGAAGCCGCATGGCTGAGGATTGCATCCCCGTTCGCCTCTCGCACCTGTTGCAGCACTGCTCGGTGGGCGCCATTGTGCGCGGTGCGGAGAGCTTGATGGTGGTGCCGGACATCCGGCAATGGGACGGTCCGAACAGCGATCCCCTAAGCCGGGAGATACGCTACGTCGATCAGGTCCGCAGCGCTCTCGGCATCACCGAAGCCCTTTGCAGGCCGCCCATTGCGCAGGAGCGTGACGGGAGGATGCTCGGCTGGATACCGGCGCTTAGATTCCCGCTTTGGATGCGCTGCCCGAAGTGCGGCCTGATGCACCGTGCGCCTTGGCGGGACCGGCACGGGGAAGGCGCTCAACATCGCGATGCCAGCGTCCCGTCAAGATTCAGCTTAAGGTACGAATCGGACCGGCAGGGGGAGGACATTCAACATCGCGACGCCGCCAAAGCCTCCGCCGCTGTCGTTGCCTTGCCCTTCCGGGACGGGAAGGGGGAAAACTTTCAACATCCTGACCCGGGACCGAACGCCGCGGCAGAAACAAAGTGGGATGGGAAATGCGCGTGCGGCGGCAAGCTGGAGCAGGCGCCTTGGGTCCTCGTGCACGAAGACGGGTACATGGCGGACGTTCCCTGGCATGGTCTGGCCCACGCAGGCGCCCGTGATCCCGAGGGGCGCCAATGTGGCGCCGACTGGATGGAATCCTACCTGAAGCTGGTGGAGCGGGCAGGCGGGCGTCAGGTGGAATGCACCCGTTGCGGGGCGAGTGGCAGCCTGCCGTCACGATGGCCATTCCCGCTTGGCGCTCGGCAGCAGCCGTGGATTCGCGAGCCCGCCACCGAACTGTCGAAGCCCCACACCGAGTCGCCGGAAACCCCGGCCGAATCGCCGCAGTCCGCCGCCTGGCTGATGGAGATCAACGACGTGCGGGTGCACTCGCCCGTGAGCCGCACGGCGCTGGTCATCCCGCCGGAATCGCGCATCCGTCGGGGGACGGTTCTGGACCGCATGTACAGCAGCTCCCGGAACCAACGGAGGATACGGGACGCAAGAACTCCCTTGGCGCGCAGGAGTGCGATCAAACACATAGCCAACGACTATGGCTGCACATCCGATGACATCAAGGAGGCCATGGCCGAGATCGACGCTGGCTATCCCCTATATGGCCGGGAGACCACCGTGGACGACCTTCTGAGAAGCGAGTACCAGGCGCTGACCGAGGAGATTCCGGATCTCAAGGAAGACGAGGACTTTGTTACCGAACACTATTCGCCCTCCTGGAAGGCCCTTGGCGGTGCGTTGCAGGCGGGAATCGCCCGGCGCGCCGCCAATGCGGTCGATCGTCTGATCGCTGTGAACAAGCTGAAGGAGATCCTGGTGCTGAGGGGGTTTCGGCGCGCCGGCGGCGAGCGCCTGACCCCGCCGGACATCGCCGGCGAAAGCGACTGGCTTCCCGCCATCGAACTGTACGGGGAAGGGATATTCTTCACCATCGAGGAGACGCTGCTGCAACGCTGGGAGCGCAACGACGCCCTGCGCGAGCGGGCGGACGCTTTTGCCGAACGATACCGCCACCGTGCCGTACAGCCCGACGGCGAGGTGGAGGTTTCGCCGCGCTTCCTGCTGTGCCATACGTTGGCCCACATCTTGATCCGCCGGCTGGAGGCGGAGGCGGGGTATCCGGCCGCTTCGCTGCAGGAGCGCATCTATTGTGCGAGGGGCAGGGAACCCATGGCGGGGATTCTGATCTATGTGGCGGTGGCGGACGAGGAAGGCTCCCTGGGCGGCCTGATGGAGTTGGCGCGGCCCGAGCGGTTCCTCCGCCTGCTGACCGGGGCGTTCGAGGCGGCGGCCTGGTGCTCCTTAGATCCAGTGTGTGCGGATCAGCAGGGTCATGGCCCGGACCTGTTGAACCGCGCCGCCTGCCACGCCTGCACACTGCTCCCGGAGACGAGTTGCCAGCACGGCAACGTTCTCCTGGACCGGGCCTTCATCAAGGGCGGCGCGGCCGGGTTTCCCGCCTTCCTCGACTGCGTGCAGGCGCCCGGCTGATGGCCAAGCGCAAGTTTGAGCTGCCGGGCATCCAGGACCTCAGCAAGGAACAGGAAGCGGCGCGCGCCCTGCCCAAGGAAGGCCAGCACCTGATCGTCGGCGGGCCGGGGACCGGCAAGTCGGTGCTTGCGCTGATTCGCGCCCGACGCCACCACCGGGAGCAGGACGACTATCTGTTCCTGGTGTTCAATCACCTCCTCAATCGGGCGAGCGGCCAACTCTTCGGTGACGGCCTCAACAGCCAGACGTGGATGGGGTGGTTTCTGAACGCATTTGGGCAGATCACGGGCCGATCCGTTCCGAGGATTCGCGCCGCTGGACCCGACGTTGCAAAGCGAACACCGAAACCCAATGAGTTCAGAGAGATCGACTGGGATGGCGTTGCAGAAATCATCGACACGCTGCCCCCTCCCTCGGCAGGTGCGAATCGACCCTTTCTGGTCATCGACGAGGGCCAGGACATGCCTCGGCAGTTCTATGCCAGCCTTATCAGCCTCGGCTTCGAGAACTTTTTCGTAGTGGCCGATCAGAACCAGCAGATCACGGACGCAAACAGCAGCCGACAGGACATCGAAAACAGTTTGGCCATTGAAACGAACCAGGTGATCGAACTTAAGGAGAACTTCCGCAATAGCTATCAAGTGGCAAGACTGGCGGCGGCGTTCTACACCGGCGACCCGGCGAGCCCGCCGCCGGCGCTGCCCGGCCGGGCGGCGGGCGCCGCTCCGCTGCTCTATTCCTACCAGCCGGACGACCTGGATAAGGTCGCGGGGGGCATCCTGCGGCTAGCGGACCGCGACCCGCGGCAACTTGTCGGCGTCATCGCGCCGAACAACGTCGTCAGGGAGCGCTATCTGGATGCCTTGCTCACCGTGGACGTCCACTTGGACAACCCTCGTCCTTCCATCGAAACCTACCACGGAACCCACCGCCCCGATGTCAGCTTCGCCGCGGGCGGCATCCTCGTCATCAACGCCCAGGCCTGCAAAGGGCTGGAGTTCGACACGGTGATTCTCGCCGACATCGACCAACACTATTTCAGGCCCAACGACCCGGACGCCGCCAGACGCCTGTTCTACGTCATGGTCGCACGGGCCAGGGAACGGGTGTTCATGTTTTCAAGGCGCGACGGCAGCAGCTCCATTGAGAAAATTCTACCCAGGGACACTGATGTCCTGCGGCGCGAGGATCTGTAATTATGGAAACCGGCAGTCTCTTCGAGTCGGGGAACGCACCTGTCCGGGCGAAGGCGCCCGGTTCGGGGCTCCTCGTCACCAACCACCTGAACCTGATGTACATGCTGGCCTCGGGCCTCGTGATGCCGCCCGCCGGTTTCGGCGGCAAGCACTATCAGGACACCCTTGGCGCCTTCCCCGGCTGGATTCCGCTGTTCATCGGCAA
>CAYGBY010000255.1:0-4017 GCA_964348115.1 uncultured Pseudomonadales bacterium
CGGCGGCCCATGGACAGGATTTGCGTGAAGCCGCAATAGAAGAAGATGCCCTCCAGTACGCAATAGTAGGCGATGAGGTTCTTCAGCAGCGCCTGATCCGTTTTCGGGGTGCCGGTGGTGAAGGTTGGGTCCGCTATTTCCTTGGTGTACTGCAGCGCCCAGGAAGCCTTGCGGGCGACGGACGGCACCTCGTGGTACATGTTGAAGATCTCGCCCTCGTCCATGCCCAGGGATTCGATGCAGTACTGGTAGGCGTGGGTGTGGATGGCTTCCTCAAAGGCTTGGCGCAGCAGGTACTGGCGGCACTCCGGGTTGGTGATGAGGCGGTAGATGGCCAGCACCAGGTTGTTGGCGACCAGGGAGTCGGCCGTTGAGAAGAAGCCCAAGCTGCGCTTGACGATCAGGCGTTCATCCTCGCTGAGGCCCTCCGGGGTCCGCCACAGCTTGATGTCTTCGGCCATGTTGATTTCCTGGGGCATCCAGTGGTTGGCGCAGCCGTTCAGGTATTTTTGCCAGGCCCAGTCGTACTTGAACGGAACTAGCTGATTGAGGTCCGCACGGCAGTTGATCATCGCCTTTTGGTCCACCGTGACGCGCTCGTAGCCTGCGGGCGGGGTGCGGTGGTTGGCCAGATATGCAACGCTGGCGTGGCCGACCGTCTTAGAGACATCGCTGGGTGGCGCGGCGTCCGGCGACGCGGCCTTGGTTTGCTCCTTGCCGTCCACGTCTATGACGACGGAGTCCGCGGGCGGCGCGGCGCCCGGCAACGCGGCCTTGGCTTGCGCCTCGGCGGATGCCAACTGGGGCGGCGACGCCTGCGTCACCGCCGCCGGCGTTGGCTCGGCCGGCTGTGCGGTGGGCTGGGCCTTTGCCGCTGGCGCCTTATCCAAGGGCCGCCGCCGGCTGGGGCTGTGCGTCGCAGCTGGCTGGTCCAGTTCCTCATCGTAGTCATCCCAATTCAGCATGTCGGCTTGCCTCCTGGTCTGCTGTGTTGGCGGCTGGGCGCGTCCTTCTACTGGCAGGCCTCGCAATCCGGGTCGTCGATGGCGCAGGCCGCCACCGCCGGCGCCTGGGCGTCGGCCTCCACGGCGTTCAGGGTGCTGCGCTCCAAGGTGGATTTCTCCGTGCTGGTGGCGCTTAGGGTGCGCAGGTAGTAGGTGGTCTTAAGCCCCCGCAGCCAAGCCATGCGGTAGGTGATGTCCAGCTTCCTGCCGGATGGCTCGGCGATGTACAGGTTCAGGGACTGGGATTGGTCAATCCACTTCTGTCGGCGCCCGGCGGCGTCCACCAGCCAGCGGGGGGCCACCTCGAAGGCGGTGGCGTACAGTTCCTTCAGTTCCGCCGGCACTCGGTCTATGGACTTCAGGGACCCGTCGTAGTACTTCAGGTCCGCCACCATCACCTTGTCCCAGATGCCCAGGGCCTTCAAATCCCGCACCATGTAGGGGTTGATCACGGTGAACTCCCCGGACAGGTTGGATTTCACGTGCAGGTTCTGGTAGGTGGGCTCTATGGACTGGGAGACGCCGGTGATGTTGGCGATGGTGGCGGTGGGCGCGATGGCCAGCACGTTGGAGTTGCGCATGCCGTTCATCTGCACCCGGCCGCGCAGGGCATCCCAATCCAGGGTGGCGTCGAAGTTGGCGTCCAGATATTTCGCGCCGCGCTGCTTCTTCAGCAGCTTCAATGAGTTGATGGGCAGGATGCCGCGGCTCCATAGGGAGCCGGGGAAGCTGGGATAGGGGCCACGCTTCTTGGCAAGCCGTGCGGACGCCTCGATGGCGTAGTAGCTGACGGCCTCCATCGAGCGGTCGGCGAAGGCCACCGCCGCATCGGAGCCGTACGGCAGGCGCAGTTGGTGGAGCGCATCCTGAAAGCCCATGATGCCAAGCCCCACTGGCCGATGGCGCATGTTGGAGGCGCGCGCCGCATCCACGGAGTAGTAGTTGATGTCTATGACGTTGTCCAACATGCGCACGGCTGTGCGCACCGTCTTTTTCAACTTCTTGGCGTCCAGCTTGCCGTTCCTGATGTGCCGCGCCAGATTCACGCTGCCCAGGTTGCAGACGGCTATCTCATCCGGCCCTGTGTTCAAGGTGATCTCCGTGCAGAGATTGGAGGAGTGCACCACCCCCACATGCTGCTGCGGACTGCGCAGGTTGCAGCTGTCCTTGAAGGTGATCCAAGGGTGCCCGGTTTCGAACAGCATCGAGAGCATCTTGCGCCACAGATCCTGCGCCTTGACCGTTTTGAACAGCTTCAGTTCGCCGTTGCGGGTTTTTCCTTCATAGGCCTCATAGCGGGCCTCAAAGGCCTTGCCGTACAGGTCGTGCAGGTCCGGCGCATCGCTTGGAGAGAACAGCGTCCAGTCGCCGTCTTCGCTGACGCGCTTCATGAACAGGTCCGGTATCCAGTTGGCGGTGTTCATGTCGTGGGTGCGGCGGCGATCATCACCGGTGTTCTTGCGCAGCTCCAGGAACTCCTCGATGTCCAGGTGCCATGTCTCCAGGTAGGAGCACACGGCGCCCTTGCGTTTGCCGCCTTGATTCACCGCCACCGCCGTGTCGTTGACCACCTTCAGGAAAGGCACCACGCCTTGGGAGATGCCGTTGGTGCCCTTGATGTAGGAGCCTAGGGAGCGCACTGGCGTCCAGTCATTGCCGAGGCCGCCGGCCCACTTGGACAGCAACGCGTTGTCGCGAATGGCGCTGTAGATGCTGTCCAGGTCGTCCGGCACAGTGGTTAGGAAGCAGGAGGACAGCTGCGAGCGCAGGGTGCCGGAATTGAACAACGTGGGCGTTGAGCTCATGTAGTCGAAGCTGGACAGCAGGTTGTAGAACTCCACAGCCCGCTTGTCGGGGTTGTCCTCCTGCAGGGCAAGCCCCATGGCCACCCGCATGAAGAAGATCTGGGGCAGCTCGAAGCGCACCTTGTTGCTGTGCAGGAAGTAGCGGTCGTAAAGGGTTTGCAGGCCCAGGTAGGTGAACTGCTGATCGCGGCTGGGTTCGATGGCTGCGCCCAAGACTTCGAGATTGAAGCGCGCCAGCTGTGGCGACAGCAGCTCCAGTTCCATGCCCCGCTGCACAAACCGTTGAAATGCTTGGGGGTAGATGGCCGCCATCTGTGATTGGGTGGCGCTGAAGTTGCCCGCTTGCGCCCCTTGGACCTGTACGCCGAGGAACCCCAAGGCTTCGCTGCGCAGTTGATCGAGCAGCAACTGGGCGGCCACATAGGAGTAGTTGGGCTCCTCCTCGACCAAGGTGCGGGCGGTCATCAGCAGTTGCGTGGCCAAGTCGGCGGCGCTGATGCCGTCGTACATCTTGGGCAGGCTCTCGTCGATGACCCGGTTGGGGTCGACATCCTCAAGGCCGGCGCAGGCCTCCGCCGCCAAGGTGCGGATGCGGCCGATATCCAATGGGATGCGGTGCCCGTCCCCCATCACCACCGTGATGTCTTTCCGCACCTCCCGCTTGTGCGCCTGATCGCCCCGCGCCTGCGCCCGCGCCTCACGGTAGATGACGTAGGAGCGGGCCACCTGATGCTCCCCGGAGCGCATCAGGGCCAGTTCCACCTGGTCTTGGATCTCCTCGATGTGCACCGTGCCGCCGGAGGGCAGCCGCCGCCGGAAGGTGCCCGAAACCTGTGCGGTCAGCGCCTTCACCTGCTCCCGAATGCGCGGCGACGCCGCGCCGGCGCCGCCCTCCACAGCCAGGAAGGCCTTGGTCATGGCCACGGCGATCTTGTCGTCGTTGTAGCCCACCACCTCCCCGTCACGCTTGATCACCCGCAATTGGCCTGGTGCGGCCGGCGGCGGCTCCTGCCGGGAGGGGGGACGGTCCAAGGCCAAGTCGGCGGCGTGGGTTTCCATGAAACAGGCTCCTCTCTTATACCCCAATAAACCTAACAAACCCCAATAAACCTAAACCCCAACCTGTCTAAACCCCCACATGACTAAACCCCAACATGTCAAAACCCCCACAAGTGGTGAAGTGGAGTAGGGTCAGACACAACGAAGGG
>CAYGBY010000256.1:0-3991 GCA_964348115.1 uncultured Pseudomonadales bacterium
GGGGGCCAAAAGGGCCACGAATAATCACACTTACTTGCGGGACAGCACACTAGGGGGCAATTAACATGGGAGCAATGACGAGAACCCATCTGGGGCTATGGGCTGGCGCCGCCCTGCTGGCCGGGAGCGCCGTCGCGGCCGAGTTCAGGGCGGAGCCCCTGTTCCGCAGCACCAGCCTGCCGCAAGTCTATCCGGACCACTGGCTAGTGGTCCACGACAGCGCCTTCTTCCACATGCGCGAAGGCCGCTTCCTGATTGTGGACCCAAGCGCGGACACCATCGGCGGGCAGTTGCGCGGCCTGCTGCCGGCGGACTTCATCGCCCTGCATCAGCAGAGCCCCAGCCGCCAGGAACATTACATCATCGAGACCTTTTTCTCCCGCGGCGGGCGCGGCGGCGAGCGCACCGACACGGTGACCATCTACGACACCGCCAATCTGCGGCTGCAGGGGGAGGTCATCATTCCCCCCAAGCGGCTGACCTCCATGCCGCAACCCTTCGGCGCCGCGCTGCTCGACGAAGCCGGCCTGCTGGTGGTGTACAACTTCACCCCAAGCCAATCCATCAGCGTGGTGGACGTCGGCAAGCGTGAATTCGTGGCGGAACACAAGATAGACGGATGCGCGCTGGTCATCCCCACCGGGGTTTCCGCGGTCACCTCCATCTGCAGCGACAGCGCCTTCCTCACCACCGCCCTTAGCGACGGCGGCGCCACCGCCAGCAGGACGCGCTCCGCACCCATCCCCGAGGCTGCTGAGGACCCCATCTTCGAGAAGGCGGGCATCAGCGACGGCCTGGCCTACTTCCCAACCTTCAAAGGCAACATCCTGCCAGTGGACCTGAACGGCGAAGAGGCCGCGCCTGGGCAACGCTGGTCCTTGGTCACGGACGCCGAGCGCGCCGCTTCCTGGCGCCCAGGCGGCTGGCGCGTCATCGTTGCGGACCGGCGCGGACGGCTTTACGTGCTGATGCACAGCGATGGCCAAGAGGGCAGCCACAAGAACCCCGGCAACCAAGTTTGGGTTTTCGACGCCAAGACGCAGGTGCGCATCAGCACCATCGAGCTGGACAGTTGGGGGATATCCCTAGGGCTTTCCAACGCGCAACCACAGCAACTGCTGGTCACCAACGGGGATCTGCAGTTGGAGCTCTACGACACGGACAGCGGCGAACTGGTCAAGACCCTGATGGTGAACATGCAAACGCCGTTCATCGCCAACGGGGTGCGCTGATGGCGGAAGCGCCCCTGCAGTGGGCCGCCGGCTGGGCCCTGGCCGGCCTGTTCGCCGCCGCCGCTTGGCACAAGGTGCGCAACTATGCAGCCTTTCGCGGCATTTTGGCGCAATACCGCATCATGCCCCCGGCATTGCTCCCCGCGGCGGCGCCCTTGGTCATCCTGATGGAGGGCGCCGCCTGCCTGACGTTGCTGGCGCCAGCCTGGAGCTTGGCGGGCCGGTTGCTGGCCGGCGGCCTGCTGACCCTGTACACGGCGGCCATCGCCTTCAACCTGTATGTGCGCGGCGCAAGGGCCCTGGACTGCGGCTGCGGCGGCGCGGCCACACCCTTGTCCGGCTGGCTGCTGCTGCGCAACGCCGCCCTGTTGGGCCTGACGCCGCTGGCCACCGCCCCCACCGCAGCGGCGGATGGCCAGACGCTCGGCCTGGCGGCCATCATGGCTGCGTTCCTATGGCTGGCCTACGGCGCAACCAACCAACTGCTGGCCAACAACGGCAAGTTCGCGCTCCAGCATGGCTGACTTGGTGGTGATTTCCAACTTGGCGCTCTGGGCGGCGGTGTTGCTGCTGGGCGGCTTGGTGTATTCCCTAAGTCGCCAAGTGGGCGCCCTGTTCGACCGCATCGCCCCAGCGGGCGCCCTGATGGTCAACCCCGTGCTCAGGGCTGGCGACGCGGCGCCGCAGGTCACCGCCCCGGAACTGAACGGCGGGGAACTGACCCTAGGCGGCGCGCCGGAGACCGGGCATTGGGCCAAGAGCACCCTGATTTTCTTTCTGGCCCCGGACTGCCCGGTGTGCAGAACCCTGCTGCCGGCATTGAAATCCATCGCCAAGTCCGAGGCCTGGCTTGCCATCGTGCTGGCCAGCGATGGCGGGGATTTCGCCGAACATCAAGCCTATGCCGCCAAACAGGGCCTTGGCGGCTTCCCCTATGTGCTTTCCGAAGCCTTGGGCCGCGCCTACGGGGTGGGCAAGCTGCCCTATGCAGTGCTGATCGATGAGAATGGCCGCATCGCCTCGTTCGGCTTGGTCAACTCCCGGGAGCACTTAGAAAGCCTGTTCGAGGCCAAGGAGCGCAACTTGGCCTCCATACAGGACTATGTTCAGGGCTTGCAGCAACAGACGAACAACGGATTCCACGAAGTGAGAGCGGAGGAGACGCAACCATGATCTGGTGGAAGATGACCGAACTGGACCGCCTGACGGAGCGCACTGTGCGGCGCCTAGCCCGGCGCAGCAGCCGTCGCGGTTGGTTGAAGGCCATGGGTGCGGCCTTGGCCGGCGCCGCCGCCATGCCCCTGCTGCCCGTGGCCCGGGGCCAAACCGAAGCGTCGGATTCCTTGGCTGGCGTGCCGGAGCAAGGAGATGCGGAAAGCTGCGACTACTGGCGCTACTGCGCCATAGACGGTTTCCTGTGCAGTTGCTGCGGCGGCAGCCCAGCAGCCTGCCCGCCGGGCACGGAGATGTCCCCCATCACTTGGATCGGCACCTGCCGCAACCCCGCGGATGGCAAGAGCTACGTCATTTCCTACAACGACTGCTGCGGCAAGACCCCTTGCGGCCAATGCCTGTGCAACCGCAACGAAGGGGACCGGCCCATGTACCGCCCGAGCGTCAACAACGACATCAACTGGTGCTTGGGCACCAGCAGCGCGGTGTACAACTGCTCCACCGCCGTGATCATCGCCACTGCGGAGACATGAAGCACGGGGCTCTCTCCCTACCCCCGGGCCGCCGACGGCACCCCCCCGGCTTGGCGGCCGACATGCCGCCAAGGAGCGACATTCAGCTACTCATCAGGCGCGTTGGGGCAACATGCGGGCTGGCCTTCGCCCTGCTTCTGCCGCCCGCCTTGGGTGCGCAGGAGAGCAGTGCGAACCGCGCCCGGGTAAACTACATGCTCAACTGCCAAGGCTGCCACCTGCCGGACGGCCGCGGCGTCGGCGACATCCCCCAGATGCGAAACTTCGTGGGCAACTTCCTGCGCGTCCCGGGCGGCCGCGCATTCATCGTGCAAGTGCCAGGCGTCGCTAACGCCCCACTGACGGACGCAGCCCTGGCCGAGCTGCTCAACTGGATGCTGGCCGAAATCAGCCCCAACCAACTGCCGGACAACTTCAACCCCTACACCGCAGCCGAGGTCGGCCGCTACCGCACCAGCCCCCTGGCCGACGTGGACGCCGTCCGCATTCCCCTGATCCAAAGCATGGCCAGCCTCCCCGCCGATTAGCCCGCATTGCAACAGGGCCTGATGATCGAGGGTGCGGCCACACGCGGCTTCCGATGACCTGAGCTCCTAGTGTGCTGTCCCGCAAGTAAGCGGGTTTTAGTCGCTAAGCCGTTTTGGCTCCCGGCAAGGCGCGACGACGCCCTGTGGCGGGCCCCACACAAGGAGGAGCAACGCAGCCGGGGGCCAAAAGGGCCGCGAATAATCACACTTACTCGCGGAACAGCACACTAGTGAACCTCTGAACAAGTCCCGGAAGTCCAAAAGCGTCTAGGCGGCGTGATGGCAAGATGCGGCGAAGCCGTGCGGCAGGCGCCGCACAACGAGCCGCAACACCGTAAGCACCGATCAGGCCCTTCCAAGAGGCGAACGTGGCGGGCAGACTGCAAAAGCCCCGCCGCGTGTGGGTTGCCTTCGCATGCCGCAACGCCATCTCCGGCCGCACCTAGCGGGGCGCTGGGCGAACGCGACTTATCTAGGGAACCTCTGAACAAGTCCCGGAAGCCCAGAGGAGCCTAAAGGGCGTGAT
>CAYGBY010000257.1:0-3941 GCA_964348115.1 uncultured Pseudomonadales bacterium
CCGGGGGCCAAAAGGGCCACGAATAATCACACTTACTTGCGGGACAGCACACTATGGAACCTCTGAACAAGTCCCGGAAGCCCAGAGGCGTCTAGGTGGCGTGATGGCGCCCCGTGGCGAAGGTGCGGCCGAGACTGGCGGCCAACAGGCTGAAAAGGCGCAACATTCGGCGAATCACTAAGCGGCTTGGCGCAAAATGCGCCGTTTAGGCAGGCATCGGCTCTTCGGTGGACAACGTCAGTTCGCCTTCCTGCACCGCAACCCGCAGCACGCCGCCGCCTTTGGCCAAGGGGCCGAACAGCAGCAGTTCCGCCAGTTCGCGCTTGATCTTGTCCTGGATGAGGCGCTGCATGGGACGGGCGCCCATTTTTTCATCGTAGCCCTCCCGGGCCAGCCAAGCGCGCGCCTCATCGTCCACCTGCAAGGTGACGCGCTTCTCATCCAACTGCGCCTGCAGTTCGGTGAGGAACTTGTCGACGATGGTCTTGATGACGTCCATGCTCAAGGAGTGGAACTGCACGATGGCGTCCAGCCGGTTGCGGAACTCTGGGGCGAACAGCTTGCGGATGGCCTCCATGCCGTCGCTGCTGTGGTCCTGCTCGGAAAAGCCGATGGACGGCCTAGCCATGTCCATGGCCCCGGCATTGGTGGTCATCACCAGCACGACATTGCGGAAGTCCGCCTTGCGGCCGTTGTTGTCCGTCAGGCTGCCGTGATCCATCACCTGCAGCAACAGGTTGAACACTTCCGGATGGGCCTTCTCGATCTCGTCAAGCAGCACCACGCTGTGCGGATGTTTGGTGACGGCTTCAGTGAGCAGCCCCCCCTGATCGAAGCCGATATAGCCCGGCGGGGCGCCGATCAGCCGTGAGACGGTGTGCCGCTCCATGTACTCGGAC
Organism: uncultured Pseudomonadales bacterium; assembly: GCA_964348115.1. Taxonomy (GTDB): domain Bacteria; phylum Pseudomonadota; class Gammaproteobacteria; order Pseudomonadales; family Azotimanducaceae; genus Azophilus. Next base: position 900 of record CAYGBY010000257.1, read on the forward strand.
ATGTCGTAACGCAGCAGTTCAACGCCGGTGATCAACGCCAGTTGGCGGCACACCTCGGTTTTGCCCACGCCGGTGGGGCCAGCGAACAGGAACGAGCCCACAGGTTTGTCGCCAGCCTTCAAGCCCGCCCGGGACAGCTTGATGCAGTCCGCCATCTGATCGATGGCTTCATCCTGGCCGAACACCACCATTTTCAGTTTCTGATCCAGCCCGCGCAGGGCCTCCTTGTCTGATGCGGAGACCTGACTGGACGGAATGCGGGCGATCTTCGCCACCACCTGCTCCACCTCTCCGGCGCCGATGGTCTTTTTTCGGCGGCTCGGGGGGAGCAGCTGCTGGGCGGCGCCGGCCTCATCGATGACATCGATGGCCTTGTCCGGCATGAAGCGATCGGTGATGTACTTGGCGGCCAGTTCCGAGGCCGAGCGCAGGGCCGGGTCGGTGAAGCGCAGCCGGTAATGGTCTTCAAAGCGGGACTTCAGGCCCTTGAGAATCTTGTAGGTATCCCCCACATCCGGCTCCAGGATGTCGATCTTCTGGAAGCGGCGGGCCAACGCCCGGTCCTTCTCGAAGACGCCGCGAAACTCCTGGTAGGTGGTGGAGCCCATGCAGCGGATCTCCCCGGAGGTGAGCAGCGGCTTGAGCAGATTGGAGGCGTCCATCACGCCGCCGGAGGCTGCCCCGGCGCCGATGATGGTGTGCACCTCATCGATGAACAGTATCGCCCCCTCCTGCTGTTTCAGCTCCGCCAGCACCGCCTTGAAGCGTTTCTCAAAATCCCCACGGTACTTGGTGCCGGCCAGCAAGGCCCCCAAGTCCAGCGCATAGATGGTGCTTTCCGCCACCACCTGCGGCACTTGGGCGTCCACGATGCGCTTCGCCAGCCCTTCAGCGATGGCGGTTTTGCCGACGCCGGACTCTCCCACCAGCAGGGGATTGTTCTTGCGGCGGCGGCACAGCACCTGAATGACGCGCTCAAGCTCTTGTTCCCGCCCCACCAGGGGGTCGATGCGGCCGGCCTTGGCCTGCTGGTTCAGATTGGCGGCGAAGGCATCCAAGGCGCTGCTCTGCTCCTTTTCGCCCTCGGCCTTGCCACCCCCGTCCGTCACCCCTTCCGCGGTGCCTTTTTCTCCGCCCACCTTGGAAATGCCGTGGGCGATGTAATTGACCACATCGATGCGGGCGATGCCCTGCTGCTTGAGATAATAGACGGACTGGCTCTCCTGCTCGCTGAAGATGGCCACCAGCACGTTGCCGCCGGTGACCTCCTTGCGCCCGGAGGACTGCACATGGAACATCGCCCGCTGCAGAACCCGCTGGAACCCTAGGGTGGGCTGGGTTTCCCGCTGGCTGTCCGCAGCGGAAAGGAGGGGAGTGGTGTCGTTGATGTACTCCCCCAAAGCCCCACGCAGCTTGTCCAGATCCGCCCCCACCTTACGCAGCACATCCACAGCTGCCGTGTTGTTCAGTAGGGCCAGCAGCAGATGCTCCACCGTCAGGAACTCGTGGCGCTTGGCGCGCGCGTCCCGGAAGGCTTCGTTCAGGGTCGATTCCAAGTCTTTGCTGAGCATGATTTAAAGCTTACGCCAAATTATCCCGTCACTTCCACCTTGAACTGCGCGGAATTCCACCTTGAACTGCGCGGAATTCCACCTTGAACTGCGCGGAATGCGCTTCAGTCCGTGATTTCCACCCTGGACAACAAAGGATGCTCGTTTTCCTGGGCATATTGGTTGATTTGTTCGGATTTCGCCTCCGCAATGTCCCGGGGGAAGATGCCCACCACAGCGCTGCCCTGAGTGTGCACAGCCAGCATGACCCTGGTGGCCTTCTCCCGATCCATGGCGAAGAACAACTGCAACACATGCACCACGAACTCCATCGGCGTGTAGTCGTCGTTCAACAACAACACCTTGTACATCGGGGGCTTCTTGAGCTTGGGTTCCGCCTGCGCGGCCACGGTTTGCGCACGATCAGCGGAAACGACGCCAACGCCACCTTCCGGGGACTCGTCATCACCATCTTGCCCACGCCAGCGATCGTTCACAAACCACCTATCAAGGAAAACGCCGCACCCTCCGCAGCCCAACTGAAAGCGTACATCATAGCTAGGAACCAGCGCCGTAGGAAGTTGCCAAAGCGAAAAATCGCTATCGCCGCGGCCGGCGCGCCCCTTAGGCCCTCCCGAAGGGCGCCCCGCGGCGGGCGGACCCTGGAATTCCCGCTGCCCTGCGGGCTGCGTTCCCATGGCCGCAACGCCGCATCCGGCCGTAAACAGCGGAGCGCTGTGCGAACGCGACCTGTTCACATGTTCCCTAATGAACATGCGCCTGCAAATTGGCGCCTGTCGCGCCAGTTCCGCGCAAAAGAACGGCATCAGGCTTGACGCCAACCCCAATGCGTAGGAAGGTATGCAAAGGGGGAACATTTGGGTGTGGCTGAATCTCAGCCAAACAGATGACAGCTAGCAAGAGGGAGGGTTCACGATCGCTCAGGGCAACGTTAAGTGGTTCAACAACGCTAAGGGTTATGGCTTCATACTGCCGGATGGTGGCGGGGAGGATTTGTTCGCACACTACACGGCCATAGAAATGGATGGCTATAAAACCCTGCAGGCCGGTCAGCGCGTCTGTTTCGACGTGGTGCAAGGCGGCAAGGGGCTGCACGCGGTCAGCATCCGACGAATGGAGCAGGACGAAGAGGGCAAACTCGGTTCATAGCGCCCCGCTTCCTAGGGCCTGTTAACACTATCTGGGTTGACCCTGTTGCGTTCCAGGCCGCGCCAATCAAGGCGCGAGGAGCGCGGTTTGGCCAGCGTCAAATAAGCGACGAGCAACGCTGGGTGGCGCGGCCTGGGACGCAATCCGAAGGGCCGGGTCCGTTTTTCCCCCGGACCGCGTTTTCGCTCGCTCATGTGGCGCCGGCCGCACCGCGCCCGTTCCGCCTTGCCCGGAGAAAAAACGGCGCCCGGCAGGGCCAACCCAGATAGTGTTAAGGAACCTCTGAACAAGTCCCGGAAGCCCAGAGGAGCCTAAAGGGCGT
>CAYGBY010000258.1:0-3922 GCA_964348115.1 uncultured Pseudomonadales bacterium
GAAGAGAACGCCGCGCCCACCGCAAGGAGCACCGCAGCGCGTTTCATTTGCTCAAACATTTGTTTCTCCATCTCTGGTTGAGTCTTTGGTTCGCCCCGCCGCGGCGGCAAGGCGCATTGGCTTCGGCGCCATCCTCCCCAGCAAGGCTTGACGAATAATAGCCGCTTTGAAGCCTAAATGCCGTACTGGCCAAGTACGTTTCGGAATTCAGGCTAATCGGGACAGGCGGCCTTTTCATGCTCAGGCGCCCTAGTTTAGTGAGTGAACCAAGCATGCCTGAACCGGTGGCGCGCGTCAGCGCGCCGCCGGGCCTTCAAGTGCGGGCCGTGCGACCGCTGGACAGGCTGGAGACCCGCACAGCAGTTCGAGCGCTTGGATCTGGCGGCCAACTCCCTCCGACCTACGCGAATATAGGATCGCTTTGGGGCTCTAGTGTGCTGTCCCGCAAGTAAGTGTGATTATTCGTGGCCCTTTTGGCTCCCGGCCGCGTTGCTCCTCCTTGTGTGGGGCTTGCCACAGGGCGTCGTCGCGCCTTGTTCAGAGGTTCCTTAGCTGATGGTCAGCATGGCGCGGGGGTTGTCGATGATGATGCGCTCGATCAGGCGGCGCTCGAAGCCCTTGTAGCCCATCAGCGCGGTCACCGTTTCGGGGATGTGCTGCCAGCCGTGGCCGCCGTATTTGCGCTGCCAATGCTGCAGGGCCAAGTCGTGGGAGATCAGAATGCGATCTTCGTGCCCGGCCTCCACCAGCGCCATGATTTCGTTCAGGCGGATGGCATCGTTGGGCAGATCCACTTGACCCCGCTGACGGTAGGATTCCTCCCAACCGAAGCAGTCGAACTCCAGGTACATGCCGGTTTTGGCCAGCTCCAGGAAGGGTTCCGGGTCGAAGGAGTGGGGGGCCGGACGGGAGGCCAGACGGTGGTCCAGATGACACATGATGATGCGGGAGAGGTCCGCCTGTTCGTCCTCCAGGATGCGCACCGCCGCCCAGATGGCGTCCGGGCCGAAGCCTGGATGTACGCTCATGGGGGCGCCGCTGGCCTTTTGCGCCCTTGCGGAGGCGCGCAGCACCTTCTCCTCATCCGGGTGGATGCGGGTGCCTAGGCCAACTTCGCCGATGATGCCGGCCGCTACGCCGCCGGCGGCGCCTTCATCGAGGTCCCGCAGGATGCGCCGCTCCAGTTCGGCGATGTCCAGATTGGCCAGTTCCGGGGGATGGTATTCCTGGGTGTACCAGCTGGTCGCCATGACGATGTGCAGGCCCGTCGCCCTGGCCACCTGCTGCAGGCCCCTGGGGTCCCGGCCGAGGCCGATGGAGGTTTGATCCACCAGGCAGCTGCCGCCGTGGCGCTTGAACAGGTTGGCCTCGTAGATGACGTCCTCCAGGTCGGATATCTTGTAGTCCCCGTAGTAGAACCAGTTGCGGGCCACGTCGCCGCGGTTCTCCAGGCAGATGGGCTGGTTCCATTTGGCCCGCCAAGTGGCGGCGACGCCGGGGCCTTCCTCGCCCGGCTCCCAGCCGGCCTCCGGCACGCTGGCGGCTTTCTTGCCGGATTCCGTCTGGTCGATGAGCATGTCCGCGGAGCAGGCGCCCAAGGTCATGTCCACCAGCACATGCTCGTGGGGCAGGGTGATGCCCAGGGCCTCGGGGGACACCGGGCCCAGCACGGTTTGCACACAGCCTTTGTGAATCATCCAATTTCTCCAATGCCGGCGTGTTTTGGCGCTGATGGGTGGCTGGAGCGACTTGGGACTTCTCCTTGGGCGGGATTGCCCGAGCCAGCCCGCAGCGTACGCCAAGGGCCGCGATGATCGCGCCGGATTTTTTCCTTCGCCTGTGTGGCGGGAGCCCCCGCAGGTGGATGGCGGCGGCCTATGTTCGAGGGCGCATGGACGGGTCTTGGGCCAAAAGACCGGCGCGGTTTGCATCCGGGCCAAGCTCCCGGATGTGAAGACAACTTATTGAAAAATAATAACATTATAGGGATCGACGAGCGGCTTGCTTCACTATCGGGGTTAGCTGTGTTGGCTGTGGCCGGAGCGGGAGGCGCGCAGGCGGGCCATGTCCGGGCCGTGATCGTCCCAGCCATAGGGGTCCGCTAACCCCATCAAAGTGCGAAAACGAGGTGGATTGCGCGCCAGCGCTTGTGGCGGCGTCTGTGCGCCGTAGCGTTCCTGGGTGGCAAGGTATTCGCGGCAGAAGTAAAACAGCATGGAGATGCGCTGGCCAGGCTTGGTGCGCGGAAACGGCCCGTGCCAAGTGTGGCCGTGCCAGATCACCAGGGCGCCGGCGGGCGCCTCCACGGGCAGCACCGCTGCGCTGGACTCGTTCGGGGTTGGCTGCCGGCACAGTTTGTGGCTGCCGGGCAGATAGCCCACTGCTCCGTCGTCCAGCGTGTAGTCCGTCAGCGCCCAGGTGACCGCGGCCACTTGGGCGTAGGGCGCGAAGGGTGCCGGCACGCCCCGGTTGTCGCTGTGCAGCCCCAGGGGCCCGACCGGGCCTTGGGGCGCTACGGCCTCCTTTATCAGGGCCGAACTGCTGGACAGCTTGGCGCTCAGGCCCAGCAGATGGCTTACTAAGGCCAGCGCCGCAGGGTTCATCAGCGCCTGTTCGAACAGGGGGTTGTCGAACAGGATGCGCCACATCCAGACCTCCCCAGCCTGCCCGGCGGTTCTGTGCAGCTTGGCGGCCGGCCGCTGCTTGGCCATGCGCAGCACTGCCTCCCGCAGCCGGGCCGCGAAACCCGGCGGCGCCGCGAGTTCGGGAGGCACCACCGTCAGCCCCTTGGCGTCCAGCTCCGCTGCCTGCGCCTCCAGGCCCAAGGCATGCAGGTCCGCCTGAACCTGATCGAGTCCGTCGGCTACGGCGTTCACGGCCGGCATTGCGCACTTCCCATGGTCCCCACCATTGAAACCATGATATGCAAGCATGGTTTCGCGGCGCAAGGGCGCTTCGATCTAATCGCGTCCCAACAGATCCCACAGGTGGCCCAGCAGACTGTGAAATTCCTTGCTGGCGCGCAGCGCCCTTTGGTTGCGGGGGCGGGGCAGCTCTATGGGGATGTCGGAAGTGATGCGCCCGGGTCTTGGCGACATGACCAGGATGCGGTCGGAGAGGGTGACGGCCTCCTCGAGGTCGTGGGTGACCAGGGCGACCGTGCTGCCCGACACTTGGGACCAGAGATCGATCAGCCGATCCTGCAGGGTGACCTTGGTCAGCGCATCCAGGGCGCCGAAAGGCTCGTCGAGCATGACGAAGGCGGTGCGCAGGCAGAACGTGCGCGCCAACGCCACCCGTTGGCGCATGCCTTGGGAGAGTTCGGCGGGCAGTGCGTCCGCGAAGCCCGCAAGCCCTACGGACTGCAGAAGTTCATGCACCCGCGCCGAGCGTTCGGCGGCGTTGCCGACGCGGGTGGCCAGGGCGAAATCAACGTTGGCGGCGGCGCTGCGCCAAGGCAGCAGGGCGTCCCGGGCGAACATGCGGGCCAAGTCCCGACGGCCAGCCCTAGGCGGTTGGCCGGCCAGCAGCACTTCCCCGCTTTGCTGGGCGAGCAGGCCGCACAGAATGTCCAGCAACGTGGTCTTGCCGCAGCCGCTGGTTCCCACGATAGACACGAACTGGCCGGCGGGAATCTCTAGATCGATGTCCGCGAGCGCCGCGGTGGTTTCGCCGCCGCGTTTGTAGGCATGGCTGAGGCGGCGCACCAGAATGCCATCGGCACTCCCGTTGCGCGGCGCAACTGGGCGGGTCTTCTGGCTCATGGGCAGGGCCCTGCCTCGGCCCGCCCCGGCTGGTTGACATCGGGCAAACTGTCGCTGTGGGCATCTGGCGTCTTGACGTCGGGTCTTTCGTCGCTGCGAACGTTTGGCGTCTTGACATTGGACATGCCGCCGCTGCGGGCGTTTGACGTCTTGACATT
>CAYGBY010000259.1:0-3900 GCA_964348115.1 uncultured Pseudomonadales bacterium
GCCGCAACACAGCCAGCGCGCCCTTTAGGCCCTCCCGAAGGGCGCCCCGCGGCGCGCGGACTGCGCAATCCCCGCCGCGCCGCGGGTTGTCTTCCCATGGCCGCAACGCCATCTCCGCCCGCAAACAGCGGGGCGCTAGGCGAACGCGACTCGTTCAGAGGTTCCCTAGGAGTTGTCACACCGGCATCCGGTGCGCTGACGCGCAAGGAAGTGGGTGCTTCCATGGGGGTGTGCCTACTAGCGCCCGGGGGCCAAAGTCCGCCTGCATTCGAACTTCGGCATTTGCGGCGGCGGCTGTGCGTGGGGTGGGGAAGGCGATGCGGCGCCTGACGGAATGGGGTTCGGCAAGTCGGTTGGCAAGCTGGGTTCGTTGCTCTTTGCGCTGAGGGCGGCATGGCGAACAAGTGTATCATCAGGGTCCTGCGCTTGAAGGAGTGGGCATTTGCAATTCGCGGATCTGGCGGTGACCAAGACCGACCATGTGGCCCTGGTGGAAATCCAGCGTCCCCCCAACAACTTCTTTGACGTGGCGCTCATCGACGCCTTGGGGGATGTCTTTGAGGCCTTGGATGCGGATGCGGATGTGCGCGCCCTGGTGCTGGCGGCCCAGGGCAAGCACTTCTGCGCGGGCGCCAACTTCAGCGACCGCAGCAGGCGCACCCAGCGCCAAGGGCAGGATGGCAACCCCCTGTACGCTGCGGCGGTTCGTCTGTTCGCCTGCAAAAAACCCGTGGTGGGGGCCATCCAGGGCGCTGCGATCGGCGGCGGATTCGGCTTGGCCGTCATGCCGGATTTCCGCGTCGTCTGCCCCCAGGCCCGTTTTGCCGCCAACTTCGTGAAGCTGGGTTTTCACCCTGGCTTTGGCCTTACCCACACCCTGCCTAGGCTCATCGGTCAGCAGCGAGCCAACCTGATGTTCCTGACCGGCCGCCGCATAGACGGCCAAACCGCCCATGCTTGGGGCTTGGCGGACGTGCTGACAACTACGGACAAGCTGCGCGGCGAGGCCGTGAAACTGGCCGCTGAAATCGCCGAGAACGCCCCCTTGGCGTTGCTTTCCGTGCGCGTCACCATGCGCAAAGGCCTCGCCGCAGCCGTCAAGGCGCAAACGGACCATGAATTTATCGAGCAACAGCGCCTGCAGCGGACGCAGGATCATCAGGAAGGCGTCCGCGCTGTCGCCGAGCGGCGCGTGGGCAACTTCATCGGGCGCTAGGAGCTGTCGGGCCGCAGGAACGCCCGTCTAAACCAGCAATAGCCGGCGCCGCCCATTAGGATATTGCTCAGCGCCGTGGCGGCGAAGATGCCGGCGTAGCCATGCAGCGCATTCAGCAGCATGGCCAAGGGTATGTATACCAGGAACATGCGGGCGAAGGACAGGATCGTGGAGGGTATGGGCTTGCCCAAGCCGTTGAAGGCGGCGGAGGACATCATCAGCGCTCCCCAGGCGCCGTAGCTGAGGGGCACGATGGACAGGTACAGGGTCGCGGCGGCCACCACGGCGCCATCCGCGTTCACCCAGGAGGCGAAGGCGCCGCCCCAAAGCAGCATTACGACGGTGGCCAGCAAGCCCCAGGCCAGGCTGAATTGATAAGCGGTCTTCATGCCCGTGCGTACGCGGCCCATGCGTTTGGCGCCCCAGTTTTGGCCAACGAAGGGGCCGATGCTGCCGGACAGGGCGAATAGCGGCATTACCGCCACGGCCTCTATGCGGGTGGCGACGCCGAAGCCAGCCACCATCGTTTCGCCGTGGGAGGCCACGAGGCGGGTTATTAGCACACCGGAAAGCGGACCGATCAGTTGAGTGGTCGCCGCTGGCGCGCCCACCCGAAGAATGCGGCCGGCGGAGGCCGTGAAGCGCCGCAGCGGGGTTTGCGTCTGCACCAGTCCGTCCCGCCGCACGCGGTGCAGCAGGTAGGCGGCTGTGAGGCCCCGCGTCAGGGTCATGGCCAAGGCGGCGCCGGCCAACTCCAAGCGGGGCAGGCCGAACCAGCCGAAGATTAGGATGGGGTCCAGCGCCAGGTTGCAGGCCGCCCCCAGGGTCATGACTAGGCCGGGGGTGTTGGCGTTGCCGGAAGCCCGCATGATGCTGCCCGCAATCATCGTCAGGGTGAACAGCACGGCGCCCGGATAGTAGATGTCCAGGTAGCTGTGGATCAGGGGCAGCATGGCGGCTGGCGCGCCCATGGCCGTGAACACTGGGTCAATTACGGACCAGCCGATGAATGACAGCAGCGCCATTAGCGCCCCCATCAACAGGATGCTGTGGCTTGCCAAACGCCGCGCATCCCGCCGCCGGCCGGCGCCGGCGCTGCGGGCGATGACGGACGAGGCGCCGATGCCAACGCCCAGGGCGATGCTGGTCAATATCATGGTGATTGGGAACGTGAAGGTCACCGCAGCGACATGCTGGGTGGAAAGCTGGCCGATGAAACCCATCTCCAGGGTCTGCACCAGGATGCTGGATGAGACGCCGAGCAGCATGGGCGCCGTCAGGCGATACAGGGATAGGGGAACGAAGCCTTCGGTGAGGGAACGTTGCGGCATGGGGCGCTAGCTTACGCGATTGCTGGCCGCGGACGGCCCTGCGAGGTGATCTGCGGACAGCGCCGCGCCTGCCCGGCCCGGGCCTCCTGGTCTGGGCGCTGGAGCGGCTAGGAGCCTGCCGCGGTGACGCGGATCTCCACCCTGGCGTTCGGCACGGCCAGTTCCGTGATGCCAATGGCGGTCCAGGCTGGGTAGGGTTCGGTGATGAACTCGTCCTTCACTTTCATGAAGGCGCCTAGGTGCCGCTGCAGTCCGACATGGTAGGTGGTGATCTCCTGGACGTCCTCATAGCCTAGGCCGGCGGCCTGCAGCACCCTGCCCACCGCTCGCCAAGCGCAGCGGAATTCGTCTTCGGCGCTGTCTGGGACCTTGCCGTCCGCCATGCCAATTTGGCCGGAGCACAGCACCAAGCCGCCGGCGCGGACCGCCGGGGCGAAGTGGAAGCTCTGGTAGGCGGTTCGGTCTGCTTCGGGCAGGATGACATCGCGTGGCATCTGATAACTCCATCCAATCGGTATGTAGGCATCATAGCGCAGCCGCTGCGCATTATGCCCCAAGAGCACCCAATCCAAGGCGGAAGGCCATCCCAAGGGTTAGCCGCGACTGGATGCCGCCGCTATTGGTCAGGTTGGCGAACCAGCTCCGCCAGGGTCCGCACCACCAAACCGCGCTCCAGGCCCCTTACCCGCGCCTCCACATCCTCCGCCCGGTCTTCCGGGGCCACGGGCGTCCTTGCCTGCGCAATGATTGGGCCGGTGTCGTAGTTGGCGTCCACGAAGTGCATGGTAGCCCCGGTTTCCTGATCACCGGCGTTCACCACGGCTTGGTGGACACGACGCCCGTAGAAGCCGCGCCCGCCGTGCTTGGGCAGGAGCGCCGGATGGACATTGAGGACGCGGCGGTGGAAGGCCGTCAGGGTTTGCGGCCCCAGCTTTTTCATGTAGCCGGCCAACAGCACCCAATCCGCGTCTGCCCGCTGCAGGGCGGTGCGGATGGCTGCATCGAGGTCTTGGCCATTGGGGTGGGTGCGGCTGCTGAGGTGGGCGGTTGCGACGCCCGCCGCGGCCGCACGGCGCAGCGCCAAGGCGCCGCTGTTGTTGCTGATCACCAGGCAGACTTCGGCAGGCAGGGCGCCGCCGGCGCAGGCGTCCACGACGGCCTGCAGTATGGAGCCTCCGTGGGAGGCCAGCACCCCGATCCGCGGGCGGCGCTTCATTCTGGATCGCCCCTGCTACCAAAACAGCCTAGGGAACCTCTGAACAAGTCCCGGAAGCCCAGAGGAGCCTAAAGGGCGTGATGGCAAGGCGCGGCGAAGCCGTGTGGCTTGCCCCCCACACAATGAGCCGCAACACA
>CAYGBY010000260.1:0-3889 GCA_964348115.1 uncultured Pseudomonadales bacterium
TGAGACAGTTCGGTCCCTATCTGCCGTGGGCGTTTGAGACTTGAGGGGAGCTGCTCCTAGTACGAGAGGACCGGAGTGGACGAACCTCTGGTGTTCCGGTTGTCACGCCAGTGGCATTGCCGGGTAGCTATGTTCGGAAAGGATAACCGCTGAAAGCATCTAAGCGGGAAGCCTCCCTCGAGATGAGATCTCACTAAATCATTACGATTTCTGAAGGGCCCTCGAAGACTACGAGGTTGATAGGCAGGGTGTGTAAGCGCTGTGAGGCGTTGAGCTAACCTGTACTAATTGCCCGTGCGGCTTGACCATATAATCGAACGCATTTGGCGTTGTGGATCAGGTGGGCGCATTCGCAGAGGCGCGTCAATCCCGCGTTGTTGCAGGCTGCATGTCTTCTGAATTTTTCCGCCCGTGCGGCTTGTCCGCGCCGGCGGAACCGGTTTCCTGACGATGCTAGCGTGTTGGAACCACCTGATCCCATCCCGAACTCAGCAGTGAAACGACGCAGCGCCGATGGTAGTGTGGGGTCTCCCCATGTGAGAGTAGGTCGTCGTCAGGATTTTGTTGCCGAGCCCCGCCATTGCATCGATGGCGGGGCTTTATTTGTGGACGCTCGTTTTGCACGTTCATCCTGCCGCGCAGCAGCCGCCCATCGCCTTATGGAAGGGCGTGAGGCAGTTCATTCTTCCGATGCGCGGGCGTCCCCTAGGGCCCCGTTCGCTGCCGTGACGGCCTAAGCCATTGGCCTCGCGCGGACAGACTGAGCAGCTTGCCGGCCTGTTGGGCAGGCTCGCCCGGGAGGGCAACGTTCCGGCGGATCAGTTTGGCTTTCTTCCGGTCAGCCCGCAGGAACTCGGCTTGTTGGTGCGCGACGGCGCCGTCCGTTTGGCGGAAGGCCTCGATTTGCTTGATGAGGGCGCCATCCGCGACGCTCTCCCCCCTTCGGCGGACGCTTGGCTGCGCGACCTTGTGGTATTTCCGGCGGTGGATTCCACCAACTCCCGCATGGCGGCGGCGGCCGGGTCAGCTTCGGTGGACGGCTGGGTTTGGTTTGCGGAACTGCAGACCGCTGGCCGCGGTCGGCGCGGTCGCCGCTGGTTTACCCCCTTCGCCCGCAATATCGCCGTCACCCTGGGCTTTGCTTTGCGCTCGCCGCCTGCGGCGCTGGGCGGCTTGAGCTTGGCCGTGGGCTTGGCCGTGGCCAGGCTGCTGCAGTCGGAGGGGCTGGCCGGCGTCGCGGTCAAATGGCCGAACGACATATATATAGGTGGCGCCAAAGTCTGCGGGGTCCTTATCGAACTGGTCGCCCGCGCTGACGCCTGTGAATGCCTCATCGGCATCGGCCTGAATGTGGATTTGCCCGAAAACGTCCGTGCTCGCATAGACCAACAGGTTACGGACCTCAGATGCCAAGGCGTCACCACCAGCCGAAACGCCATTGCCGGCGCCTTGGTCCGTGCAATCGTGGATGCCGTCAAGGGCTTCAAGCGGCGCGGCTTCGCCCCCATGCGCGGCGCCTATGACGACTTGCACCTCTGCCACGGCAAGGGCGTGGAGATCGCCTTGGGCGCAGACGTCCGCACCGGCAGGGTGCTTGGCGTCACCGCCACAGGCGCCTTGCGCGTACGCTGCGGCGAGAAAGTCATCGAAATCACCGGCGGTGAAGTCAGCTTGCGCCCGAGCGACTGACCCCCTGCGAGCCCGGCCGCATGGCCGCCAGCCGGGCGTCCTTGACCCGCCAGCGACCCGCAAGCCAAGCGCCGAGGCGCCCGTCCGCCAACTCCCGATCCTCAATCCACTCCGCCTCCACCACGACCGGCCCAACGCCGGCGCCCAGAAACCGCCAGAAGTTTGCCTGCTCCGCGTAGATCAGCGTCAGGTCCAGCACTGCAGCGCCGCGGTCCCGCAATGCGCCATGAATGGCGTTGAAGCCGCCGGATTTCGGCGGCAGCAGATGGGCGTAGGGGCTTGCTGCTTGCGCACGTTTGGCCGGTGTGCAGCGGGTGCCTTCCGGGAAGCTGAGCAGCGCTGCAGGTTCAGCCGCCACCGCAGCGCAGGCCTGGGCAATGCGGCGATGGTCCGCCTGGCGACGGCTGCGCTCGGTTTCCCCGCCCCCGGCCCTGCGTTTCAGCATAGGGAAGCCGTAAGCCCAGAAGATCAACCCCAGCACCGGCACCCAGGCCAGTTCCCGCTTGCAGAGAAAGTTGATGATCGGTCCGTTGCGGGCGATGGCGCTTTGCACCAGGAAAATGTCACTCCAAGACTGATGGTTGCATAGAATGATGTAGACGCCATTGCGGTCCATATGCAGGTCGGGCAGTTCCCAGTCCATGCCCAGCACTTCTGTCAACCACCAGTGATCCAGCCGCACGGCCGTGCGGTAAATGCCGTTCATGGCGGTGCGCAACCAGACCAGACGCTGGCCCAAGGCCAGCTTGATCAGGCTCAGCAAGAGCAATGGAAAGCACCAGAACAACAGGTTCAGGGAGATGAACCCCAAGGAGGCAACGGCCTTGAGATGCTGCGTTGCCGCCATCATCCATGCGCCCAAAGCGGCGGCCCTGCGCCTTTTGCGGCCGAATCCCCACCCACGGCTGACTCGTCAGGCCGTCAAGGCTTCGGGATGGGCCGCTTGCGCCAAGGCCCGCACCTTGTGTGCTGTCCCGCGAGTAAGTGTGACTATTCGTGGCCCTTTTGGCCCCCGGCCGCGTTGCTCCTCCTTGTGTGGGCCCCGCCACAGGGCGTCGCCGCGCCTTGCCGGGAGCCAAAATGGCCTAGCGACTAAAACCCACTTACTCGCTGGACAGCACACTAGCCGGCGGGCGGCCGGAGCCGCGGCACCAAGGCTGGCGTTCGTTTCTTGTAGGCTTGGTAGGCGGGATCCTCCCGCCACTTTCGGTCGCCATGAGCCTCCAACATGCGGATGCCGCTGATGCGCGTCAGCAGTAGCCATACAAAAATGGGCGAAACCAGGGTCAAATGCTGCCATCCCTGCAGCGCCGGCAGCGCGATCAGCGCTATGCCGACCCACAGCAGAATCTCGCCAAAGTAGTTGGGATGCCGGCAACGCGCCCAAAGCCCCGAAGAAATGAAGCGTTCCTGATTTTCCGCCGCCGCCCGAAATCGCCGCTTCTGATGGTCCGCCACTACTTCAATCACAAAGCCCAAGGCCCAAAGGCTGGCTCCGGCGAGAGCCGGCCAGCCGAGAGGAACCGTCTGCGCAGCCGTCATGGCGGCCAGTCCGGCAGCCAAGGTGCAGGAGACCCAGAGCCCCTGCAGGGTCCAGGTCATGAAGAACATCGCCCCATTGGTCTTGATTCGCGCCAGCCGTCTATCGAAGCCCCGCTGCAGCACCCTGGTGAACAGAAAGGTTCCCAGCCGGGCCGCCCAGACGGCCACCAGCGCCGCGATCAGCCAGGACCGTCCGTCGAAATCCCCCCGCGCCCACAGCGCCAAGCCAACCAGAAGCAGGTAGGTCAGGCTGCCGCTAAGGTCGAAGAAGTGCTCCTTCTGCAGCAAGTAGGCTGGCGCAAAGGCCAGCCACTGCAACAGAAACGCCACCGCCACCGCAACAGCGAACAGGGGCGCTCCATCCAGGATCGCCAAGCCGTCAACGCTGCCGGCCCAAGCCAGCAAAGCCGCTGCAACCACTGCCGCAAAGGCCCCCAACAAGTAACCAGCGCTGTCCATGAATAAGCCCTTTGCGCACTTCCTGCGCACCCATTGTACTAGGGAGCCTCTGAACAAGTCGCGTTCGCCCAGCGCCCCGCTGTTTGCGGGCGGAGACGGCGTTGCGGCCGTGGGAGGGCGGCCCGCAGCGCGGCGGGGATTCCGCGGTCCGTGCGCCGCGGGGCGCCCTTCGGGAGGGCCTAAAGGGCGCGCTGGCTGT
>CAYGBY010000261.1:0-3767 GCA_964348115.1 uncultured Pseudomonadales bacterium
CTGGCTGTGTTGCGGCTCATTGTGTGGGGGCAAGCCACACGGCTTCGCCGCGCCTCGCCATCACGCCCTTTAGGCTCCTCTGGGCTTCGGGACTTGTTCAGAGGTTCCCTAGAAAACTCCCCTGGGAATTTCTGCCGCCTTTAGGGCCCTACATTCAACCCAGCAGTGCAACACCGGTTGCCTGCGGCGAATCCTTTGCGCGCAACGGGCGTTCTCTTAGGTCAGCAGGCTGAGGGCGGTGCGGGCGCGTGTTGTGACGTTCTGCTTGTAGGCCTCCAGATCCAGGTCCCGGTTGGCGCCCATGGCCCCGACCAGATAGCGCTTGTACACGCCCTGGCCAATGGCGGCCATGCGCCAGTGGGAGAAGGCGCGATAGTAGTTGATGCCGTCCAGACTGCGTCCCGTGCGGGCCACATAGCGTTCGCTGATGGCCTCCCGGCTGGGGAAGCCGCCCACAACGGTGGGGGGCATTTCCGTTGCGCCATCATCCAGATTGGGATCGTCCGGCTGCACCCAGGCGTTCAGCAGGTAGCCCACATCCGCCAAGGGGTCGCCCAGGGTGCAGAGCTCCCAATCCAATACGGCCTGGACCTTGCCATCCGCCACGATCATGTTGCCCAGGCGATAGTCGCCATGCACGATGGCGGCGCCAATCTGCTCCGGCATGGTCTCTTGCAGCAGACGGGCGGTGGCCTCCATTTCCGGCACCTCATGGGTCTTGGATGCCTGCCATTGCCTTGTCCAACGCTTTAGCTGGCGGGCGAGGTAAGCCTCCTTGCGGCCAAGGCGCCCTAGTCCCACGGCATCCGGATCCAAGTTGTGCAGGCGCGCCAGCACCTCCACCGCGTCCATGCCCACGCCCGCGCGGGCCGCCGGGGACAAGGGCCGGGCGGCGTCCGCGTTGTGCAGCACTGCGCCCTGCACGAAGCGCATGATATAGAAGGGCGCCCCGTTGACCGCCGTGTCCCGGCACAGCCCGATGGCCGGCGGCACCGGCACCGGGGCATCCTGCAGGGCATCTATGATGCGATGCTCCCGCCCCATGTCATGGGCACTTTCCAGCACGGCGCCCAAAGGCGGACGGCGCAGGACGTAGGCGGCACTCGCCTGATCCGCAACACGATAGGTCAGGTTGGAGTGCCCACCGGCGATAAGGGAAAAATGCAGCGGGGGCGCAAGGCCCGGGATGCGCTCCGCCAGCCAGGCGGTGACGTTGCTTTCGTTAATGCCTTCCAAGCGCCGCCTCCCCTTATTTGCCGTTGTTGGCCTGGACTGGCCTAAAGGCCGGGCGTCGTGTACGCAGGGGTCAAGCTGGCCAAACGGCCATCGATCTGCGTCAAGCGGTCATCGATCTGCACCAGCCGGTTGTTGGTTTGGCGGCGGTAGCTGTCTATGGCGGCAATGGCCTGGTCATGCTCCTTGATCTGGCCGCTGAAGGTGGCGACGCTGCGGGAATTGGCGTTCACCCGGTCAACGATGTCCCGCTGGCCGCGGATCAGCTGCTGCAGCTGCATTTCCACGCTGGTGAGTTGATCGATCACCTCCTGCTGCCGGCCCAACGCCTGTTCGTGCCGGTCCACCATGCTCTTTAGGGTTTTGTTGCTGCCCTGCAGGCTGTCGATGGAGGCGTTTTGCGCATCCAGCTTTTTCTGGTTGTCCTGAATCCAGCCTTTGTTGCGTTCATTGGCCACCGCCCAAAGCTTACGCACTTCGGATTCCCAAAAGTCAAGCTGCTCGCCCGTCTCCGCATCGCTTTCGGTTATGACCTGATCCGTCATGCGCAGACGCTCCTCCAAGGCATGCAGCCGCCGGTTGGCCTGGGCCGCATTGGCCTGCTCCGCCACCAACAGGCGCTGTTGGTTGGCGATGAACCAGCCGGCGGCGCCGAGCCCAGCCACCAACACGACCAAAATCAAGTTGACGAACAGCGACTTGCCGCCGCCCTTGCCGCCGGGCCGCCGCCGGCCGCCAGCAGGCCGTCTGCGGGCATCATCGGGTGCGGCGGCAATGCTGGTGCTGTTGTGATCCGACATCTGCTCATCCTCAAACCGCCAAGTTCGGCATTATAGGTTAGAGCCTCCCATAGACCATAGCTTCGGCCATGGCACCGAAAGCCCGACAGGACATTCAGGCTGCGCAAAGTAAGGAGGAGCTCAAGACCTGCAAAGGGCCGCGGCAGGGCTTTGGCAAGCCCTAGGGAACCTCTGAACAAGTCCCTGAAACCCTGAGGAGCCTAACGGGCGTGATGGCAAGGCGCGGCGAAGCCGTGTGGCTTGCCCCCCACACAATGAGCCGCAACACAGCCAGCGCACCCTTATAGGCCCTCCCCGCGGCGCACGGACTGCGGGATCCCCGCCGCGCCGCGGGTTGCCCTCCCTTGGCCGCAACGCCATCTGCGCCCGCAAACAGCGGGGCGCTGGGCGAACGCGACTTGTTCAGAGGTTCCCTAGGCATCAGCCACAACGGCCGTAGCCCCCAGTTGCGGAGACGTCCTAGCCAAGCATTAAAGCCTGCCAGATCCGCAGGGCGCCCTAGCTGGCGGCGCCCTCTTCCGCCCCGGCTTCGGCGCCTGCGTCACCGGCGGCGCCATCGGCATCCGCTTCGGCTTCCGCATCACCGGCATCCGCTTCAGTTTCCGCACTACCGGCATCCGCTTCATCTGCAGCATCCCCAGCATCCGCTTCCGCGGCGCCCTCCGCCATTTCCGCTTCCGCTGGGGACTCAGCCATCGGCGCCTCAGCCTCGGCATCAGCCATGATGGACGCCGGCTCCCCAGCCGCGGGAGGCATGTCAGGCGCAGCCGCAGCTTCCGCCATTGGCTCAACCATTGGCGCTTCGGCAACCGCCGCTCGCTCCTTGGTGAGCATCAGCACACCAAGGAGCACCGCCCAAAGCACGAAGCCAGACGTGATGACGCCCTTGATGGTGGTCATTACGCCCTGCTTGCCGAATATGGCGTTCAACTCCAGGGCGCCGACGATGATCAGGGTGATGACCAAGCCGGTGGTGTTGTCTCCGCTCATCAACATGCCGTTGTGCAGGCCGGCGGAGGAGGAGCCCATGAAGTACAGCATGGGGATGGAGAACAGGGTGTTGGTGCGGGACGCCAAGGCAGCCTTGGGCGCAGCAGCAGCCGCTTCCGGCAGGGCTTCGCCGCCATCCTTGATCTGCGCATTGGAGGCGATGAGGATCTTCTGGTTGGGCCAGATGATGAGCCAGACGTTCAGGAACATCAGGATGGCGATGACGGAGCCAAGGGTGAGGTCCACCGTCAGGGTGGCGCCGCGGATGCCCAGCATGATGATGCCGCTGATGAGGGTGAACATCGCCCCCCAACGAAACCACCATAGCGCCCTGGGCGCGAGCTTGGTGAATGCGTCCGTGCGGGCTTTCGGGTCCGCTTCCTTGAAGTACTCCGTCTGCACGAAGTTGAAGTAGTACAGCAGGCCTATCCACGTAATGCCGAACAGAAAGTGCGCCCACTTCGCCAGATAGTCGATGACTTGCATCTCCATAGACATGGTGTATCCCTCCGATGGATTGCGGGTTGTTCTGAAGGTTCGGAATATATAATCACTGCGCGGTCTTTGCGACCCTAATCAGCGCAATTCCCGCATTTTTGGCGGTTTACCGCCCTTAAGGGCCTGATCCGCGCCCTTCGGGAGGGCCTAAAGGGCGCGCTGGCTATGTTGCGGCGCATTGTGTGGGGGGCAGCCACACGGCTTCGCCGCGCCTTGCCATCACGCCCTTTAGGCTCCTCTGGGCTT
>CAYGBY010000262.1:0-3621 GCA_964348115.1 uncultured Pseudomonadales bacterium
TCAAGGCGCGAGGAGCGCGGTTTGGCCAGCGTCAAATGAGCGACGGGCAACGCCGGGCGGCGCGGCCTGGGGCGCAACCCGAAGGGCCGGGTCCGTTTTTCCCCCGGACCGCGTTGCCGCCCGCTCATGTGGCGCCGGCCACACCGCGCCCGCTCCGCCTTGCCCGGAGCAAAAACGGCTCCCGGCAGGGCCAACCCAGACAGTGTTAACAGGACGCTAGAGAACTTCTGAACAAGTTGCGGTTGCCCTTCGGAGGGGCCTACAGGGCGCGGCTGGTTTGGGAAGCGGCGGGGATGGTAATGGGTTAAGGTTGCGCAAGTTTGCTTGGAGAACCTGCGCAATGAAGCCTGACACCGCCCTTAGGTCTTTGTTCATGCGCATCTTCGCCAGCCACGCTCGGCGGGGCTTGGTGCGCAGCCGGGCGCGAATGCGGCGCCGGTTGGGCGGCGGGGCGCCCATCGTGCACTACTTCCATCAGGTGGATGACCCGTACAGCCACTTGGCGTCGCAGGTTTTGGGGCGGCTGCAAGAGCGCTACGCCGTTCAGATTCTGCCCTATTTGGCGCCGCCGCAGGGTGCTGACTTCGCCGGGGACACGCAGCGCTACCCAGCTTGGGCTTTGGCGGACGCGCAGGATGTCGCGCCATTTTACGGCCTTTCCTTTCCCGCCGATGCGGCCTTGCCCGGAACGGAGGCGGTGCTGGCGGCCAACCGGCGCTTGTCGGGGCGCTTGGGCGCGGAGGGCTTTGCCGAAGCCGCCCGCGAAGTGGGGGAGGACCTTTGGCGGGGGCTTCCCGGGGGGACGCCGGATAGGTCACGGGAGGCCGCTGAGGAGGCCTTGCGCCAAGGTGATGCGCTGCGTCGTCGTCTGGGCCACTATCGCGGCGGCATGTTCCACTTTGAAGGGGAGTGGTATTGGGGGGTGGATCGGCTGTGCCGGCTGGAGCAGCGCTTGGTGGCCGAAGGCCTAAGTCATGGACCCGATGCGCCGCTGTGCGTGCCCCGTCCCACGCCCGTGGATGCCACCGGCTTGGCGGCGGCCCGGGTGACCGTGGCGGTGTTCCCCTCCCTGCGCAGCCCCTACACGGCCATCAGCTTCCGCAGCACTTTGCAATTGGCCGCCCGCACTGGGGTGCGGCTGCGGCTCAAGCCGGTAATGCCCATGATGATGCGCGGCGTGCCGGCGCCCGCCGCCAAGGGCGTATACATCGTCAGCGACACGCGCCGGGAGGCTGACGCCGCCGGGGTGCGGTTCGGGCGCATTGTGGACCCGTTCGGGGCGCCGGTGGAAGCCGCCTTCTCACTTTACCCTTGGGCGCGGGAAAGCGGCCGGGCGGCGGAATACCTGCAATCCTACTTGGACGCCGCTTTTGCGGACGGCATCGACATCTCCTCCAAGCGCGGCCTGCGGCGGGTTGTGGAGCGGGCTGGCCTGGACTGGGCCGAAGGGCGCCGGCGCCTAGGCCAGGATGGCTGGCAGGCGGAACTGGAGCGCAACCTGTCCGAACTGAACGAAGCGGGGCTTTGGGGGGTGCCCAGCTACCAGGTGTCCGGCGGCGCCAAGAGCGGCGCCTTCAGTTGCTGGGGCCAGGACCGGCTGTGGCGGGTGGAGGCCGAGATTGCGGCGCGCGCCGGGGTATCCCGAAGTTGACGGGAATCTCTATAATCATCGCCACACGCACTGCATTGGAGGCCGCACATGGCGAATGAAGCCCTTGAAAAAGGCCGGGAGGCGCTTGCCGCCCGCATCGGGAAGGCGTCCGAGCCGACGGATTGGTTCGAGATGACCCAGGATCGCGTCAACAACTTCGCTGACGCCACCATGGACCATCAGTGGATCCATGTAGACCCGGAGCGCGCCAAAGCCGGCCCGTTCGGCGCGCCCATCGCCCACGGGCAGCTCAGCATGTCCTTGATGAGTTTCCTGCCCGGTGGCGAGGGCGTGGGCCTGCCGGCGTTGCCCGGCATGAAGCTGGGCATCAACTACGGCTGGAACAAAGTGCGCTTTCCGGCGCCGGTGCCGGTTGGCGCCCGCATCCGCACCCGCGGCAAGGTGTTGAGCGTCGAGGTGAAAGGCAACATGCTGGAGGTGGTCAACCAACTCACCTTGGAGGTGGAGGGCCAGTCCAAGCCGGCCTGCGTCGGGGAAAGCGTGCTGCGCCTCGTGTTCTGATCCGCCTTGCGGGGCAACGCGCTGAAAGGCAAAAACATTCGACGGCTCCCCAGGGGGCAGGCGCTACATGCGGACTAAGCTGTTCGGTGCAGCTGTGGCGCCGCGCCGGCTTTGCTCGTGGCGCCGGCGGCAACCCTTCGGATTGGCGGTCAACCTGATAACCTGACCGGACGGGTTGCCTTCCCCTCACTGGCGGTTACAATGCCTGAGTAATTTAGTCGGGAATTGCCATGATCGAAATTTCCGAGCGCGCCCAAGCCTACTTGCGCGATCTGCTGTCCAAGCAGGAGGATGCGGATGTTGGCATTCGCGTGTTCGTCGCCCAGCCAGGAACCCCCCATGCGGAGACCTGCATCGCCTACTGCCGCCCTGGGGAGGAGCAGGACGGGGACATCCCCTTCGCCTACGATGGCTTCCGCGCTTGGGTGGAGATGCGCAGCGAGCCCTACCTGGAGGATGCTCAAGTGGACTTCCAGGAGGACCGCATGGGCGGCCAGCTCACCATCAAGGCGCCTAACGCCCGGGTGCCCAACGTGGATGACGACTCCCCCTTGGCGGATCGCATCAACTATGTGCTGTACAACGAGATCAATCCCGGCTTGGCGTCCCATGGCGGCATGGTCACCTTGGTGGAAGTGCTCGAGGACAACACCGCCGTCCTGCAGTTCGGCGGCGGCTGCCAAGGCTGCGCGGCAGTGGACATCACCTTGAAGCAAAGCGTTGAGACGTCCCTGATGGCGCAGATTCCAGACTTGGCCGCCATCAAGGACGTGACGGACCACAGCATGACGGAGAACGCCTACTATCGATAGCCGCCGATGGGGGGCGGGACAGCTAGTCGGCGGTCGGGCGCAGGAAGCGTACGTCAGGGCGTAAGTCGCCCTACCGCGCGGTTCAGAGGTTCCCTAGGCGTTCGTGGCATGCTTGCAGTCTTTCGACGGCTGCGTGGTAGAACTCCGGGACGCTCTCCGCGCTGTGGGACGCCCGACCATGTCGGAAGGCGCAGATGGCGGCGGGGCACAGTCCGCCGAAGGGCTCCCAAACTGTGTCGCCCGCATCGGTGGTGGCCAGCATGGTGGTCTCGATCAGAGCGGCGCGGCGACTTTGCTGCGGGGCCGCCGTTCCGGGTGGCTGGGGTCTGTGGTTCGCCAAGCATGGGTCGTTATGTGGTGGCGGTATTGCGGGTCATTTTCTGTAGGGCCTTGGCGTATTGTACGCGGGTCTACACGGCAGCGTGGCTTTGCCGTATCCCTGTTCGACTTCTGTAATGTAGTGGGCTTCGGGAAATCCATCGACCGTAGCCGCCGAAACTATATATGAATACAGTAAACATGCCAACCTTCTGGTAGTGGTTTAGTGGTCCGTTGGCCTCGAAAAGCCCTAATCCCGCCGTCTAGGGAACCTCTGCACAAGTCCCGGAAGCCCAGAGGAGCCTAAAGGGCGTGATG
>CAYGBY010000263.1:0-3565 GCA_964348115.1 uncultured Pseudomonadales bacterium
CCCTAGTGTGCTGTCCCGCAAGCAAGTGTGATTATTCGTGGCCCTTTTGGCCCCCGGCCATGTTGCTCCTCCTTGTGTGGGGCCCGCCACAAGGCGGCGTCGCGCCTTGCCATCACGCCCTTTAGGCTCCCTCTGGGCTTCCGGGACTTGTTCAGAGGTTCCCTAGCGACTAAAACCGAGTTACTTGCGGGACAGCACACTAACTCCGGCGGCGGGTTCAGGGCGAAAAATATTTGGACTGTGCTCTAATCTGTGCTAGCATTCGCACATCAATTGGCCCGCAAAATCCGGCCATCAATCAACGGAGGCACAAGCAGTAAACTGAGATGCTCTGACGCAGATCCAGGCCAACGCCCTCCGGCCTGAGCGTTCCGCCAACGGCCAGCTCCCGCCTACGGTCCCTCCGCCACCAGATTCTCAACCATTGGTTCAATCATGGCCAGAAAAAAAGCAAAGAGACAGCCCATACTGTCTTCCGCAGATGCCCGAGAAACCATCGCAAAGGATGTCCAGGCCTTCCTGGCGGAGGGTAAGAAAATTCAGAAGATCCCTGCGGGGGTCACCGGTTGGCGCCCGGGCGGTAAAACCCGGCACATCGTGATCAGCAAGGCCAACAAGGCTTAGAGGTTTCCCTGCCGGTCTTTGCGCCGGCTGCCGCCACCAGCCCTGTTCAACGTCGGAAAGCGGGCATTACGGCCTGCGCCAACAGGCGCTCATTCTGCGCCACGTATTCATTTGGACAGGCTGAATTGAGCATGATGGTCTGCGCCCCGGCCTCCACGTATTCCTGAATGCGGGCCGCGCAGTCATCCGGATTGCCAGCCAAGGCGTACTTGCCGACTAGGGCGGAAAAGTCCTGGTTGTACTGCGCCGACAGCCGCTGCGTGGCCATCCGCAACGCCGTGGCGCGATCCTCATGGACCGCAAAGAAGATGAACAAGCCCGGCCGCACTGGTGCGCCGCGCTGCTCATCCGCCGCCAGTTCGCCGATGCGCGCCAAGCTTTTCGCCAACATCTCCGGTGTGTACATGTAGGGCAGCCAGCCCGTGCCGGCGCGGGCGCAGCGACCCATGGCCGCCTCGCTGCGCCCTGATATCCAGATGGGCGGATGGGGTTTTTGCACAGGCTTGGGGGCCAGGGTGACCCCGCCCAGGGTGGTGAAGCGCCCTTTAAACCGGACGTCATCCTCCGTCCACAAGCGGCGCAGCACAGCCAACGCCTCGTCGGTGCGGGCGCCGCGCTCCCGCACCGGCACGCCGCAGGCCTCGAACTCCTTGGGGAACTCACCGCCCACGCCTACGCCCAAGCTGAAGCGCCCGCCGGACACCAGATCCAGGGAAGCGGCCTGCTTGGCCAGCAGCGCCGGAGGATACAGAGGCGCCAAGGTAATGGTGGACATGATGCGGATGCGCTGTGTCGCCCCGGCGGCGGCGGCCAGGGCGATGAGGCCGTTGCCCACAGGACCATAGAAGAACACATGCTCCCCCGTGCAGACATACTCGTACCCCAATGCCTCCGCCTGCCGGGCGTCTGCCGCCACATCCGCAAAGCGGCGCAGGCCAATGCCAAACTCAACCTTGTTCATCTTTTTGTCCTTAGTGCCTAGTGTGTTGTCCCGCAAGCAAGTGTGATTATTCGTGGCCATTTTGGCCCCCGGCCGCGTTGCTCCTCCGCTCCTCCTTGTGTGTGGCCTGCCCACAGGGCGTCGCCGCGCCTTGCCGGGAGCCAAAATGGCCTAGCGACTAAAACCCACTTACTTGCGCTTGCGGGATAGCACACTAGTGAGTGCATAGTGCGGTAGTGCGGTTCGCGCCATATGGATGCTCAGGGCTGCAGCCGTCCCACCACCCAGCCCCCTTCGCCATTGGAACGGTAAACCAAGCGGTCATGCAGACGGCCCGCCCTGCCCTGCCAGAATTCCAGCTCCTGCGGGCGCAGACGGTAGCCGCCCCATTGCTCCGGACGAGGCACGTCGCCCTCGGGATGGCGCTTGCGCAGCGCCAGCAGGCTCCGTTCCAAGGTGGCCCGGTCCGCCACCGGGGCGGACTGCACACAGGCTGCGGCGGCAAAGCGGCTGTCTTCAGGGCGGGACTGGAAATAGGTTTCCGACGCCTGGGCCGAGAGCCGCTCCACCCTGCCCGTGATGCGCACTTGGCGGCTCCACTCCCGCCAGTAGAACAACAGCGCGGCGCGGCTGTTGTGCGTCAAATCCACCCCCTTTGGGCTGCGGTAATCCGTGTACCAACAAAAACCCTGGGCATCGAAGTGCTTGAGCAGCACCATGCGCAGCGACGGCGCACCGTCTGCGCTGACGGTGGCCAACGCCATGGACGTCGCATCCCAACAGCCCCCGGCCTCCGCCGCCTCAAGCCAGGCGGCAAACTGCTCAAGCGGGCCGGCTACATCCGTGCGCCGCAAAGGGCCGCCGTCGTATTCCCGCCGCCGCGTACGCAAATCCGCCTGACCCGCCATAGCCGCTGATGCTCCGCCAAATGGCCGTCGATTATATTCGCAACACCGCCTTGTGGGCTGCATCTTCCGGCGGCGGCCTGATAAAATGCGCAGCCCATGTCTGAAGGAATTGTTAGCGACAGCAAGGTCGCCGACTTGGCGCTAGCCGAGTTTGGGCGCAAGGAAATCACGCTGGCGGAGGCGGAAATGCCCGCGTTGATGGCCCTGCGGCGGCGCTATGAAGCCGAGCAGCCCTTGGCCGGGGCCAAGATCATCGGCTGCATCCACATGACCATCCAGACGGCCGTGCTCATCGAGACGCTCATCGCCTTGGGCGCTGAAGTGCGCTGGTCCTCCTGCAACATCTTCTCCACACAGGACCACGCCGCAGCGGCCATGGCGGCCAAGGGGGTGCCCGTGTTCGCCTGGAAAGGGGAGACGGAGCAGGAGTACGAATGGTGCATCGAGCAAACCATTCTGAAGAATGGCGAGCCGTGGGACGCCAACCTGCTGCTGGACGACGGCGGCGACCTCACGCAGATGGTCCATCAGCGTTACCCGGCCATGCTGAGCCGCATCCACGGCATCAGTGAAGAGACCACCACGGGCGTCCACCGCCTGTTGGAGATGTTGCGCCAAGGCGAACTCAAGACCCCAGCCGTCAACGTCAACGACTCGGTCACCAAATCCAAGAATGACAACCGCTACGGTTGCCGCCACAGCCTGAACGACGCCATCAAGCGCGGCACGGACATGCTGTTGGCCGGCAAACGGGCGCTGGTGGTGGGCTACGGGGATGTGGGCAAGGGCTCCTGCCAGAGCCTGCGTCAGGAAGGCATGATCGTGCGGGTCTCCGAAACCGACCCAATCTGCGCCATGCAGGCGTGCATGGACGGTTTTGAACTGGTGTCACCCTACCGGGGCGGCCTCAACACCGGCCAACTGAAGGATGTCAACGAAGCCCTCCTGCAGGACACGGACCTCATCGTCACCTGCACCGGCAACAGCAGGGTGTGCGACGCCAACATGCTCCGCACCCTGAAGCGCGGGGCCGTGGTGTGCAACATCGGCCACTTCGACAACGAGATCGACACCGCCTTCATGCGCGAGCACT
>CAYGBY010000264.1:0-3518 GCA_964348115.1 uncultured Pseudomonadales bacterium
CTGTCGCCGGCCTTCAAACCGCCAATTCAGACAGTTGTTCAGAGGTTCCCTAGGGAACCTCTGAACAAGTCGCGTTCGCCCAGCGCCCCGCTGTTTGCGGGTGGAGATGGCGTTGCGGTCTTGGGAAGGCGACCCGCAGCACGGCGGGGATTCCACAGTCCGTGCGCCACGAGGCGTCCTTCGGGAGGGCCTAAATGGCGCGCTGGCTGTGTGCGGCTCATTGTGTGGGGCCCGCCACACGCCTTCGCCGTACTTTGCGATCACGCCCTTTAGGATCCTCTGGGCTTCCGGGACTTGTTCAGAGGTTCCCGAGCGGGCTCATGGCTATTCGAACCGCTTGACGAGATGATGATACGGGCCATTTTGGACAAGCCCGATCGTCTATGCCCGTCGCTGTAGAATCGCTTGGCGCATCGAGGGTGGTGTAGAAGTATGTTTTCGACGGTTTCCTACTATCTTGACCTTTATCATTCTTCTTCCCCGGTCTTCTGGCTCATTCCGCTCCTGTCGTGCATGTGGGCGTGGCCCATCCTGAGGCGGCGACGGATCTACGTCGTCGCCGCCGCGGTGGGCTGCCTAACGCCGCTGTTTGCTTGGTGTCGATTTATTCTATCGTGGCCTCTAATGTTGCCATTGGTCCTCGCGCTTCCCTCTTATGCGATGCATCTCGCGGCTTGGCAGGGGCTTGTGTACATAGCCCTGCCGGTCGGCGCTCCCATCGGGGTGATCACATGGCTCCTGTGCAGGCGGTTCCTGCCGCCGGCCGACCCTGGAGGAGGCGGGCCACTGCAGACGGAGCCTGGGGAATAAAGACAAGCCGCCGGCGGGCGATCATCACCAGTCAACGCGGATGTCGACAAGAGCGCGTGAGGCTTGCCCGTTGGCTGGGGATTGGGCCGGGTTGGGCAGCGGCAATGGGTAGGCTTACTCAGCCAGATTGGGGCGCAGCCAGCGGGCGGCGGCTTCGGGAGGCATGTTCTTGCGGGCGGCGTAGTCCTGTAGCTGGTCTTGGCCAATTTTGCCAACGCCGAAATAGCGGCTTTCCGGGTGGGCGAAGTACCAGCCGGATACGGATGCCGCCGGCAGCATGGCGTAGTGCTCGGTGAGCTCCATGCCGGTGGCCTGCTCGGCGTCCAGCAGGCGGAACAGGGTGGCCTTTTCCGTGTGGTCGGGACAGGCGGGGTAGCCGGGCGCCGGGCGGATGCCTTGGTAGCGCTCGGCGATCAGTGCGTCGTTGTCCAGCTGCTCGTCCTTGGCGTAGCCCCAGATGCGGCGGCGCACCAGCTCGTGCAGGCGCTCCGCAGCGGCTTCCGCCAAACGGTCCGCCAGGGCCTTGATTAGGATGCTGTTGTAGTCGTCGTCACCGTGCGCCTTGATGGCGGCCTCCAGCCCTAAGCCCGCTGTGACCGCGAAGCCGCCGATATAGTCCAGGTCCGGCGATATGAAGTCCGCCAGGCTGAGGTTGGGCTTGCCTTCCGGCAGCAGGCGCTGCTGGCGCAGGTGGTGCAGCCGGGCCAAGGGCCTCGTGCAGGCGGCGTCGGCATACAGGTCGATGTCCTCATCGCCGGCGCGGCGGCAGGGCCAGATGCCGGTGACGGCGCGAATGGTCAGGCTGGCGCCGCGGGGGTGGGCGGGCGCAGGTTCTAGGGTCTTGGCCGGCTGGCTGCCGGGGCTGATGGCAAGCGGTGCCGGCAGCCCCGGCTTTGCTGATGCGTCAATCAAGCGGTTCAGCATGGTCTGGGCGTCCGCGAACAGGGCGGTCGCTGCGCCGCCCACCTTTTCGTCCTGCAGGATGCGGGGGTATTTGCCGGCCAGTTCCCAAGTCAGGAAGAAAGGCGTCCAGTCGATATAGGGCGTCAGTTCCGCTATCTGGAAGCTGTGCGCCTGTACGCCGGGATGGCCAGGCCGGGGCGGCCGATAGCTGCTCCGGTCGACAGCCAGCCTGTTCTCCCGCGCTGCGGCTAGGCTCAGCAGTTCCACCCGCTTCTGACGCAGGGCGTGGCGTTGGCGGATGGCCGCATAGTCCGCCCGCATCCGCGCCACGAAGGGATCGGCCGCAAGGCCGTCGCGCACCGCTTGGGAGCAGAGTTTATGCGCCACGCCCACGGCCCGGGAAGCATCCGGCACATAGGCCACGGGGGCGTTTCCATAGCAGGGTTCTATCTTCACCGCAGTGTGCGCCTTGGAGGTGGTGGCGCCGCCTATCAGCAGAGGGGTGCGAAAGCCCAAGCGCTGCATCTCCGCGGCCACGTGCACCATCTCGTCCAGTGAGGGGGTGATGAGGCCGGAAAGGCCGATGAGGTCCGCGCGCACCTCCCGGGCTTTCGCCAGGATTTGCTCGGCAGGCGTCATCACCCCCAGATCATGCACCTGGAAGTTGTTGCACTGCATCACCACCGCGACGATGTTCTTGCCGATGTCGTGCACGTCGCCCTTCACCGTGGCCATGACGATCACGCCCTTGACCTTGGCCTCAGCCTCCTTTTGCGCCTCCATGAATGGCGTCAAGTGGGCCACGGCCTTCTTCATGACCCGGGCGCTCTTCACCACCTGCGGCAGGAACATCTTGCCGGCGCCGAACAGGTCGCCCACCTCGTTCATGCCTTCCATCAGAGGCCCTTCGATGACTTCTATGGGGTTGGCGGCGGCCAGGCGGGCCTGCTCCGTGTCGGCGACTATATGCTTGTCAATGCCCGCCACCAGGGCGTGGCGCAGCCGTTGGGCCACAGGCAGTTGCCGCCAAGCCAAGTCCTCCCCGGCTTGGCGCGCGGCGCTGCCGCTATAGCTGTCAGAGCTGTCAGCCACCTCCAGCAGCCGCTCCGTGGCGTCCGCACGGCGGTTCAAGACAAGATCCTCCACCCGCTCCCGCAACGCATCGGGCAGATCCGCATAGATGCCCAACTGACCGGCATTGACGATGCCCATGGTCAGGCCGGCCTCGATGGCGTGGTACAGGAACACGCTGTGGATGGCTTCGCGCAGGGGGTTGTTGCCGCGGAAGGCGAAGGAGACGTTGCTGACCCCCCCGGAGGTATGGGCGCCCGGCAGGTTGGCGCGGATCCAGCGGCAGGCTGCGATGAAGTCCAAAGCGTAGTTGCGGTGCTCCTCCAGGCCCGTGCCGATGGCGAAGATGTTGGGGTCGAAGATGATGTCCTGCGCCGGAAAGCCCAGTTCGTCCACCAGAATGCGGTAGCTGCGCTGGCAAATGGCGGTCTTGCGCGCCAAGGTGTCAGCCTGCCCCTGCTCGTCAAAGGCCATGACCATTACTGCGGCGCCGTGTTGGCGGCAGGCGCGCGCCGCCTCCATGAAGGCGGCTTCGCCTTCCTTGAGGCTGATGGAGTTCACCACCGCCTTGCCCTGCACGCATTCCAGGCCAGCTTCGATGACCGCCCACTTGCTGGAGTCGATCATGATCGGCACTCGGGCGATTTCCGGTTCCGCGGCGATTAGGTTCAGGAAACGCACCATGGCGGCGCGGGAGTCCAACATGCCTTCGTCCATGTTGACGTCGATGATCT
>CAYGBY010000265.1:0-3497 GCA_964348115.1 uncultured Pseudomonadales bacterium
ATGATCTTGCCGTTGCCGCGCACCGGCCCGTCCAGGCGCTGCAGGTTGCAGTTGACCACCAGCACCAAGTTGTCCAGCTCCTCCCGGCTGGCTATGTTGATGGTGCCCAGCACTTCCGGCTCGTCCGCCTCGCCGTCGCCGATGAAGGCCCAGATCTTGCCGTCTCCGGGCGCTTTCAGGCCCCGGCTTTCCAAGTACTTGGCGAAGCGCGCTTGATAGATGGCGCATGGGGTGGACAGGCCCATGCTGGCCGAGGGCATGGACCAGAACCAGGGCAGGCGGCGGGGATGGGGGTAGGACGGCAAGCCTCCGCCCGCGCCCAGCTCACGCCTGAAGTTGCGCAACTGAGCTTGCGTCAAGCGGCCCTCCAGGTAGGCGCGGGCGTAGACGCCGGGGGACGTATGGGGCTGGAAATGCACCTGGTCGCCCTGCCCAGGCGCGCCGCCGACGCGAAACACATGGTTCAGGCCCACTTCCATCATGGTGGCGGCCGACAAATAGGTGGCGATATGCCCCCCGACGCCGGAACCGCTATCGAAAGCCTGCAGCACCATCGCCACTGCATTCCAGCGGATGATGTTGGCGATGCGGGTCTCCAGTTCGATGTTGCCTGGATACTGGGGCTGATCCTTCAGGTCGATGGTGTTCTTGTAGGGGGTGTTCAGTGCGGCCTCGGTCAGCACCACGCCTTGCCGGCTGAGGTAGTGCTGCAAGTTCAGCAGCAGGGCTTTGGCCTCCTGCTCCCCGCGGTGCTCCAGCACATCACCCAAGGCCTCCAGCCATTCGCGTTGCTCCAGCCGCCAGCCCTGGTCCGTTTCCTGATCTTGCGGCAGCGCGGCGGACAAGGCTCGCCTCCCCGGTTCAGCTTAGGCTGAGCGTAACGGCAATGGGCCGATGGTCGGACAGATGGCAATTCAGCACGCGATGGTCCTGCACAGCGATGCCGGGGGTGACCAGCACGTGATCCAGGGCCAAGGCCGGGCGCCAAGCTGGCCAAGTGGGTTGGGCTGGCGCCGCCGGACGCAGGGATGAATGCCGCAGCGGGGAACGGGCCAGCAAGCGGGACAGATGGCTGTTCATGTCGCCCATCACCACCGCATGGGCCTCCCCTTCAATCAGTTCCTGCACATAGGCCAACTGCTGCTGCCGGGAGCGCCAGCCCAAGGAAAGATGCAGCAGCACCAGCAAGATCTCCTCGCCCTGCCAAGACATCCGCACCAGGATGGCGCCACGTCCGGGAATGGCGCCAGGCAGCTTATGGTCCTCAAGGCCCCTGGGCCTCACCCGCGTCAGCAGGCCGTTGCCGTGCTGGGCCAAGGGGCCCAGATCGCGGTTCAGCTGCGTGTACCAGTAGGGGAAGCGGGCCTCGCGGGCCAAGTACTCCACCTGGTTGACAAAACCGCTGCGCAAGCTGCCGCCGTCCACCTCCTGCAGGGCCACAAGATCATATCCGGCCACCACTTCGGCGATGCGCTTCAGGTTTTGTCCCTGATGCACGTGGGGCAGCACATGCTTCCAACCCTTGGTGACATACTGCCGATAGCCGCTGGTCTTGATGCCAACCTGAATGTTGAAGCTGAGCAACCGCAGCCGGTTGGAGGCTTTGGCGGGGGGCGGAGCGGCGATCAGGGGACGCGGCGGCCCGAGAGGAGGGCGCCGCCGCGCTTGTGCCGCCGCCTGCAAGGACATGGATGGCGCTACTCGGCGGCCATTGCGGCGCGCTCCGCTTCAAGCAGATGGTCCGCCACCTTCAACATCCCCTCATAGCCGCCCGCATCCTGGCTGTCGATGCGGTACTTGCCATTCACCACCAACGTGGGCACACCGCTGACGCGGTAGGCCCGCACCGCCGCAACCGCCCGCTGCACACGGGTCTGCACGGCGAATGACGCCAGTGCATCGTGGAAGGCCTCTTCGTCCACGCCGGCGGTTTCCGCAAAGAAGGCGGCGGCAACTTCCGGCGCCAACAGGTCCAGGTTACGCTCGTGCAGCGCCTGAAAGATGGGCGTGTGCATTTTCTCAGACACCTCGAGCAACTCCGCCGCATAGAAGAGCCGCGCCAACACCTCCCAAGCACTGTTGAACACAGCCGGCATGCGCCGGAAGCTGACATCGTCCGGCAGCTTGCCCACCCAATGCTCCAGCAGCGGGTCAAAGGTGTAGCAGTGGATGCAGGCGTAGCTGAACACTTCGGTCACCTCAAGGGGCGCGTCGGCGTACACCGCCGCGGGCAGACGTTCATAGTGAACGCCTTCCTCATAGGCTTGCGCATGGGTCAACGCCGCCAGCAAGCCAGCGACCAGGAAAGCCACGCCGGAAAGCAGTCTTTGCGCAAGCACGGAAGCCGTCCTAGGGAACCTCTGAACAAGTCCCGGAAGCCCACAGGAGCCGAAAGAGCGTGATGGCGAGGCGCGGCGAAGCCGTGCGGCAGGCCCCGCACAATGAGCCGCAACACAGCCAGCGCGCCCTTTCGGCCCTCCCGAAGGGCGCACCGCGGCGTGCGGACCGTGGAATGCCCTCTGCTCTGCGAGTTGCCTTCCCATGGCCCCAACGCCATCTCCCGCTGCCGAGAGCGGGGCGCTGGGCGAACGCGACTTGTTCAGAGGTTCCCTAGTGTCCTGTCCCATAAGTTTCTTACGTTTCAGCGTACCGCACGGGCGCCTCATTTCGCAGCCCAAGCGTGATCCACGGGGGGCGTCAAGCCCTGCAGATAGGCGGCCAAAGCGGTGATCTCCCCATCCGTCAGCGCCCGCACGGCGGCGCGCATCATGCCGCCGTAGTCTTCATCCGTGGTGCGCTCGCCCTCCCGATAGGCCTTCAATTGCAAAGCGGTGTACACAGCCGGCTGGCCACTGAGCTGTGGAAAGCCGGCTGGGGCGTTGCCCAGCCCGGATGGGGAATGGCAGGCTATGCAGGCTGGCACCATGCGGTCCAGCGCGCCGCCGCGAAAAATGGCCGCCGCCTGGGCGAGTTGCGCCTCGCTGCCCGTCGCCTGCCCCGGCTTGCTTGGCAGGGAGGCATAGTAGGCGGCCAGATTCGCCAGATCTTGGGGGGTTTTGCCCGTGAGCTGCCCGGTCATCAGCAGAATGGGGCGCTCGTTGGACTGGATAAGCTCCATTTGGCGCAGCAGGTACTTCTCATTCTGCCCGGCTAGGTTGGGGTGCTCGGGCGTAAGCCCAGTGGCGCCGTCCATGCCATGGCAAGCCGAACAGGCCAGGGATATGGCCTTGCCCGCCTGCGCATCCCCCGCCCCATGGACGGACGCGGTCAGCATTAGGCCAAGCGCGGCGAGCAATAACCGGATCTGCATGAGGCCCAAACTCCCAAAGCTGCAAAACCTGGCGCACATTAAGGCGTAGAATCAGCGCAATGCAAACCGCCTGCGCGGCGCCGGGCGCGGGATTATACCCGAATTGGGCTGGATGTCTCGCCTGTGTACCGGCTCAGTACTTATGGCGCAGTTCGATCAAGCGGCCTCCAGGGCGACAAGATACTCG
>CAYGBY010000266.1:0-3465 GCA_964348115.1 uncultured Pseudomonadales bacterium
GCCGCAACGCCATCTCCGGCTGCTGAGAGCGGGGCGCTGGGCGAACGCGACTTGTGCAGAGGTTCCCCCGGCCGGCGCGTCACCGCATCAGGCGGAAAGCCTGGGTGACCTCCTGCACAAAAAGCTGCGGCTGCTCGAATGCGGCGAAATGGCCGCCGCGGTCCAGTTCGCTCCAGTACAGGATGTTGCCGTAGCGCTGCTCCGCCCAGGAGCGGGGGGTGAGCACCACTTCCTTGGGGAAAATGCTGGCCCCGGTGGGCAGCTCGACCCGGCCGTCGGCGCCGCCGAAGGTGGCGAAGCTTTCCCAGTACAGGCGGGCTGAGGAGGCCGCGGCGCGGTTTAGCCAGTAGAACATGATGTTGTCCAGCAGTTCATCCCGGCTCAGGGCGTTCTCCGGGTGGCCTTGGCAGTCCGTCCAGCGCCAGAATTTCTCCAGTATCCACATGGCTTGGCCGGCGGGGGAGTCCACCAAGCCGTAGCCCAGGGTCTGTGGACGGGTGCTTTGCTGCTTGGAGTAGCCGGAGTCCCAGTCTTGGTAGTACTTCGAGGCGTCCAGGGCCCTTTGCTCGCGCTCCGTAGGGTTCTTCAGCGCCTGTGCGGTCGGCGGCGCGATGGGCATGTTCACGTGGATGCCGGCGCAGTGCCCAAGGTTCTGCCTGCCGATGGCCGTAGTGACCGCCGCGCCCCAGTCGCCGCCTTGGGCGAGATAGGCGTCGTAGCCGAGGCGCAGCATCAGCTTATCCCAGACCCGGGCGATCTTCTCCACGCCCCAGCCGACCTCCTTGGGCTTGCCGGAAAATCCGTAGCCTGGCAGGGAAGGGCAGATCAGGTGGAAGGCGTCCTCAGGGTCGCCGCCGTGCGCCTGCGGATCGGTGAGCGGGGCGATGACCTTGTGGAACTCCACCACCGAACCGGGCCAGCCGTGGGTGATCAACAGCGGGCGGGCGGTTGGCTCCCTGCTGCGCTGATGAATGAAGTGGATGTCCAGCCCGTCGATGTTGGTCTTGAACTGCGGGAAGCGGTTTAGCTGGGCTTCGCGGGCTGGCCAGTCATAGTCTTCCGCCCAGTAGCGGCAGAACGCCTGGGCGTAGGCCAGGGGCACGCCTTGGCGCCAATCGTCCGGGGTTTCCGCATCCGGCCAGCGGGTGCGCCGCAGCCGATCCCGCAAGTCGTCCAGTTCGGTGGTGGGCACGGCGATGGTGAAGGGTTGAACTTCCGTCATGGTGGTCTTTGCTCCGCTTGGCGGCTGCTGGGTTGGCGTTAGGCGCGAATTGTAGCCTATGCGTGGGCGATGTCTGGGACCTGTGCAGGAAATCGCTTGCGTGGCCTGGCCCACGGATGCCGACAATGGACTGTTGGGCATCACAAGCAAGGGGTCGCCATGAATGCGCAGCAACTGATGGACCGGCACCGACCGGCATTGATCGCCATCCTCAAGAACGCATCTCCGGCCCTGCAGGGCGCCCCCGAGGTGGCCGCCTTTCTCAACCAAGTGCTCGACGATGAGGAGCAGGTGGCGCTCATGCCCCCGAGCCGCCCGGCGCTGCCCGGGGAGGAGGTGTTCTGGTGGTGTGTGGAGCAGCTCCTGCTGCTGTGCGATCTGGCTAGGCCCGCGCAGGACCCCTACCTGCAGATGGTGCTTGCGGATCTGCGCACCTTCGCCGGGCGGCTTGAGCGGTGCGAACCCCTGCCTCCAGGCTATCGGTTGGATTGGCTGGACGATGGGCTTGGCGGGCACCCCCACCCGCAAGACGGGTGAGGTGCGCAAGGAGCGCAGCGGCCGCACGGGGATGGGTTGTGCATGGCCCGCCAGACTGGCCTAAAATGCGCGCAGGCTTAAATCCACCTTTGAATCCACTACTGTTGAATCCACTAATGCAAGGACCAATCAATGAAACTGTACGACACCCCAATGGCGCCCAATCCGCGTCGTGTGCGCATATTCATGGCGGAGAAGGGCATTAGCTGCGAAACCGTCGAGATCAATATCCTCAAGGGGGAAAACCTTGGCGATGCGTACTTGGCGGTGAACCCCCGCGGCCTGCTGCCGACGCTGGTGCTCGATGACGGCGCCGTCCTCGATGAGTCCGTAGCCATCTGCCGCTACTTGGAGGAGACCCATCCGCAACCGCCCCTGATGGGCACTGACCCATTGAGCAAGGCGCGCATCGAAGCCCGCCAACGGCACATGGAGTTCGACGGCTTGGCGGGCGCCGCGGATGCCTTCCGCAACTCTTTTCCGGGCTTCGCCAAGCGTGGGCTGCCGGGCGATGGAGGCGCAGTGGACGCCATTCCCGCCTTGGCGGAGCGGGGCAGAACCAGGGTGCGGCTTTTCTATCAGCGCCTGAACCGGGATCTGCAGGACGCTGAGTTCGTGGCTGGGGACACCTACAGCATTGCCGACATCACCGGCCTGTGCGCGGTGGACTTCGCCGTGGGCGCCGCCCGGATGCCCATTCCTGAGGATTGCGCCAATCTCAGGCGTTGGCACGCCTTGGTGTCCGCCCGGCCCAGCGCTCGGGCCTGATGGGATTGGGGGCGATGAGTCTCCTGCTTCGATGCGCACTCCTTAGCTTGGCCGTTTGCGTCCCCCTGGCGTACGCTGCGCCTGAGGACGCCGAAGGGGAAGCCGCCGTTTGGACAGCCCCGCGCGGTGCGGATGGCGAGCATCCCGATCTGAACGGCGTTTGGCAGGCCCTCAATGCCGCAAACTATGACATAGAGCGGCATATGGCCCGCTCCTCCCTGCAGGAGCGGGAGGGCCCCCACGGTCCCCTGCCGGCGCCCAAGACGCTCTACCTCGGCGCTGTCGCCGCGGTGCCGCCGGGCTTGGGCGTGGTGCAGGGCGGCGCGCTCCCCTACCGCCCGCAGGCGCTGGCGAAGAAGCGGGAGAACCAAGCCAACTGGATAGATCGGGATCCCGAGGTGAAGTGCTACCTCCCCGGCGTGCCCCGGGCCACCTATATGCCCCATCCCTTCCAGATCGTGCAGAGCGCGGACGCCATCTTCATCGCCTATCAGTACGCCGGCGCGGTGCGGGAAATCTACTTGGAGGATCCGGGTCCCGCGCCGATCGATTCCTGGATGGGCTGGTCCCACGGCCGTTGGGAGGGCGATGTGCTGGTGGTGGAGGTCACCGGCCAGTTGGCTTCCACTTGGTTTGACCGTGCGGGCAACCATCACAGCGCGCAGATGAAGGTGACGGAACGCTACACCCCTACGGGGCCGAACCACCTGCTCTACGAGGCGACCGTTGAAGACCCGGAGACCTTCACCCGCCCCTGGACCCTGCGCATGCCCCTGTATCGGCGCATGGAGCCGGATGCCCGCCTGATGGACTTCCGCTGCGTGGAGTTCGTGGAGGAGCTGATGTTTGGCGAGTGGCGCAAGACGCCGCTGCCCAGATCCATACCCTAGGGAACCTCTGAACAAGTCGCGTTCGCCCAGCGCCCCGCTCTCAGCATC
>CAYGBY010000267.1:0-3376 GCA_964348115.1 uncultured Pseudomonadales bacterium
GGCTGCTGAGAGCGGGGCGCTGGGCGAACGCGACTTGTTCAGAGGTTCCCTAGGCCCCACAGGCTACGGCCGGGCGGGCGTTCAACGCCGCAAGAACAGGAGGAGGGAAACAAGCGGGCGGAGGAAGTGCCCAGACCAAAAGCCGGCGGACAGCAGCCGGCGAGCCGCGTCAGGCGGTGGAGCGATTGGCGGCGCCTTCAGGCCACTCCGATATGGGCGCCGGATCGCCCGCCTCATTCCAAGCGGTGCGGTCCATGAAACCGCGGCAGGCGGTGATGCGCGACAGCTTGCCCGACGAAGTGCGCGGCAGGGTGCGGGGCGGCACGATGTCCACATGGCAGCTAATTCCGAAGTGGCGCCGCACCAATGCGCCGATGCGCTTGGGCAGATCGCCATCGTTGCGCTTGCTCTCGATGACCAGCACCACCATGGGCTGATCATCATGCGGACGGCGCACCTCAAAGGCCGTGGTGGCGCCGGTGCGCACCCCAGGGGCGGTTTCGGCCAGTTGCTCCAAGTCCTGGGGCCAGATATTGCGGCCGTTGACGATGATGACGTCCCGGGTGCGGGCGGTGACCACCAGGTGGCGGCCCAAGCGATAGCCGATGTCCCCGGTGTCCAGCCAGCCATCTGCGTTCAGCACCTCAGCGGTGGCCTCGGGATCATTGAAGTAGCCGCGCATGACGCTGGGGCCACGCACCTTGATGCGTCCGCATTGACGCTCTCCCACTTCCTCGCCGGCGTTGTCGCAGATGCGGAATTCATAGCTGGGCAACACGGCGCCGCAGTCCACCAACCGCAGCGCGTTCTCCGGCAAGCGGGTTGGCCGGGCCTGGCCCGTGGTGCTGACCAAGTGCTTATCCACCACATCCACGGCCACACCTTGGTTGAGGGGCGCGAAGCTGATGGCCAAGCCACATTCCGCCATGCCGTAGCAGGCCACGAAGGCCTTGGGGTTGAAGCCAGCCGGCGCCAGCACCTGGCAGAAACGCTCCAGCAGGCGGGGATTGACGCGCTCCGCCCCCACGCAGGCGATGCGCCAATGGGACAGATCATAGCGATCCTGATCCGCGGCGCGCAGCCGTGCGGCGCATAGACCGTAACCTGTGGGCGGGCTGGATGATACGGTGCCGCGGTTTTCCGAGATGAGCTTCAGCCACAGGCGCGGGCGCATGGCGAAGGTGCGGGGGCTCAGATAGTCCACGGACAGCGCCCGCATGAGGGGCACCAGCACGAAGCCCACCAACCCCATGTCGTGGTAGAACGGCAGCCATGAAACCAGCCGGTCGTCCCCGCGCATCCGGGTGCCGACTTCCGTGATTTCCCGCAGGTTGGTCAGCACCGCCGACTGGGACATCTCCACGCCTCTGGGAAACCTGGTGCTGCCGGAGGTGTACTGTAGATAGGCGGGCTCCTCCCCGGTCAGGGGACGCAGGGCGGCGTCCGATTCCGGCAAGGTGTCAAAGTCCTCCTCGCCGCCAACGAATGCGAGCCGCAGCGGCTTGGCGGCCTTCTTGAGCAAGCCGAGGAAACCAGCCGGGGCCAAGGCGACGGCAGCGCCGCTGCTACGCAGCATGCGCCTGATCTGGCCCACATAGGCTTCCCCGCCGCCCATCTGCAGCGCCGCCGGCAACGGCACGGGGATGAGCCCGGCATATTGGCAGGCGAAGAAGAAGCGATGGAACATAGGATGGGTGTCGGCCACCAACGCCACCCGCGCATAGCGGGGCAAGCCCAAGCCGTTCAAGCGACGGGCGGTGGCCATGGCCGACTCCCGCAGCGCCGCATACGGCAGCACGGCGGTTAACTCGCCGGAGCGACCGTAAAAGTTGTAGCCGGTATCCGCTTGCGCCGCAAATTCCAGCGCGGCGGCCAGCCCGTCAAACTCCCCCGGTTGGCGACGCCCACCGCGCCCTGTGGGGGTTGCGTTTAAGTGTGCCAATCTTTGCGCTTTCTTGTAAGGTTGAGCTTTGGGCCAAGAACCCTGCACGGGCCGAACTCCTGCACGACTAACCCCAACCTATTGATCCCAATGAGCCTAACAATCGCCTTGGCCCGCACCCGCAGCTGGCGGGCAAGCCCAAAGCAAACCCTCACGCGGGGCGGATTCTAAACGAATTCCAGAGAAAAGCACGATTTTTTTGCCGCTGCCGCGGGAATCGCCCACATTATTGAAACATTTCTGAGAAAATCAAGCGGAATGACGGAAAGAACCCCAACAAGAAACAAAACCGTCCCCACTGGGGCAAGCGTGGCCGAATTCCTGGCCTCGGTGGACGCTCCCGCACGCCGGGAAGACTGCCGCAACGTCATGGCGCTGATGCAGGAGGCCACCGGGGAGCCGCCTGTGATGTGG
The DNA here is from genome assembly GCA_964348115.1 of uncultured Pseudomonadales bacterium. Classification (GTDB taxonomy): domain Bacteria; phylum Pseudomonadota; class Gammaproteobacteria; order Pseudomonadales; family Azotimanducaceae; genus Azophilus. The sequence continues at coordinate 2,357 of CAYGBY010000267.1, forward strand.
GGGCCGTCCATCATCGGCTTCGGCGCCTACCACTACCGCTACGCGACCGGTCGGGAGGGGGATATGCCCTTGGTCGGCGTTTCCCCCCGCAAACGGGCGCTGGCGCTGTACATCATGCCGGGCTTCGCGGACTACGGCGCCCTGCTGCGGCGGCTCGGCAAGCACAGGACCGGCAAGTCCTGCCTGTACATCAACAAGCTGGCGGACGTGGATATGTCCGTCCTGCGGCAACTGGTGCGGGCTTCCGTGCAGGACATCCGCCACAAGTACGGCGTGACTCAAGACGCAGGGGAATAGCCACCCCCTAGGAACCTCTGAACAAGTCGCGTTCGCCCAGCGCCCCGCTGTTCGCGGCCGGAGATGGCGGTGCGGCTCGTCGTGTGAGGCCCGCCACACGGCTTTGCCGCGCCTTGCCATCGCGCCACCTAGACCTCTCTGGACCTCCGGGACCTGTTCAGAGGTTCCCTTGCCGAAAACGCCTTCCGCCATTCGCCGGACGCTCAGTTGCGCAGCGGCGGCTCCGTCGGGTCGCGGCCGTCCCTTGGGGCGCCGGTGCCCGAGGATCCCATGAAAATCTTGCGGCCGTCCGTGAACGTGATGTCGCGTCCGTTGGCCCGCTTGGAGCGGTCCTTGCTTTGGTAGCCGTCCACGACGATCTGGGTGCCCGGCAGCAAAGTGTTGCGGTTCAGCCCCCGGCGCAGCAGCGTGTTGGGGGTGCCGCCCTCCACCATCCAAACCTCCTTGTCCCCGGACGCCGTGGTGTGCTCAAGGTGGATCCAGGCATGCGGGTTGACCCACTCCACCTTCACGATAGGCCCGCGCAGGATCAATGGGCGATTGGGATCGAACTCAGCGCCAAAAGCATGATGGGCGGCGGCTTGCGGCGCCAGGGCAAGCAGCAGCGCGGCGCACATGACGCCGAGCGGGTTTATGGTCATTGGCAGCGGCCTCCGGTTGATTTTGCGCTCTAGGGAACCTCTGAACAAGTCCCGGAAGCCCAGAGGAGCCTAAAGGGCGTGA
>CAYGBY010000268.1:0-3361 GCA_964348115.1 uncultured Pseudomonadales bacterium
TGATCGCCGACAACCACGCCACCCACAAGCACCCCAAGGTGCAGTCCTGGATCCGGTGGCGCAACCAGCGCTTCCGCAAGACGCACGGCATCGACCGGGTGGTACGGGACCGCTGGCCACGCACAGGCCAAGCGAAGGCGAAGCCCCGGAAGCCGTCTTAAAGGGACATTTCTGAATTGGAGAGAAGAGGACATTTCTGCTTTGCGTTTACAGACAACCACCTTTCCTTTTCCTTACCCCAGGCTTCGTTTATGATCCCGCACCAGCGGCGGGGCGTAGCGCAGTCTGGTAGCGCACTTGACTGGGGGTCAAGTGGTCGCAGGTTCAAATCCTGCCGTCCCGACCAATCGCAAGCTGGCCTCGGTGCGGGTTCCCTTGCTTCCGCATGGGGGCGGCAATGCGCTTTTTTCTTTTTTCTACAGCAACTTGGAGGAAGTCCATGGCCAAAAGACTGCCCTTGTTCATCGGCGGCAAATTCGTGGATAGCGAGAGCAACGAGACGCTGCCCGTCCACAACCCTGCCACCCAACAGGTGCTTGCGGAACTGCCCTTCGCCAGCCAGAAGGAGATCGACCAGGCCGTGGCCAGCGCCAAGGCCACCTTCGCCAGCTGGCGGGAGACCCCCATCCCGGAGCGCACCCGGCTGATGCTGCGCTACCAGGATCTGCTGAAGAAGCACCAGGACGACATCGCCAAAATTCTCTGCCGGGAGACCGGCAAGACCTTTGCGGACGCCCAAGGCGATGTCTGGCGCGGCATAGAAGTGGTGGAGCACGCCTGCAACATCGCCAGCCTAATGATGGGGGAGACCGCGGAGAACGTGGCCGGGCGCATAGACACCTACAGCTACACCCAGCCCATCGGCGTGTGCGCCGGCATCACGCCGTTCAACTTCCCAGCCATGATTCCCCTGTGGATGTTTCCCCTAGCCATCGCCTGCGGCAACACCTTCGTGCTGAAGCCGTCCGAGCAGGACCCCATGACCCCCAACCGCTTAGCGGAACTGTTCGTGGAGGCCGGGGCCCCAGAGGGGGTGCTGCAGGTCATTCACGGCGGCAAGGATCAGGTCAACGCGCTGCTGACCCATGGAGACATCCGCGCCCTGTCCTTCGTCGGCTCCGTGCCGGTGGCGCAGCACGTCTACCGCACCGGCACGCAACACCTGAAGCGGGTGCAGGCCATGGCCGGGGCCAAGAACCATATGGTGGTGATGCCGGACGCCAACAAGGAGCAGGTCATCAACAACTTGGTGGGCGCCTCCTGCGGCGCCGCCGGACAGCGCTGCATGGCCATAAGCGTGGCGCTGTTCGTGGGTGAGGCCAGCGCCTGGATTCCTGAACTGCGCGACGCCATGGCGGCGGTGCGCCCCGGACCTTGGGACGATGACCAAGCCGCCTATGGTCCGCAGATCACCCCCCAAGCCAAGGCGCGCATCCTGGGCTTCATAGCAGCCGGCAAGCGGGAAGGGGCGGATTGCCTGCTCGACGGCTCAGACTGCACGGTGGCGGGCTATCCCGAAGGCAATTGGGTGGGGCCAACCCTGTTCGACCAGGTCTCCGCGGACATGAGCATCTACCAGGAGGAAATCTTCGGCCCGGTGCTGCTGTGCGCCCAGACCCCAGACCTGGACGCCGCCATCGGCATGATCAACGCCAACCCCTATGGCAACGGCACCTCCATCTTCACCTCCTCCGGGGGCGCAGCCCGCAAGTTCCAACACGAGATCGACGTGGGGCAGGTGGGCATCAACATCCCCATTCCGGTGCCTCTGCCGTTTTTCAGCTTCACCGGCTGGCGGCAATCCTTCTTCGGCGATCAGCACGCCTACGGCAAGCAGGCGGTGAAATTCTACACGGAGACCAAGACCGTCACCGCCCGCTGGTTTGACGAGACGCCGGCGACTGGGCCGAACATGACCATTAAGCTGTCCTAGTGTGCTGTCCCGCATCAGAGAGATACACCGGCCCCTCCCAGGGCAGCACATGGTCCAAGCCAGTAACCGGTGCTCGGCAAAGACCGACCACCTTGATGGAACTGCCGGCAAGCCAGTGAACTTGGTGACCATGCTGTTGACCGTTTCCTGATGGGGCGCAGCCATCCGCGCTTTCTCGTGATGGTGCGGGTATAATCGCGTCACTTCGAAAACATGGGCGTAGGAGGGCGTTGCAATGATGAACTTGGAGCTTCTGACCATCTTGGTGTCCATCGTTGGTGTGGGGATCGCCTTGGGTGCGCAAACGCGCTCCGGCAATCGCAGGCTCGATGCGCGTTTGGATCGCATTGAAAGCGAGGTGAACGGGCTGGGCAAGGAGGTTGCCCATCTGTCCGGTCTCGTCCAGGGCCTGCGCGAGGCCATTGCCCACAACCGCGCCGCCTGACCGGTGGCATACGTAATCCTCCCAACTCTCCCATGGCGCGGAACTCCTTGAGGGCCATGCCGTCGCGGGTGTGGGTCATGTGGTCGATCCGCACCGGTTCGCCCGGCGCGAGTGCCTTGTCGCCGTACTTCCGGCACCGCGCCCATTTGTTGAAGGAGCGCCGCCTAGGCTTCAGACGTCCCTCGCATAGCGAAGCGCGGGGGATTGCGCCGTGTGCGAGGGCGCGCTCGATGATCCGCCCGACGGTGGACACACGCTCAGGCGAGAGCCTTCGCGCGCCAGCAAGGCGTGGATTCGCGCCTTGCCCATGAAGGGATGTTTGCGGCGCATGTCGAGCACTGCCTTGATTTCCCTAGGCCCGTAGGCCCGGCGGCGGACAATGCTGAAGGTTCTTTCGTTCGACCGGGACGGGTACTGGATCTGGTCGAAGCGTCTGGAGTTGTAGTGTTCGCCCAGTCCCAGGGCATGACCTTGGCACACGCATTACCGAAGGAAATAGCGGCAGGCCGGGAATCCGGAGCAGCCCCAGAAGCGCTTCCCCGCATTCGCACCGCGCCGGCTTGTCCGTTCCATCAGGTCTTGCCCGCACCGCGGGCATCGGCGTTGGGCACCGGGCCGGTGCTTCACCTTCAGGCCGCGCACATGCTGTCGGCGCACCCGTCCTGACTCGGCGAGGCGCCTGTCCTCTATCCGGTCGCAGACATCAATGACCTGTCCTTCGGACAGTGCCGGTTCACGAAATGACTGGACGTAGGAAACGAAACCCGCACCCTCGGTGACATTCTCCGGCATCCTGGTCTTCAGTTTCCCTGTGCCGACGAAAGCCACCACGGACTTTACAGCCCCCCGGGGGATGTGGAGGTCGGCAAGGGCTGCTTCAACAGCCTTCGTGTGACGGTAGTTCTGCCGTAACGGATTCTGGAATCGTGTCTTGTGGCCGTTGCGAAATCGCTGTGTCCATTGCCGGTCTCGCTCGTTGCCGA
>CAYGBY010000269.1:0-3316 GCA_964348115.1 uncultured Pseudomonadales bacterium
TGAGAGCGGGGCGCTGGGCGAACGCGACTTGTTCAGAGGTTCCCTAGTGTGCTGTACCGCAAGTAAGTGGGCTTTAGCCGCTAGGCCGTTTTGGCTCCCGGCAAGGCGCGGCGACGCCCTATGGCAGGCACCACACAAGGAGGAGCAACGCGGCCGCGGGCCAAAAGGGCCACGAATAATCACACTTACTTGCGGGACAGCACATTAGCCCCAGATATCGCGGATGTCCTTGAGTATGGCGTGAAATTTACTGCGCTCAGCGGCTAGGCTGTGCCTGCGCACAGTTTCCTTCCCATGGCGGCGAAATAGTTTGCGCTGCCGTGCATCGAGTGCGACGGCTTGCGCAACTGCTGCCGTCAAGTCTGCTGGGTTGGGGGGGACGACAACGCAGTTGCGCCCGTTCCGGCAGAAGCCGCGGTTGCCAATGCAGTCCAAGGTGATGAGGAGACAGCCCGCGGCCATGGCCTCCAGGGCTGGCAAATAGAAACCCTCCTCCGCATAAGGCAGGCACACGGCCACCGAGGCGCCAGCCAAGGCGAGCAGGAACTCGCGGCGCGGCAGAAAGCTGTCCAACAGTCGGTGCGGCAGATTGGCCTGGTTGAGGTTATGGGACAGCGCCCGAGCCAGTTCCGGCCTTTTGTAGCCGATGATGGTGATGTCGTCCCGCCCGACTGGGCGAAGCGACGCTGTTCTTTTGGCCATCCTGGCGGCCCAAGCTGCGGCGCCCGGCAGGCTTGGCAATCGTTCGGCCGGTCCACGAATACGCATATCGACGCCATTGGGGATGACAAATACGGGACCGTTAACCCGGTCGGTGGCGGTGATGGCGTCAGCAACCTCTTGGCTGACGCAGATGCGCACGGCCCGTTTTTCCAGATAGCCATACAGTTCCGTGCCGACATGGGCGTGGCGAATGCCCTGCACCAAGTTGATTCTAGGGTTGGGAAGCCCATCGAGACCCGCTTGGCTCAGATAACGCCAGTCTACGCCGGCAACAAAGAGAACGTCGCCGTCCTTAGGCGCCCAACGGGGCGCCAAGGCGCGTCCACTGGGCCACAGCCGATGTTGCTCAACCGGTGGCGCATCCCCGCCAGACCGCCCGGTGAAAGTAATCCGGGGCCTATGCCCAAGCAGGCGCCGCACATGATCAAAATAGTGCGCATGTTTAAGGCCGCCCCCGGTAAGCCTGTGAAACTCGCGATGGAACCAGACTGTGGTTCGCCGGTTCTTCAACGCGGGTTCATGGCCAGCCGATCGTGGCATTCCCCTAAGTCGGCCAGAAAGCGGTGGGCAGGCCGCGCGTAGGAACTTCCCGTCACTCCGAGATGGTCCGCCAAGGCGCCGTTGCGATGCCCAGCGTTGGCGATCGCGGCGCCGCCCCGAAACTGCTGGATAGTGGCCTCGCCGCAAAGCAGAACGTTCAAGGCGCAAGGATGCATCGGGGGGAGTACGTGCACTACGCAGTGCTGGGCGCCGCCGGAGGGTTAGGCCGGGCACATCGCCAAGGGGCGGCGTCAGTGGCTCTGCGCCGACGCGAAGATGCTCTGGATGGAGGCGTCCAAGGCGGCGTTGAATGCATCGTCCGATTGCTGGGCGCTCAATCCCTCGGTCAGGGCGCGGGAGAAGCTGGCGGTCATGCCGGGCTGGCGGGACAGGCGGGCGTTGGACTCCCCTCGGCTGTAGCCGCCGGAAAGCGCAGCCACGCGCAGCACCTTGGGGTGGGCGATGCAATCGGAGTAGAACCCGTCCGCCTCCGGCAGAGTCAGCTTCAGAATGACCTCGCCATCATTCAGGGCATCTAGGTGGGCCAGCATTTCCGCCTGCAGCAAGGTTTCCGCGGCGGCCTTGTTCGGGCATTTGATGTCCACTTCCGGCTCGACGATGGGCGTAAGGCCGGCGGCCAAAATCCCCTTGGCCACGGCGAACTGCTGCTGCACGATGGCGCGGATGCCATCCCCACCGGCCTGCTTGATGACGGAGCGCATCTTGGTGCCGTACACTCCCTTGGCCTTGCCTTGGGCCAGCAGGTCCTCCAAGCCCGGCATGGGCTTCATAAGCTGTACGCCGTCGCGTTCGTCCGCCAAGCCCTTGTCCACCTTCAGGAAGGGGACGATGCCTTTCACATGCCACAGGTAATCCGCCGCGCCGCGGCCCGCCACCTGCCGGTTCATGGTGTTTTCGAACAGAATGGCGCCAATGATGCGCCGGTTCGTGAAGGCCGGGCTGGTGACGATCCGGGTGCGCATGGCGTGGATGAGGTCCATCATCTCGTCCTCTCCGCTCCAGGCGTCCTGCTGAACGCCGTACAGCCGCAGAGCCTTGGGAGTGCTGCCGCCGCTTTGATCCAAAGCGGCGATGAAGCCGGGACGGGATCTGATGATTTCGTGCTGTTCTGCGGTGCTCATGGTGTCTTTCCTGATGCCAAACTGCGTACCTGATGCAACCCCCGAACAAGGCCACTGGGCGTCTGCGCCGTAGAATGACTTCCTTGGGAATCCACCCCAGTTGGGAGGCGAACGGACGGCTGCGCAGCGCAGTCTCCTAACGCGGCGGCAGCCCGCGCCGGGCGCGCTCTCGGTTCATGCGCTCCTTGTCCACCGGCAAGCGTTCGCCCAACTCATCCTCAGAGATGGTGCCGGCCATGTGCGCCTGTGCCTTGCCCCCGTTGTACATGATTCTCTTCACCGGGGTGACCGCCAATATAACCCGCAGGGGCGAATCGAGCAGGTTGTAGAAAAATGCCTCGCCTTCTTCGCTGTGCGGGTTCAGCTTCTGGGACAGGGCGGTGTAGAACCACTTCTTGGTGTCCTCGTCCTCAAAGAATTCCCCGGTGCCCTTGAAGGTGATGGCGCCGCTGGGCAGCGTGTGCGGGGCCCCGTCCACGTAGCCGCGGCTGCTGACGTTAATGGACACCCGGTTGTCCCGCCGGATGGCCACCGTCCGATGCCGGTGCGCAGCAAAGGTGAGCCATATCTTGCCATCATGCCAAACAAAGGCGTGGGTGACGCCCACGGGCCAGCCATCCTTGGTGGCCCACATCAGGACGCACTCGTTGGAGTTGTTCATCAATAGGTCCACCTCCTCATCCGAGAACGGATAGATGGACACGATCTCATGGTCATGGGTCTGGGTCATGTTCCCTCCTCGTTTCCTGCAAAATCGCCCCACTGAAGCGGCCCGCTGGTGTGGATTGCGGTGGCGTTCCGCCATCTGGGTGGCGCCTAGCATAGTGGAAACCGCCCGCTGCGCCAAATTGCCAAGCTAGGGAACCTCTGAACAAGTCGCGTTCGCCCAGCGCCCCGCTCTCAGCAGCCGG
>CAYGBY010000270.1:0-3288 GCA_964348115.1 uncultured Pseudomonadales bacterium
AAGCGCAGCACTTCCTGATAGGTCTGAATTGCTTCCGCAGCGACCGGCGCCTGCGATAGGCCGTGGTTGCGCAGCAGCGCCTTGGTGGACGCCAGCAGGGCCTCCACGGCGCGTCGATCGCTTAGCCGGTCCTGCAGGGCGGGAAGGCGTTCGTCCCCCGGGAAGGCCACCTCCATCTGCGTGAGCCTAGCTGCCGCCTCGTCCACCGCGCCGACGGCCAAGGACTGCTGAATGCCTTGGCTCCATCCCTCCGCAAGGCCGGCGATGGCCTCCAGGGCGCTGGCATGATCAGCGTCCAATTCCAGCACCCGCCGGTAGGCGGCGACGATGGCCGGCAGCCCCTGATCGAGGTCATCCCGCAAGGTTTCGGCATCCGCCCATGCAGTCTCCACGGCCGGATCCTGCACCAAGCCGGCCTGGGCCAACAGGGTGGCAAACCACAAGGGCTGCGTGTAGTGCAGATAAAAGCCGCCAACGCCCAACAGGGCCGCCAACGCTACGGCGCCAAGCAGCGGTGAAATGCGCTTGCCGGCCCTAGGGCGCCCACCCGCCGCTGGCGCCCCAGGGGTCAGGCCCCGCAGCGGCGCCATGGCCCGTAGCTCCTCGTCGGTGACCACGCCGGTCTTGATCGCCAGCCCGTCCAGCACACCGGAGCGCATCACCTCATCAAGGGCGCCTTTGAAAGTTTCCCCACTTTGGTGACGGGCCTCAAGGTCGACGGCCAGGGCTTGGTCGATCACCGGCTGCAGGGCGCTCAGATGGCTGGGCAGCCCAGCGTCCGGCTCACGTCCACTGCCAGCGGGCAGGCGCTGCGCAACCTTGCCGGTGAGGGCGGTGTAAAGGGAGGCGCCAAGGCTGTACCAATCCGACCGTGGATCCTTGGGTACGCCGCCCAACTGCTCCGGCGCCCTGAAGTCGCGCTGATGGAGGTCCGCGGATGAGCCGCGGTCCGCAATGCGCACCAGAGGGCAGAAATCAGCCAGCACCGCCTCCACATCGGTGCGAAACAGGATGTTCGCCAGCTTGATGCGGCCATGCATCACACCCTGACTGTGGGCGTGGTCCAGGGCGTCGCAGACTGCGCAATAGGCGGTCAGCAGACGGTTCAGGCTCATGCCCCACCCTAGGTTCTGCTCAAGGTCGCCGCCTTCCAGGTACTCCATCACCAAATAGAGAAGATTTTCATGGGCGCCGGTGCCATGAATGTGGGCAATGCGCGGATGGCGGAAACCCGGCTGTAAGGTGATGTGCGCCTCAAGCTCCGCCAGCCGGGGCTTGGCGTCGGCCAGATCGCAGTGCGCCACCTTGAGCGCAACGCGGCGAAAGGGGTGCAGTTGCAGCGCCAAGTACACATTGGTCAATGCGCTGCGGCCGAGTTCCCGCTCGATTTGAAAGCCGGGGATGATCATGGATGCGGATGCTAGGGCGTCTCTTGGGTCTCAAACCAGATGGGTGTGATCTCCCCCGCCACCAAGCTGCCCAGCACAAAGCGCCCGTGGATGACGATCAGCTCGCCATCCAGACTGGCCGCTAGGCCCTCGCCATGGGCCAGACCGTTGACGCAGGCTTCGCTACGGAACATCCAAGGCCGATCATCGAGGCGCAGCCGGCAACGCGGATTTTCCGCCAGCGGGGTTGATGACACCAAGGCGCCATCGTGCCAAAGCTGCAGAAGCAAGGCGCGGTCCGGCTGCTCCTTCACGCCATAGCCATGCTCCTTGTCTTCGCGGAAGCGGCCGCGAAAGACGGTGCCATCCCGCCAGTAGAGCACGCCAAGGCCGTGACGAAGATCATTTTGGAAGTCTCCGAAATAGCGGTTGCCGTTAGGCCAAGTGAAGGCGCCTTGGCCGGTTCTCCTGCCTTGGACAAAGCTGCCTTGGTAGCTGCGCCCGTCCGGCCAGGTATAGGTGCCGTTTCCATGCAGTTTGCCGGCCATAAACCGCCCTTCGTACACCTCTCCGGCGCCCCACAGGAAACGCCCTTCCCCATTGGGCAGGTTGGCTGCGAATTCACCCACATAGCGGTCTTTGTTGGCCAGGGTGAGTTCGCCGCTCCCTTGCATCTGGTTGGCCAGGAAGTCTCCTTCATAGCGGTTGCCGTTGGCCCAGGTGTAAACGCCCTTGCCGGTGCGCAGGCCAGCCAGGAAGTCGCCTTGGTAGCGGTTGCCGCTAGCCCAAGTATAGACGCCCTTGCCCGTGGGCACGCCATCCAGCAGTTCACCTTCGTAGACGTCGCCGTTCTCCATGCGGATGATGCGCCCTTCCGCCAAGGCGGCCGCACCGAACAGCGCAACCAAGCAGCAAAAGCGCAGCCCAACCCGTCCGCGCACCCCTGCCGGAAACGGCGACGCGGCCATGGCGTGGCGCGAACTGGGCATCTTCATTACACTGGCGGCAACCCCTGCCTACCTTACTTGAATTGAGCCAGTTTTTCTTCGCCTCGCTGTGCTTGGGCATTGGCCTTGTCAGCGGCTTCTTGGGTGGGCTGCTGGGCATCGGCGGCGGCATCGTCATCGTGCCCGCCCTGATCATTCTGTTCGACCTCACCGGACTGATGCCGCTGGCGCACAGCACGGCCGCGGCGGTGGCCACCTCCCTGGCGGTCATTGTGTTCGTGTCCCTGTCCGCGGCCATCGCCCAGGTGCGGGCCGGCAAGGTGCAGTGGCTGGTCGTGCGGCGCTGGGCGGCGCCCGTGGTGCTGGGCGCGGCCACCGCCGGCTACTTGGCCCCAATGCTGCCAGTGGCGGCGTTTCGCGGCTTCATCGGCGCATTCCTCGCTCTGGTGGCCGTCGTCATGCTCACCCGCTGGAGGCCCAGCCCACACCGCAGCTTCCCCCGGGCGGCAGCTGCGGCCGGGGTCGGCTATGGAGCTGGGCTGGTTTCCGGCATCGCCGGCATTGGCGGCGGCAATGTCATGGTGCCCACCATGATCTATTTCAATACCCCGATGCACGAAGCCACCGCCACCTCCAGCAGCTTGGGCGTACCCTTGGCGGCGGCTGGCGCCTCAGGCTACATCCTGTTCGCGCCGCACTTGGCCGGGGCGCCGGACTTCATGTTGGGCTACCTGCACCTGCCAAGCGCCCTCGGCCTAGCCCTGGGCGCCGTCCTCGCCGCGCCGCTCGGCGTGCGCCTCGCCCACCAGGTGGACGGCGTTGCGTTGCGCCGCCTGTTCGGCGTACTGCTCATTCTTGCGGCGGCGCGCATGCTGCACTCCGCTTGGGAGACACTGGGCCACTAGGGAACCTCTGAACAAGTCCCGGAAGCCCAGAGGAGCCTAAAGGGCGTG
>CAYGBY010000271.1:0-3250 GCA_964348115.1 uncultured Pseudomonadales bacterium
AGGGCTAACCCAGATAGTGCTAACAGGCCCTAGTGTGCTGTCCCGCAAGTAAGTGTGATTATTCGTGGTCCCTTTGGCCCCCGGCCGCGCTGCTCCTCCTTGTGTGGGGCCCGCCAAAGGGCGTCGTCGCGCCTTGCCGGGCGCCAAAACGGCCTTGCGACTAAAACCCACTTACTTGCGGGACAGCACACTAGCTGACGGCTTCCATGCTGGGAATGTTCCCGAAGAAGTTGGGGAAGGAGGCAGGGAGCGACAGGTTGGCCTCAACTAGCCGGCGCTCCATGTGCGCGTTTACCCTGCCGAGGAGAAAAACACTGATAACTACATACAGCGCCGACTAGTGAGGCTGCCTAGAATACAGAAGAATTTCCCTGAAAAAGCCCTTGTTGCCGGTCCCGCACAGGCTCAAAACTAAAACCGCAATCGCATCAATCAGTTAGGCAATCACAATCCATACTTCCTTCACTTTCGCGTGTTTTTCTCCAAATGTTGGAGAAGGGGTGGGGTGGAATTCCCGCCGCGCTGCGGGATCGCCACAGTCCGACCGCCGCGGGGCGCGCTTCGGCAGGGCCTAAAAGGCGCGCTGGCCGTGTTGCGGCTCATTGTGTGGGGGCAAAGCCACACGGCTTCGCCGCGCCTTGCCATCACGCCCTTTAGGCTCCTCTGGGCTTCCGGGACTTGTTCAGAGGTTCCTTAGGGAAGCTGGTATTCCTGCAGCCCGGCGATGCCATGCAGGGTTTCGCTGCGGCCGCCATCCGGCAGCCACATGCGGAACTGCAAGTCGCGCAGCGCGGCCGGCTTGTAGTCCGCCAAGGCATCGAATCTCCTTTTGACGGACCAGTGCAGCAGGGGCCGATCGCTTGGCTGCTGGCTTGGTCGGTCGTTGTCGTTCACGCGCACCGAACGCGGCGCCTGACCGCTCGCCAGGGCCAGCAGGCCAGAGTGGCTGTGCAGGGGGCTGGTGCTCAGGGGGCGCAAGGCGATGTCATCGACGGTCAGCGCAGACAACTGGTCGCCCTGCTCTTCGAACAGGGTTTGCAGGGCGTCGCCGCTCCCTTCGCTAATGCGAATGTTCTCCGCCAGCGTCTTCCTGCACTGCTCCACCATGAAGCCCAAAGCCGCGTCAGAGAGCCCGTCCAGCCAATAACCGCCGCCGATGTCCCCGTGCACGCCGGGGAACCAGATTTCGAGTATGCGGTCGGAGTTGTTTTTGTCCTTGTTGATCAGGGTTGGGCTGAAGGTCACCCGGTCCTCGTCAAGGGCCAGGATATGCACCACGCGCCGCACCCGTTCGTTCACGGTGCCGTTTTCAAAGACCACATCGCTGCTGATGGCTTCGCCTTGGCGGTGGATGCCGTCAAAGGCGGCAACGGTGTCAAGCACGCCCAGAAAGGCCACCTCCGCATCTGCGTGGGCCTGCAGCAGCACACTGACGAACTTTCGCGCCAAGGCGGCGCCTCGGCTGTAGCCGAACACGACGATTTCATCGCCGGCGGCCTGGCTGTAGCCGGTTTCCGCGAAGTCCTCCATGGCTTCCTCAACAATGCGTCGGGCATCCCCGAAAGTTGGTGCGAAAGCCTTGTTGACCTGCTGGCGCAGCTTGGTGGTCAGAGCGCCGAGCAGGGGCACTTGATTTCTTTCCTGGCGGCTGCCGATGCCGCTGTAGTAGCGCACTTGCTGCGCGCCGCCCGCCGGGGTTTTGGTTGTCGAGCAACCTTGCTGCAGTCCGCCGCCCATCAGCACGTGCAGCTTCACAATGTTGGTGATGCTTTCGTTGTTCATGAAGCCGATGACATCATTGGGCGCATTGCCGGTGCCGTCAAAGCCAAAGACCAGCGTTTTGCTCCGCGTTTCCCCTTGTCTCATGGTTTGTTCGCCTTGCTTTCCGTCAATTTGCGGCCTGCCGCCGTCGGAACCTGCGCCGCCTCTCCCCACTCCCCTCCCCTCCCGGTTGGCGGGACCTCAGAAACTGTAGCTGACCCCCACATTGTAGGTGGTGTCGGTTTTCTTGGCGCCCTGCGCTGGCTTCGTATCGATGCGATGATCCATCCCGAACTCGGCGCCAAGATGTTCGTTTACGGCCAGCCGTACGCCCGTGTACGCCTCGATGACCTCTCCCCGGGCGCCGTCGGGAATCACCAGCAGGCTGTGCCGATGGACCAATTCCGCACGCTTGCTCCAGAAGAACCTGTTGAAGTTCAGTGACCAGCGCCAAGCCAGGTTTTCCGTGGCGTCGGTGCTGATGTCCTCGAATACGGTGCTCGGTCCAACGGTCATCGACAGGGCGCCGAAGCTGTCCTGCCAAGCCCGGTAGCCGATGCCGGCGCCTAGGGCGATGCGCAGATCGGTTTCCTGAAGCCGGTCCCGGAAGTATTCGGCGTTGATGGAAGTGAACCATTTGTTGGACAGAAAGCGCCTGTAGTCGTAGTCGATATCGAATTGCTCCTTGGTGCGTTGGCCGTCAGCCCCTTCGTGGCTGACCAGCGCCTGCATTGCATGTTCCGAACGGTTTCGCTTGTAGCTGGACTCAATGCGCGTGTTGACAGCCTCTGTGTCGCTGTTGCCGCTGGAGGTGGAGGCCATTACCGCAACCCTGGCGCCCCATTCGGAGGACGCAACCCGTCTATCCCCTTGGCTGCGCACGGCGCCGGCGATGGCCGTCAGGGCCAGCGGCTGCGGCGTTTCGCCGTCCGCGGCCAAGTGCTGGGTGATGCCGGCAGGGGTCTCCCCACCCACCAGCTTGCCCTGCATCCGGGTGCCATTCCGCAGGCGGATGCGGAACTCCGCAGTTGTTTCGATATAGCTTATGGCGTCCAGCTTGATCCTCACCTGACCCGCATAGTCGCTGCGCAGCAGCAGCCGGCCTCCAGAGACGCTGTCGATTTCGCCCGTCAGGCGGTCGCCGTTGTGCAGGGCCACCGTGCCGGCCAAGGCGGGCGGACAGGCCAAAACAAGCGCTGCGCACAAGGCCAGCCCGCCAAGGCGGGCCGAACCCGCCGCCGTGATCGACATAGTTGAAGCTCCTGCAAGGCTGCGCGGGTCGCCCATCCCGCGCCGGCGCGATTGGACGCGGGTCGATCTTCCTGCTGGTTGGTCAGCGCCCACCGATGGATGGGCCTGTCCGCATCGGGTCAGGATCCGGGGCAAAATGGATCATACACAATCCGCTGTGCGCCGGCGTGCCGCCGGACCTACTGTCATGTCACATGTGATATGTCGTATTGTTGATGGTAATCTTTTCGTCGTCCAA
>CAYGBY010000272.1:0-3219 GCA_964348115.1 uncultured Pseudomonadales bacterium
TCTCCTCCGCCGCCTTCAGCAGGGTGGAGGGGAACACTTCGATGTCGTTGGCCAGCGGCCCTAGGGTGGCCAGCAGCCGTGCGCCGTTGACGATGAGGCCGGCGTCCGTCTCGCGCACCACCTGCAGCGCCACCTCCGGGCTGGAAAGGCCCTGCTTGACGCGCTCCGCATTGAACTGCGGGTTCACCAGGGTATGGGTCAGCACCAGATCCTTGCGGCGGGCGTGTTCATAGTAGGCGCGCATGTTGGCGGCGAAGTCCGGTTCGCCGCCGTCCCTGCTTTCGTTGAGGAACTCAGCGGCGCCGGCGAAGGCCATGACGGAGGCATTCTTGTAGTCCGGCGTGCGCCCGAACATGCCGTTGGACCATTTGGCCCATTCGTAGAAGGCGGCGCCCCGGCGGCGCACGTCCTCCGGTGTGCGCGGCTGCAGGAAGGACATCGGGTAGCGTTCGCCGTTCTCCGCGTAGGTGAGCAAGTCCCGCCGCTGCGGGTCATGCTGCCGGTCGATGAAGCCGGCCATGGTGGCCGCGCCCCGGGCCAGTCCGGGCGCGGCCGTCACATCCTCGATGCGCTGGCCATGCATCCAGATCTCGCGGTCATCCCGCAGGGAGGCCAGATACTGTGCGCCTGTATTTACCGTCATGGTGGGTCTCCTGTAGTTTGCTGCCCTGAGTCTTGGCGAAGGTCATCGCGGCCAAGTGCCTCTTGTGGCCCCCCATCCCGGCTTTGAGGTCGGCCGGAACGGCCCTGAAGAAGGACATCGGGTTCATGCACCTCATGCGGCTTCCCATCCCGGCCCTTAGGTCGGTCGTAACGGCCTTGAGGAAGGCCATCGCGCCCAGGCGCCTCTTGCGGCTTCCCATCCCGGCCCTGAGATCGGCTGGAACGGCCCTGAAAAAGGTAATCGCGCCCAGGCGTCTCTTGCGACTTCCCACCCCGGCTCTGAGGTCGGCTGGAACGGTCCTGCAGAAGGCCATCCTGTTCATGCACCTCCTGCCGCCCCTGATCGGCAGCTTGGATGGCGATCTTGTTTAGGGTGGCGGTTAGCGCCTGCCATTCTGCGGCGCTCACCAAGTTTTCGAGTTCCGCGTAGGCGGCATCCACCAAGGGGGTTACCGTCTGCTCCAAGCCGCGCCCGGCGTCGCTGAGCCAGACCTGGGCAAGGCGCCTGTCCGTCTCTGAGCGGCGGCGTTCCACCAACCCGTCCCGCTGCAGCCGATCCACCACCCCCACTAGGCTGGGCGCCGGTATCAGTGTGCGCGCCGCCAGCGCCAGCAGAGGCGCGCCGTCCGCCTCCCAAAGCACCCGCAACACCCGCCACTGCCGCTCCGTCAGGCCGAAGCTGCGGAAGATGGTGCGGAAGCGGGGCAGCACCGCATTGAGGGCGCGGTGCATCAGCATGGGCAGGGAGCGATCAAAATCTCGCATTGACGGTTGATTAAACCATTAATTGTTTATATATTAATCAACTGATCGGGCTTTGCAAGATTTTTTATGTGTGTGGAAAACAACTACTAACCCCGAACAACTATATGGGGAACAAACGGAGTGTCCGCCTTGGAAACAGATGGGTGGTGTATCAGTTTGAATCTGTGGATCGAGCAAGGGCACGGCACACAGTGGATTCGGCAGGCCCGGGATTCAAACTCATACGCTACCAACAGATGCACTGTCCGGCTTGACGGCGGGCAATCCGCTAGAATGCCGCACTGAAGCCAAGGAAGATGCGGAACATGGCGCAGACCTTTGCAGCGAACTTGGCCGCGGCGGATGCTTGCTTGGCCCGCTTCCGCAAGGGCGTGCTGGGGCACTTCATCGGCGGGCGGGCCGTGCCAGGCAGTTCTGGGCAGAGCTTTGAGAACCGTACGCCCATCGACAATACCCCCATCAACACAGTGGCCGCAGGCTCGGCTGCGGATGTGGACCAGGCCGCCGAGGCGGCGGCCGCCGCCTTTGCGCAGTGGCGGGCTTGGCCAGGGCAGCGTCGTCGTCGCCTGCTGCACGCCATCGCGGACGCCATCGAGAAGCGGGCGCGGGAAATCGCCCTGGTGGAATCCTGGGACACTGGCCAGCCCATGCGCTTCATGGCCAAGGCGGCGGTGCGCGGGGCGGAGAATTTCCGCTTCTTCGCGGACCGGGCGCTTGCGGCCGCCGACGGCCTGGCCCTGCCGGCGGCGCACCATCTCAACTTCACCCTGCGCCAGCCAATAGGTCCGGTCGGCGTCATCACCCCCTGGAACACCCCCTTCATGCTGTCCACCTGGAAGATCGCCCCGGCTTTGGCGGCCGGCTGCACAGTGGTGCACAAGCCGGCGGAGTGGAGCCCGCTGACCGCCCAGCTGTTGGCGGAGATCTGCCACCAAGCGGGGCTGCCGCCGGGGGTGCTGAACACCGTGCAGGGCATTGGGGAGACTGCTGGGCGGGCGCTGACGGAGCATGCGCGGATCAAGGCTGTTGCCTTCGTGGGCGAATCCCGCACCGGCAGCCTGATCATGGCCCAGGGGGCGCCCACCCTGAAGCGGGTGCACTTCGAGCTGGGCGGCAAGAACCCGGTCATCGTTTTCGACGACGCTGACCTGGCCCGCGCCCTGGACGCGGTCACCTTCATGATCTACAGCCTGAACGGGGAGCGCTGCACCTCGTCCAGCCGCCTGCTGGTGCAGGAGGCCGTGCAGGAGACCTTGGTCGATCAGGTCGCGGCGCGGGCGCGGCGCATCAAGGTGGGGCATCCCTTGGATCCGGCCACGGAGGTGGGGCCGCTGATCCATCCCAACCACTTGGCGAAGGTACAGGGCTATTTCGACATCGCCCGCCAGGAAGGCGCCCAAGTCGCTGCCGGGGGCGACCGTCCCCAGGGGCTTGCCGACGGCAACTTCGTCTCCCCCACCTTGTTCAGCCAGGCCGCACCCCATATGCGCATCGCCCAAGAGGAGATCTTCGGCCCGGTGCTTACCGCCATCCCCTTCCGGGATGAAGCCCAGGCCATCGGCATCGCCAACGGCGTGGACTACGGCCTGGCCGCCTACGCCTGGACCAAGGATCTGGGCCGCGCCCAGCGTCTGGCCCGGGCCCTGGACGCCGGCATGATCTGGATCAATTCGGAGAACAACCGCCATTTGCCCGCGCCGTTCGGCGGCATGAAGGCCAGCGGCATCGGCC
Source organism: uncultured Pseudomonadales bacterium (assembly GCA_964348115.1). Classification (GTDB taxonomy): domain Bacteria; phylum Pseudomonadota; class Gammaproteobacteria; order Pseudomonadales; family Azotimanducaceae; genus Azophilus. Next base: position 3,160 of record CAYGBY010000272.1, read on the forward strand.
GGGACGGCGGCGACTACAGCTTCGATTTCTACATGGAGACCAAGAATGTCTGCATGGCCC
>CAYGBY010000273.1:0-3173 GCA_964348115.1 uncultured Pseudomonadales bacterium
CCTTCGGGAGGGCCAAAAGGGCGCGCTGGCTGTGTTGCGGCTCATTGTGTGGGGGTAAGCCACACGGCTTCGCCGCGCCTTGCCATCACGCCCTTTTGGCTCATCTGGGCTTCCGGGACTTGTTCAGAGATTCCCTAGGGTTGCCGCCGCCGATGCAAACCGGACCGGCCGCGCCCTGGTTTGCTTTGCGTCCATGGGCAGCTGCTCCCTCCGCCCTAGGCTGGCCCAGGCCTGAGGTCACATGCACCACCAAGAACGAAATCCAACGCGATCGTCCGGGCCCAGGACGCAATATGCCGGCCAACGGCTTCGCCCGGCCCGGAAGGTCTTGGCGCAATGGGTGCCGGCTCCGCGCCCTATGCGATAATCCTGCCCGCTTTGCCGGGGGCGGAATCGCTTACCGCCCGGCGCCACAGGGATTCGCCACCCAGGAACATGCAGCCCATTACCGACACCAACTTGATCCTGCGGGCGCTCATCATTATGGGGCTGATCGCCTTGGGCTTCTATGTGGCGGCGGACCAAGGCGCCTTGGCCCTGGCGCTGGGGTCGGACAACAGCTACATCTCCCACTTGATCCTGGCCCTGTACGGCATCGCCTGCGGCCACTGGCTGTGGCTGGCGCGTCAACTAGGGCGGGAGCGGCAAGGGTTGGCGGACTTCGAGCGCCGTCTGGCTGACGAACAGGGCGGTGTCGCAACGGGCACCGTCGCAGCCGCGCAGGGCAGGGAGACCGCCGCCCGCGAACCGGCCATTTTGGCGCAACGGCAAGTCCGTTCAGGCCTGTTGCGGGATCTCGGCGACCGCTGGCGCGAAGGCGGCGCGGCGCCGGACGCCGCCGCCTTGCTGAACGCCTTTGCCGATGAACTGGCCAACCGCCACGCCCTGGGGCATTTTTTGAGCGATGCGCTGCTGAAGCTGGGCCTATTGGGCACGGTGGTGGGCTTCATCCTGATGTTGCTGCCCATCGGCGAAATCGAGGAGTTCGACCCAGCGATGATGCAGCGCTTGCTGACCGCCATGAGCAGCGGCATGGCGGTGGCCCTATACACCACCCTAGCCGGGCTGACGACCAGCACCCTGTTAAAGCTGCAGTACCACATTCTGGATGCTTCCGCCACCCAGCTGGCCACCCGCCTCGGCGTCATCGCCGCCAGCCCCGACGCCCTGGCCGCCTTGGCGAAGCAGCCGAATGCGGCATAGCATCTACCGTCGGCAAGGCGCCCAAGACGCCTTCACGGACCTGCTGTTCAATGCGCTCTTGGCCTTCGCCTTCATGTTCGTGGCGGCCTTCGCCCTGATGGCGGACCCAAGCCAGACAGGAGACGTGGCCTCCAAGGCGGAAGTGTTGATCACGGTGCGCTGGCCCGACGATCACCCCGACGACGTCGACACCTTGGTGGAGGACCCCAACGGCAACCTAGTCTGGTACCACAACCGGGACGCTGGGCTGATGCACTTGGATCGGGACGACCGCGGCGCCATCCAGGACCGCATCCTCATCGATGGCCGCCAAGTGGCCAACCCCCTGAACCAGGAAACGGTGAGCATCCGCACACTGCAGGCGGGCGAATACGTGGTCAACCTGCTGCACTACCGGGCCAACTACGCAGCGCCCCTGCCCGTTTCCGTGAAGGTGGAGAAGCTGAACCCCCAGGTGCGCTTGGTGTTCTACGACACCCTGCAGCTGGCCGGCGCCGGCGATGAACGCACCGCCCTGCGCTTCACCATCGATGGGCGTGGCGAACTGCTGGACGCCAACACCCTGCCCAAGCGCCTGCTGACCCAAGCGCTGAAGGAAAAAGCATGAAGGCGACGCACCCGGTCTCCGCAACGCCATGGCCACCCTTACTCCGGATTGGCGGCGTTGCGGCGCATTGTGTGGGACCCGCCACGCGGCTTCGCCACGCCTTGCCATCACGCCCGCGAGGTACACGGAGACCTAGACCTGCTGACGCGGCCGCCACACGGCTTCGCCGCGCCTCGCCATCCCGCTCCCTAGACGCCTCTGGGCTTCCGGGACTTGTTCAGAGGTTCCCTAGGAATGAAGGCTGCTGGACGCGCGACCTCGCTGGCGGCCCATGAGCCACTGGCTGGCCGGCGCAACGCCCAACCTGATCCTGCTGACTGCCGCCTATGCTTTCGCGCTGGCTTTGCTGCTAAATCTGAGCCTGCGAAGCCCTTGGCGGCGTTCAACCAAGTTGGCGGCGATGCTGCTGGGCTTCGGGCTGTGCATCATCGCCTACGAAGGCTATCGGGGGATGTTGGGCTGGGCGACCCCCGCGGCCATGCCAGAGGCGTTTCGCCTGCACTGGGTCAGGGTGCAGGAGCCGGACAAGGCCACGGGCGCAGGGGGCGCCATCTTTTTCTGGGCCAGCAGGCTGAATGAAGCGGGTTTTGTGGTGGGCGAACCACGGGCCTACCGCACCTCTTGGGACTTGGCCACGGCACGGCAGGCGGAGGAAGCCCTGGCCATGCTCAAAGACGGTGAGTTGCTGAACGGCCACCTTACGCGAGATGCGGTGGCCGTGCAGGAGGACGCCGCCGAGTGGCGGGCCGACGAGGGCGGCGCGAGTGGCCCAACAGGTCCCACTGGTCGGGATGAAGCCCCCCCACAATTCACCTTCCGGCCAGTGCCGCCCCCGCAACTGCCGCCAAAGCCGGCCATCTGAACTAGGGCCTGTTAACACTGTCTGGGTTGGCCCTGCCGGGAGCCGTTTTTGCTCCGGGCAAGGCGGAGCCGGCGCGGCGTGGCCCGCGCCACATGAGCGGGCGGCAACGCGGTCCGGGGGAAAAACGGACCCGGCCCTTCGGGTTGCGCCCCCGGCCGCGTTGCTCCTCCTTGTGTGGGGCCCGCCACAGGGCGTCGTTGCGCCTTGCCGGGGGCCAAAACGGCCTGGCGACTAAAAACCCACTTACTTGCGGGACAGCACATTAGGGAACTTCTGAACAAGTCGCGTTCGCCCAGCGCCCCGCTGATTGCTGGCGGAGATGGCGTTGCGGCCATGGGAAGGTGCCCCGCAGCGCGGCGGGAGTTCCGCAGTCCACACGCCGCGGGGCGCCCTTCGGGAGGGCCAAAAGGGTGCGCTGGCTGTGTTGCGGCGCATTGTGTAGGACCTGCCACACGGCTTCGCCGCGCCTTGCCATCACGCCCGTTAGGCTCCTCTGGGCTT
>CAYGBY010000274.1:0-3054 GCA_964348115.1 uncultured Pseudomonadales bacterium
GCAGCGCGCTTCATTTGCTCAGACATTTGTTTCTCCATATCTCTGGTTTAGCTTTTGGTTCGCCCCGCCGCGGCGGCAAGGCGCATTGGCTTCGGCACCATCCACCCCAGCAAGGCTTGACGAATAATAACCACTTTGAAGCCTAAACGGAACCTCAAGTACCGGTGGGGCTGTTTTCAGGGCCATCATCCGCTTGCTGCAACTGCCTTGTGCGCGAACGGCGGTGATCCGGGCGCGAAAGGCGGTGCTCCCGTAAGGACCATCCCGAATTCCTGTAGTGGCCCGCGCTACCGCTCGCCGGCCTTGGCTGCCGCCAGCCGCTCGATGCGCGGATACAGTGCGCCGAGCAGTGCGCCGCGCGCCGCCATGAAGATCGTCATGGAAAGCCAGATGCCGTGGTTTTGCAGCGGCTCAAGAAGCGCCCAGACGGCGGCGAGATAGACGACGACCGCCACGAACATGCTGTTGCGCAGTTCCCTGGAGCGGGTGGCGCCGATGAAGACGCCATCGAGCATGAACGCCCAAACGGCAACGAATGGCAGCGCCGCGGTCCAGTACAGGTACCCGGTTGCGGCAGCCCTGACTTCCGGCAGCAACGTCAACAACGCGATGATGTCCGCCCCCCAGAACAGGTACAGGAGGCTTGTGAAACCGGCGATCAACCCCGCCCACAGGGAACAGTAGGCGCTGGCGCGGCGCAGGCGGCGCGGATCTTTGGCGCCGAAGGCGTGGCCCGCCAGGGTCTCGGCAGTGTGGGCGAAACCATCGAGGCCGTACGCCATGATGTGGAAGAACTGCATGAGCACCGCATTGGCGGCTAGGACCAGATCGCCTAAGTGCGCGGAAAGGGCCGTCAGCATGAAGAATGGAAGCTGCACGAAGAAAGTGCGCACCACCAAGTTGGCGCTGACGTTGCCGAGGTCCGCCATGCGGGCGCGATGCCACAGGTCGGCGGGCCATGTTGCGCGCCAGCCACTTTGTTTGAGGGCGCGGAGCGTCACGGCCGTGCCGAGGATGGCGGCGAGCCATTCGCTGATGACCGTGCCCGCCGCCACGCCGTCGACGCCCCAGCCCCAGCCGATGACGAACCACAGGTCGAGCGCCACATTGACGCCGTTGAACAGCGCGCTGACGGCTAGGGCGGCCCCCATCCGCTGCAGGCCGAACAGTACGCCGAGCGCGACGATGTAGAGCAGCACCGCGGGTGCGCCCCATATGCGGATGTCGAAGTAGCTGGAAGCCTGCTGCTCGACGGCCGGGCTGGCCTCGAAGAGCCAAAAGACAAATGCCCGCAGCGGCCACTGCAGGAGTATGACCAGGCTGCCGAGCACAGCGGCAACGGTGCCGGCGCGGATTGCTATCGCCGCCAAGGCATCGATTCGGCGCCCGCCAAGGGCTTGGGCGGTAAGCCCGGTGGTGCTCATGCGCAGGAAGCCGAACATCCAGTAGATGGCGTTCATGATGGCGCTGCCGAGCGCCACGGCGCCGACATAGGTGGCGTCGGACATGCGGCCCATCACCGCGGTGTCGACGGCGCCCACTAGGGGCAGGGTCAGGTTGGCGAGGATCATCGGCCACGACAACGACCACACCTTCGCGTGCCATTGGCGGGGCGTTCTTGGTATGGTGCCGTCCATGCAGGCGATGCACCATAGTGCGCGGCTTGGCTGAAAACCAGTTTGTTGCGCCGGGATGCGTTGGCGGGAGTGGCGGAACCTAACCTGGTTGATCCCTCGCAGGCCCTTGAGTTTGGCGGGCGTTTCGGCCTTAATCCCCAATCCCCAAGCCGCAATAGGAGCAACTCATGGCGGATGACGTCCCCTCCATCGTGCATCATGTTTCTATGGGCGTCGGCGACCTTGCCGCCGCTGCCGCCTTCTACGACCGGGTGATGCCCACCATTGGCGCCCGCAAGATGCTGGAGCTCCCACAAGCCGTCGCCTACGGCAAGCAATTCCCGGAATTCTGGGTGCAGAAGCCCATGAACGGCCAGCCCGCCGCCGCCGCCAATGGCACGCACTTCGCCTTCATCGCCCCCTCCAGGGAAGCTGTGGACGCCTTCCACGCCGCCGCGTTGGAAGCGGGCGGGACCAGCGATGGCGCACCCGGCCTGCGCCCGGAGTACACCCCAGACTACTACAGCTGCTTCGTCATTGATTTGGATGGGCACAAAATAGAGGCGGCGATCATTCCCCAAGCGTAGCCTCGGCCGCCTATGGAACCTCTGAACAGGTTCGGCAAGCCCAGAGGAGCCTAAAGGGCGTGATGGCAAGGCGCGGTGAAGCCGTGCGGCAGGCCCCACACAATTAGCCGCAACGCAGCCAGCGTGCCCTTTAGGCCCTCCCGAAGGGTGCCCCGCGGTGCGTCGACTGTGCAATCCCCGCCGCCCTGCGGGTCGTCTTCCCATGGCCGGAACGTCATTTCCGCCCGCAAACAGCGGGGCGCTGGGCGAACGCGGCTTGTTGAGAGGTTCCTTAGGGCTGCCGTTGGCAGGCGGGAGGAGATCTCACCCCGGCGTCCGGAGGGAAAACGCTTGGTGCGGGCGCTGCGCTTCCCGGTCAGGGCGGGTGATGGGCGCGGATGGTTGTGCCGTTTTGGGCGCCAGCTATGTTCGGGCGGATCCAGCCATGCGATGATGGCGATGCGGTGGTGTCGAGTTCCGGATGATCCTGGCCACTCTAGTCGTCAGATAACCGCTTTGGGCCATCTCTTGGAATGTCGGCAACAGATTCCTTCCACGTGATATCAGGAGCGTCACTATGGCCTATGACTATCAGAGGCTCGCTGTGGACATTGTCGACGGCGTCGCCAACGTTACCTTCGATAACCCGCCCATCAACCTGATCGATCGGGCGCTCTTCATAGAACTCCTTAAGCTTTCAGCGGAACTGAAAGCAGACCCAGATCTATCGGTGGTGGTGTTCAAAAGCGCCGATGCGGACTTCTTCCTGGCCCATTTCGATGTGCAGGCCATCCTGGCCATGCCCGTGCATGCGCCTGCGGAGCGGGATGCGGAACTGAACCCCTTCCACCAGCTATGCGAGCGCCTGCGCA
>CAYGBY010000275.1:0-2990 GCA_964348115.1 uncultured Pseudomonadales bacterium
ATCACGCCCTTTAGGCTCCTCTGGGCTTCCGGGACTTGTTCAGAGGTTCCCTAGCCGGATGCCGCCGTTTGGCGGAGCCTAGGGGGCTGCGCTGCGTATCACCCGCCCCGGCCTTGCGCCGGTGTCCTGGTCGTTTGCGCGAGTCTTCACCCCGGCGACGAAAGTGCCTAGATAACCTTGGGCGGGCTGCAGGATGCGGCTGCCGCCGGCCGGCAGGTCGTTGTGCACCTCCAGGCGCCCAAGGCCCAGCGCGTCGAGATCGAATAAGTTCAGGTCCGCGCGCTTGCCGACCTCGATGCTGCCGCGGTCGTCCAGGCCGAAGAGCCGGGCGTTGCTGAGGGTCTGTTTGTGGACGATGAGTTCCATGGGCAGCTTGGCCCCCCGGCTGCGGTCGCGCACCCAGTGGGTGAGCTGGTAGGTGGGCGCCACGGCATCGAAGATGAGGTTGACGTGGGCGCCAGCGTCGGACAGGCCGATGGTCGTGTGGGGATGGCGCAGCATCTCCTCCAGCACGTCGAAAGAGCCGTCCGCGTAGTTGGCCCCAAGCAGGATGGCGAAATTGTCGCCGTCGCCGGCGGTCAGGTAGTCGTACATGTACTCCGCCACGTCTTGGCCGGCGGCTGCGGCCAATGCGCCGATGTTGCCGGACGGCGCCGGTTCGTAGTTGATGGGCAACTCGATGGGGAACATGGCGGGCGCGGCGGCCGCCAACAGGCCGTAAACATTGGCCATGACGCCGGCCTGCCGGGGTGGAATGTCCACGTCATTCAGGATGGCCGCCTTCACCTCGGGTTTGCGCATCTCTGCGAGTTTTTGCGTGAAGGGCAGCCCGGCTAGCCGCAGATAGGTTCTGCGCCGCTGGAACATGTGGTAGGACTTCAGGCTGGTGACAAAGCCGATGGGGCGGGAGGCCACCTGTGGGCGAAGGTTCAGCCCGCTGGCGTTGGCCTGGTCGACGATTTCCAGGCAGTTGCGCCACTGATCCGGGCGGTTGCCGTTCTGCACTAGGGTGAAGGTGCAGTTGCGTCCGCTCTCCCGGGCAACCGCCGCGAACAACTCCACTTCCTGCTCCGTGGTCCACTTCTCCGGGCCGGCTATGTCTCCAACCACCCCTGCGGGAACGGCTTGGAAAACGCCCCGCCCGGCTGACTTCAGGGCGGCGGCGATGGCCAAAAGCTCCGCCTTCTCGGCAAAGGTGCCTGGTATTGGCTCCCCCGCCGCGGAGCGGTGGCCGACGGTCCTTGAGGTGGAGAAGCCCAAGGCGCCGGCCGCCAGACCCTGCTGCACGATCTGGCGCATGTCCGCCAAATCCTGGGCGGTGGCGTCTTCGTGGCGCAGCGCCCGTTCCCCCATGACGTAGTTGCGCACGGCGGAGTGGGGCACCTGCGTTCCCACGTCCATGGTGTAGGTGCGTGTGCCCAGGTAGGCGATGTATTCCGGGAAGGTCTCCCATCGGCCCCATTCGATGCCTTCGTGCAGGGCCGTGCCGGGAATGTCCTCCACGCCCTCCATCAGTTCAACTAGGCGCTGTTCGCCACCGGGCGGGCAGGGTGCGAAGCCGACCCCGCAGTTGCCCATGACGATGGTGGTCACGCCGTGCTCGAAGGAGGGGTTCAGAGTGTCGTCCCAGCTTACCTGGCCGTCGTAGTGGGTGTGTACGTCCACCCAGCCGGGTGTCGCATGCGCACCCTGGGCGTCGATAGTCTCCCTAGCGCGGCCATCCGCGGCGCCGACGGCGGCGAAGCGCCCGTCCTTGATGGCGATGTCGCCGTCGAACGGGGCGGCGCCGGTGCCGTCTACGATGGTGGCGCCCTTGATGAGGTAGTCGTGCATTTGGTCTTCTCCCCAGTGCGTTCAGGTGAAATTGCCAGTGGTGGTTCAGATTGAGCCGCTGACGAATTATAGAGCATATTGACGACTAGGCATTCCGCCGCGGGGGCCTTCGAGAGGGCATGAAGGGTGCGCTGGTGTTGATGCGGCTCATTGTGCAGCGCCTGCCGTACGGCTTCGTCGTGCCTTGTCATCATGCCACCTAGTGTGCTGTCCCGCAGGTAAGTGGGCTTTAGTCGCCAGGCCGTTTTGGCTCCCGGCAAGGCGCGACGACGCCCTGCGGCAGGCCCCACACAAGGAGGGGCAACGCGGCCGGGGGCCAAAAGGGCCACGAACAATCACACTTACTTGCGGGACAGCACACTGGACGCCTTCGGGCTTCCGCGACTTGTTCAGAGGTTCCTTAAATTGCGGTTGAATCTTGAATGTGGGCCTTAAAACCGCCTATTTGCTGCTACTGTAGGGGCCATGAAGCATTGGTGTGCAGTGGCGGGGCTGGGGCTTGCGGTCCTGGGGTTTGGCGCCTTCGGCCAGGAGGCCGCCCCGGATGCTGAAGAACCCGGGGTGGCGCTCGTGCAGTCCACCATCGTGTCCATCGACCGCCGCGAAGGCGGCGAACTCATATTTCAGCTGACCAACGGCCAAGTGTGGGTGCAGGCGAAGTTGGGCTATATGACGGTGAACCCGGGGGAGCGGGTGACCATTGCGCCGGCTCGCCTTGGCGGCTTCATCCTGACCACGGAGCGTAGCGCTGCAACTCTGGTGCGGCGTTCGCATTCGCAGTAGCGGTTTGCCATTGCCGAAAGCTTGGCTAGAATACCCTTGCAGGGGATACTGCATGATGAAACAAACCGATATGTTGCGCTGCAAGCGCTGGGGAGCAATTTGATGTTCAAGGAATTCCAGGCCCTTTTCTCCACCCTATCCGTTCTGTTCTGCGCGGTGTTGCTGGCGGTTGCGCCGGCGGCCAACGCCGGGGAGGAGATCGAAGAAATCGTCGTCACCGGCTCGCACATCAAGGGCACCCCGGAGGACGCCCCGCTGCCGGTCACCACCCTGACCAAGGATGAGCTCGCTTACGAAGGCGCGCCCACCACCTTGGACCTGATCAAGAACCTTTCGTTCAGCCAAGGCGCGGACGGCGAGACGGACCAGTTCCA
>CAYGBY010000276.1:0-2985 GCA_964348115.1 uncultured Pseudomonadales bacterium
TCACGCCCTTTAGGCTCCTCTGGGCTTCCGGGACTTGTTCAGAGGTTCCCTAGGACTTGTTCAGAGGTTCCCTAACGCCGATAGCAGTTGGGCTCGGGCTGCTGCAGCACTGGAGAACCTCGCCCACCCCTCTGCGCAAACTGTTTGCCCGCGCAAGTGGGGAATCCCATAATGGCCGCAAGCGGATGTCGGCGCGAACCGGACCTTGCAGTTTCAATTCACCCAGGAACAGCGGCTGATTCAAGACACGACCCAGGCTTTTTTTGCCGAGGTCGGCGCATCAACGCGGGTCCGCAAGGCCATCGCTTCGCCTCTGGGCCATGATGCCTTGGCCTGGCGGCGCATGGCGGAGGAGCTTGGCTGCGTCGGCATGGGCATCGCGGAGGATTGCGGCGGTCAGGGCTTGGGACTGGTGGAGCTGGCCATCGTCTTTGAGCAAATGGGGCGGGTGCTGTTCCCGAGTCCCATGCTGGCCACCGGGGTGCTGGGCGCTGCGCTGATCGAACGGGCTGGTTCCCGGGCGCAACGCCGCCGCTGGCTGGGGGCGGTGGCGCAGGGGAAGTGTCGCCTGGCGCTGGGGGTCTGTCCACAGGGTGGGGCGCAAGGCGCCGCTGGGGTATCCGCCCGGCTCGCGCACGAAGGGGCGGGCTTTCGCCTCTCCGGAAGCTACGGGTTCGTGCTGGACGCCCACTGCGCCGACCTCCTGTTGCTGGCCGCCCGTGGACCGGGTGGGCAGGGGCTCAGCGCGCTGCTGCTGGAGGCGTCGCGGCCGGGGCTGTTCGTCGGCGCCACCGCCACGCATCATCAGGCGCTGGATCAGACGCGGCCCATGTCCAGCCTGAAGGTTGCCGGCTTGCCGGTGGCGGCGGCCCAGCTGCTCGGCGCGCCTGGCGCTGCGCAGGCGGCCCTTGATGGCGCCTTACAGCGCGCCTGCATTGCCTTGGCGGCGGAGCAGGCCGGGGCCGCGGCTGAGGCGTTGGACCGGACTGTGGCGTACAGCCGGCAGCGGGTGCAGTTCGGACGCGCCATCGGCGGTTTCCAGGCGGTGAAGCATCGGCTTGCCGACATGATGGTGCAGGTTGAAGCCGCCAGGTCCGCGGTCTATTTCGCCGCCTGCAGCGTGGATGAGGCGCCGGAGACGCTGCCGGAAATGGCCGCCTTGGCGAAGTCCCAGGCTTCGCAGGCCCTTTCCTTTTGCGCCGCCAACATGATTCAACTGCACGGCGGCATCGGCTTCACTTGGGAGCATGACGCGCACCTTTACTTCAAGCGGGCCAGGGCTTCGGCCACCCTGTTTGGCGCCCCGGAGCGGCACGAGGACCGCATCGCCGCGCACTTAGGCCTGGACGCAGGAAGCCAAGCCCCGCCCGCGAACGCCTTCACCCCTTCAGGCGGCGCTCCATGAAGCTCGGGTTCACGCCCCAACAGGAGGCCTTCCGCCAGGAAGCGGCGGCTTGGCTGGAGCAGCAACTTAGCGGCCCGTTCAAGTCGCTGCGCGGCGTCTCCTCCCTGACCGCCAAGGCGGCGGAGCGCAAGGTCTGGGAGCGGGCCTTGGGCGCAGCCGGCTGGAGCGCCATCGGTTGGCCAGGGCAATTTGGCGGGCGTGATGCCGACTTGGCCCAACAAGTCATCTTCGCGGAGGAATACGCTCGCGCGCGCGCGCCGGCGCGCCTGGGCCACATGGGGGTGGAGTTGGCCGGCCCCACCATCCTGGCGTTCGGGGACCAGGCGCAGAAGTCCCGCTTCCTGCCTCGAATCGCCGCCGGGGAGGACATCTGGTGCCAAGGCTACTCGGAACCAAACGCCGGCTCGGATCTGGCCAACGTGCAGACCAAGGCGCGCCTGGAGCGGGGGCGCTGGGTCATCGAAGGGCAGAAGATCTGGACCTCCTTGGCGCAGTTCGCCGATTGGTGCTTTGTGCTGTGCCGCACCGAGGCCGGCAGCAAGGGACGTACGGGCCTCTCCTACCTGCTGGCGCCCATGCGCCAGGCGGGCGTGACCGTCAAGCCCATTCGCCAACTGACCGGCGAAGCCGAATTCAACGAAGTGTTCTTCGACGGCGCGGCGACGGACGCCGTCAACGTGGTGGGCGCCCCGGGGGAGGGCTGGCGGGTGGCCATGGGCACCTTGGCGTTTGAGCGCGGCATATCCACCCTGGCCCAGCAGATGGACTTCCGCAACGACCTGGACAAGATCATCGCCCGCGCCAAGGCCAACGGCGCCGTGCGCGACCCAACCATTCGCCGGCGCATCGCCCGGGCTTGGCGCGGCCTGCAGATCATGCGCGCCTCCGCCCTGCGCATGTTGTCGGACAGCGGCGCCGGCGCCCTCTCCGCGCCCGCCTACACCTACAAGATCTACTGGGCCGGCTGGCGGCGTGATCTAGGGGAGCTGGCTATGGACGTATTGGGGCAGGCCGGGGAAATCACCGGCGAGGACTACGCCTTGGATGAGCTCACGCGCCTTTACCTAGCCACCCGCGGCGACACCATCTACGGCGGCGCCAACCAGATCCAACGCAACCTGATCGCCGAAAGGGCGCTGGGGCTGCCGAAGGAACTTCGCCCTGACCGCGCAAAGACATGAGTGCCGGGGGCCATCTCCGTCACCTGGGCTACATATGCCAGGGAACCTCTGAACAAGTCCCGGAAGCCCAGAGGCGTCTAGGGGGCGTGATGGCAAGGTGCGGCGAAGCCGTGTGGCGGGCCCCACACATTGAGCCGCAACACAGCCAGCGCGTCCTTTAGGCCCTCCCGAAGGGCGCTCCGCGGCGTGCGGACTGCGGAGGCCCCGCGCTGCGGGCTGCCTTCCCATGGCCGCAACACCATCTCCGCCGGCAAACAGCGGGGCGCTGGGCGAACGCGACTTATTCAGAGGCTCCCTAGTGTGCTGTCCCGCAAGTAAGTGTGATTACTCGTGGCCCTTTTGGCCCCCGGCCGCGTTGCTCCTCCTTGTGTGGGGCCTGCCACGCGGCGTCATCGCGCC
>CAYGBY010000277.1:0-2984 GCA_964348115.1 uncultured Pseudomonadales bacterium
GGCCCTACATGGATGTACTCACCCCGCCACTCCCCCTCGTGCCGGGCCAGAACCGGCATGCCGCTGCGGATGTCTTGGCTCATGTGGTTCTCCTTGTCGCAAATCAGGCTTGGCGTCTTGCAATTTGTAGTAATGATATATCAATATACCTACCATCGGGCCGCAACGCCATGCGGTTGGCAAGAGCGGACCGGTTCACGGGCGGAAAACTAAAGGAGAGACATCATGTCGAATCTCAGGGGCATTGGGCCGGCTTTGGCCGCGCTTGCTTTGCCGGGCCTGCCGGCGCCGGCGTTCAGCGCAGAGAACGTCGTGGAGGAAGTGGTGGTCACGGCCAGAAAGGTGGAGGAGGGCCTGCAGGACACCCCGGTGGCGGTCACCGCCATCAGCGCCAGCCAATTGGAGGAGCTGGGCATTCTAAGCCTTGCGGACATTTCCAAGATGACCGCCGGGCTTGTTTTTGATTCGGAGTTCGGGCGCGGCGCCAACAGGCCCGTCATACGCGGGCAGGCGAACATCCTCAACGACTCCGGCGTGTCCTACTTCATCGATGGCGTGTACATCTCCGGCGCCATAGACGACTACGACCTCGAGGACGTGGAGCGGGTGGAGGTGGTCAAAGGCCCGCAGAGCGCACTCTACGGCCGCAACACCTACTCCGGCGCCATCAACATCATCACCCGTTCGCCGGGGGAGGAATACGGCGGCCGGGTCAAATTGGAGTATGGAGCGGACGAGCAGCACCAAATCAGCGCATCCATCAGCGGTCCGTTGGCCGATGGGGTGGCCGCCGGCCTCAGCTTCCGCCAATATGAGTTGGGGTCCCCTTTCACCAATCGCTTCGACGGCTCGGAAATCGGCGTTCAGGAGTCCACATCCATTTCCGGCGTACTGGAGTTGCGGCCGAACGACCGCCTGCTGGTGCGCGCCCGGGGCTACTACGGCAAGCGTGACGACGGGCAGCCGGCCGTCGCCGCCACCCGCTACTTCAACAACAACTGCTATGTGGACAACGGCAGCCTATACGGCGGCGCGGGGCGCTACTTCTGTGGTGAGGTCAAGCCCCTGGACATCAATACGGACTGGACCCGGCAGGCCCCAAACGCCAGGGACGAGGATGAGAACACCCAGTTCAGCCTGAAAATCGACTACCAGTTGAATGATCGCCTGACCCTTACCTCCATCACCGGCTTCAACGAGCGGGATGAGGCGTTCGTCATCGATGGGGACTACCTGCCCACATCCTTCCACGTCAGCAACTTCACGCCCAGCGGCTTCCCCTTCGGCGGCTTCGCGGACGGCCCGCCGTTCCTGTACGGCTATGCGGGCACCATGACGGACTTCACCTTCGCCACGGGCACGGAGACGGAGGACTTCTCCCAGGAAGTGCAGCTAAGCTTCAGCATGGACCGTCTGCAGGGGATGATAGGCGCGTACTACTTCGACCAGGAAGCAACCGCAAGCGACATCCGCGAAGTCTCCGACTCCCAACAGGGCATCGCTCGCGCCAATTGGTTTGCCGAGCTGCAGCGCCTGCAGGGGCTGTGCGCCGCCAACTTCCTGTGCGAATCCATGACCCCTTTCTTCGGCTCCACCATTGTGGTGCCGCGGGACGTCAACGCACTGGACATCGAGAACACCGCGGTCTTCGGCATGGTGACCTTCGCCTTGGCGGAGAACTTCAGGGCGACTCTGGAAGGCCGCTACCAAGACGAGAACATCAAGCAGGACGCCGTCATTCAGAACCTCGGCGAGCCCGTCGAGGGTCAAGTGGCCAGCAAGGCCAGCTTCGACGGATTTCTGCCGCGGGTGACCCTGGATTGGCGCCCGACGGAGGCCCACCTGCTCTACCTGTCCTACGCCAAGGGCACCAAGCCGGGCGGCTTCAACAGCACGGTGGCCATAGAGGCGGGGGTTCCCACTTTTGACGAGGAGGACGTGGACAGCATCGAGATCGGCCTCAAGAGCACTTTGGCCGGCGGCCAGCTAGTAGCGAATCTGGCCGCCTTCCGCAACGAAGTGAAGGGTTATCAGCTTACCCAGAACGTGCGTTCAGGCCAGAACACCACTTCCGCCACCGTCAACGCCGGAGACGCCGACATTCATGGCTTTGAAGCCGAACTCCTCGCCCGCCCCTCGGCGATGGAGGGTTTGACGATGACCCTCAACTACGCCTGGACGGACTCCGAGTTTCAGCGCGGCTTCGACCAAAACCAGGGGGTGCTGCTGGACGCCGCGGACGACGGGCTGATCAACTGCTCCACCGGCGATCAGTTTCCGCAGGTGGAAGGCTGCACCTCCTTGTTTGGCGCCATCAAGGGCAAGCGCATTCCCCGCACGGCGGAACATCAGTTATTCGCCGATGTGGAGCTGCGCGGGCCAATCGCGGACTGGGATGGTTGGCAGTGGTTCATCGGCGCCAACTACGCCTATGAGTCCAGCAAGTTCTCCCAAGTGCACAACGAAGCGGAAACCGGCGAGACCTCCCTGATCAACGCCCGCCTCGGCTTCGCCAACGACCGGTACGCCCTGCGGTTGTGGGTGCGCAACCTGACCGGGGAGGATACGCCATACAACGTGCTGCGCTACGCGGAGCCCGAGGCCTTCCGCAGGAACTTCGCCGTCGGCGCCCGCAGGGACGCCCACTACGGCATAACCTTCACCACCACTTGGTAGTAGGGAACCTCTGAACAAGTTCCGGAAGCCCAGAGGAGCCTAAAGGGCGTTATGGCAAGGCGCGGCGAAGCCGTGCGGCGGGCCCCACACAATGCGCCGCAACACAGCCGGCGCGCCCTTTCGGCCCTCCCGAAAGGCACCCCGCGGCGCACGGACTGGGGAATCCCCGCCGCGCCGCAGCTCGCCTTGCCATGGCCGCAACGCCGCAGCGGCGCGCCGAGCGAGCTCCCGCAGGGTGTGCCGCACGGGGCCCGCGGCGGCGTTGCGGCCCTTGGCGATGGGGCGGGCCATTCCCGGCGGGCCGCGCC
>CAYGBY010000278.1:0-2902 GCA_964348115.1 uncultured Pseudomonadales bacterium
CGGCGCGGCGGGGATTCCGCAGTCCGCGCGCCGCGGGGCGCCCTTCGGGAGGGCCCAAAGGGCGCACTGGCTGTGTTGCGGCTCATTGTGCGGGGGGCAAGCCACACGGCTTCGCCGCGCCTTGCCGTCACGCCCTTTAGGCTCCTCCGGGCTTCCGGGACTTGTTCAGAGGTTCCCTAGCGACTAAAACCCACTTACTTGCGGGGCAGCACACTAGACAGCGCCCAGCCGCAGAGCCAAGAGCCCTTGGGCCAGGAAGGCTGAGGCCGCCTTAGGGCCTGATGAGGATGTCTGACAGGCGCTCTGCGTTCAGTTCCGCCGCGCCGCTTGGCAAACGGTTCAGCGACAACACATAAGCGAGCAGGGCAAGGTATTCATGCTCCTGCAATCCGCCCGGATTGGCCTGCGGCATGGTCCAGTACATCGTTTCGTACAGCGCGGAAAGCGGCTGCCCGGCCCAGGCTTTGAGCACCGGGCCGAAGTAGTTCCTGTCATGGCAGGCCACGCAGTGGGTCTTGTACAGGCGCTCTCCGAACTTGGCCTGCTGACGGGTGTAGACGCCGTCGCCTAGGCTCCCAAGCTGGGCATCAGCCGCGCTGGCCAGCAGGATGGCGCATGGGAGCAGCCCGCCTAGCGCACCAAGCCGCGTGATGCGTCGCCAAATGTCGTTCCTTTTCAACCTGTTGGTCGCCAATCTTGGGGTTTGCCGCTGGTGTGCACGGACGCATGGGTCAGGCGCCATTTGGCAAAGCCAGGGCGGTGAGGGTGGCCCCGGTCTGCAGCACGATGTATTGGCGGCCCTCATGCAGATAGGTCATCATGCCGTAGCGCGACAGCCCGCCAACCTCCAGCTTGCCCAAGAGGGCGCCGGTGGTCTTGTCCAGCGCAACAAGCTGCGGGGCGCCATTGCTGGCGGAGGCCGCGTACAGCAGCAGGGTTCTGGTCACCAGGATGGGCGCCCACTGGCCCGAACCGGTGGCCCCTATGTTCAGGCCGGCAAGCGCCGGGTGGTTGCGCACCCGCGCTGGCGTCTCCCCGGTTGGAGTCATCCACAGGTGCTCGCCAGTGTTCAGGTCGATGGCCGTGATGCGGCTATAAGGCGGCTTGTACAGGGGCAGGTTGTGCGGGCCGCGCACGCTTTCATAGCTCAGCGCGGCGAAGTCCGCCACCGTCTTGCCGGTGGGCTTGGCCAGCAGTTTGTCCCGCTCGCTTCCGGGCACGATGATTCTGGCGGTGCAGTCCGTGGCGGAGGGCACGTAGAGAACGCCAGTGTGCGGATCCGCCGCTGCCGGGGCGTAAATGTTGGCGCCGCCGTTGTCGCCCGGGCACCAAATGGCTCCGCGCTTGCCTTGCGGATTGTCCCGATGCAGGGGCGGATGGAACAGCGGGCCAATATCCCAATCCGCGAGCATGTCTATGGCGGCTTGGCGCAGGGCCGGGGTGAAGTCGATCAGGTCGTCATGGGTCAGGCCCTGGATGTCGAAAGGCGCGGGGCGGGTGGGGAAGGGTTGGGTGGCCGCCAACTTCTCCCCCGGGATCTTGGAAGCCGGCACGGGGCGGTCCTCGATGGGCCAAAGCGGCTCTCCCGTGGCCCGGTTGAAGACATACACGAAAGACTGCTTGGTGGCTTGGACGACAATGGGCGTCTTCTTGCCGCCGACCTGCACATCGAGCAGCACGGGGGCCGTGGGCGTGTCGTAGTTCCAGATGTCGTGGCGCACCAACTGGTAGTGCCAAACGCGCTCGCCGGTCTTGACGTCCAAGGCGATCAAGCTGGTGCCGAACAGGTTGTCTCCTGGACGGAAACCGCCGTAGAAGTCCAGGGTGGGGCCGTTGGTGGGCACATAGACAATGCCGCGCTCCTGGTCCGCAGACAGCGGCGCCCAAGAGGAGATGTCCCCTGTCCACTGCCAAGCGTCGTTCTCCCAAGTCTCGTGGCCGACTTCCCCAGGCCCAGGCAACACGTTGAATTTCCATAGAAACTCCCCTGTCTTGGCATGGTAGGCAAGGATGTCCCCAGGCACGTTCTCGATGCGCGACTGGTTGTAGCCCTGCTCCGCGGAGTTGCCCACCACCAGCACGTCGCCCACTAGGATGGGCGGCGAAGAGGCGGTGATGTAGCCGCGCTCAAGGTCGATGCCCCGGTAGGGATCGTAGGGATGGCCCAAATCGGCCAGCAGGTCCACCACCCCCGTTTCCGCAAAGCCGGCGATGGGCGCCGACTTGCCGAAACCAGCCAAGGGACGCCCGGTTTTGGCGTCCAAGGCGGTCAGAAAGAAGGCCGGGGAAGTGATGTAGATGACGCCGCGCCCGTCCACCTCGCCGTAGGCCACTCCCTTGCCGTAGTCCTTGCGCATGGAGTAGGCGTAGCGCTCTGTGTGCGGCTCCCGCCAAGACCACAGCAGTTCGCCATTCGCTGGGTCCAAGGCCAGGACGTGGCGGCGGGGGCCGGCGACGTTGTATAGCACTCCGTCGGCATAGACGGGGGTGGAGCGCCCGCTGGCCGCATTGAAACTGGCGCCGTCCCAAACCCAGGCTTCCTCCAGTTGAGCGAAGTTGCCTGCGTCTATCTGGTCCGCCGGTGAATAGCGAGTGTGGGCGGAATCCCCGCCGATGTAGCGCCAAGCGCCGCCGCGCACGCCCGGCGCCTCCCCGCCCGGCGCCGGTGAAGCCGCTGGATGCGCCGTTTCATCGGCACCGCAAGCTTCCCCCGCCAACGCCAAGACAATGGCCGCGGCCAAGCTGGCCAGTGGTTGTGGTTGCATCGCTATCCCCGCACGTTGCGGCAATGGTAGCCGAACCTCCACAGCATGTAACCACTCGTTTCCCGTCAACAGGTTTCTTGATCTCTAGGGAACCTCTGAACAAGTCCCGGAAGCCCAGAGGAGCCTAAAGGGCGTGA
>CAYGBY010000279.1:0-2860 GCA_964348115.1 uncultured Pseudomonadales bacterium
CGGAAAGTCGGAGTGCAGTAGCGCACAACCTGCGTTGTTCGAAGCAGATGCATGATCAACGGACCGGGCTACCGGGTGTACTACAGGCAGCAGGGCCGCACGGTGGTCGTGCTGCTGGCCGGCGGGGACAAGCGTTCCCAGGACGACGACATCGCGACGGCCCTGCGCCTCGCACGGAACCTGTAGGTGGACGACATGACCCGGACCGCGACTTCACCCTACGATGTGGCTGAGCACCTTCGCACGCCGGAGGACATGGCGGCATATCTGGAAGCCGCCCTCGAGGAGGCCAGTGACGACACCACGTTCGTCGCCCGGGCCGCGGCGGCTCCGGCGCCTCGGGGGGCGCGAGGCCCCAGGATGCGGCCAGTGACCGCTTGAACAGGTCGACCAGCTCCCCCCCTCCGAAACTCCATGTCCGCGCATCGCCATGGATGCGCGCCATAGCCCCTTCCAGCCCGGACGTTCACCCATGCGCAATCGCCCAACAGCTCAACGGGTTGCGAACGACTATAGGATCGTCCTGTTTGACCAAGGTTCAAGGGGGCTGGAGACTTCGCCATTTCGCCAGCATCCGCAGCACGGAGGCTTCTTGGGTGTAGGCGGGGATATCCGCAAAGGGCACCCAGGCCAACGCGAGGGATTCCTTGCTCACCTGAAAGTTCTCCCCTGCGGCGACCATCGCGTAGCACAGGTCGTAGTGGTTGTGGGCTGGTTCCCGCCCGTGCGGCGGGATGGCGTAGATGTCGATATCCAGGGGAGTTGGCCGGCAGGGCGCCGCGCCTAGGCCGGTCTCCTCCTCCGCCTCCCGCAAGGCCACCTGCAGGGTGGCCGGATGCCCGTCGCAGTGCCCGCCGGGCTGCAGCCAACGGTTCAGCTTTCTGTGGTGGGTCAACAGCACCCTTCTGCGCCCGGGGTCCACCAGCCAGGCGCTGGCGGTGACGTGGCCCGGCAGGCAGTCCCGCTGAAAGCAGTGCGCATGGCCAGCCACGAAGTGCAGAAACCGCGCCGCCACCTGCTGCTCCTCCGGGTGGCGCCGCAGGTAGCGCCGCAGGTCCTCGATCAACTGCTTTCGGTGCATGGGAAGTCCGCCTGTATGGGTGTTATTCTCACGCCTTTTTGCAGACAACGCCAAACGGAGGCAACATGATCGCAGTCATCGCAAAGCTGAATGTCCGGGCGGGCAAAGGGTCCGAATTCGAAAAAGCCTTCCTGGCGCTGGCCAGCGAAGTGCGGCGGAAGGAAGCCGGCAACCACCTCTACACCCTGTGCCAGGACGGCGACGGCAACTACTTGGTGCTGGAGCTCTACGACAGTGAGGAGGACATCGAAGCCCACGGCAAGAGCGAACACTTCAAAGCCGCCGGGGCCAGCTTTGCTGGACTGATGGGCGGCCCGCCGGAACTGCAGCGGCTGAAAGTCATCGGCTAGGGAACCTCTGCACAAGTCCCGGAAGCCCGGAGGCGCCTAGGTGGCGTGATGGCGAGGCGCGGCGAAGCCCTGTGGCGGGCGCCACACAAAGCGCCGCAACACAGTAAGCGCCCTTTATGCCTTCCCGAAGGGCGCCCCGCGGCGCGGACTGTGGAATCCCCGCCGCGCTGAGGGTTGCCTTCAGTTAGCCGCAGCGCCATCGCCACCCGCAAAAAGCGGGCGCTGGGCGAACGCGACTTGTTCAGAGGTTCCCTAGTGCGCTGTCCCGCAAGTAAGAGTGATTATTCGTGGCCCTTTTGGCCCCCTAGGAGCCTTCACTTGCCACGCCAAGCCAGCTGCTGAGCTTGGTTAGCAGTTCCTCCACGCCCTGCCCCTTGACGGCGGAGAATAGCTGGGCGGTGGCGTCCCCTTCAAGGCTTTGGCGAGCCCGTACCAGCGCCTGCATCTGCGCCCCGCGCCCTAGTTTGTCCGCCTTGTTCAGCAGCAGGTGCAAAGGCATGTCGGCGGCCTTGGCCCAAGCGATCAGGTCTGCGTCCAAGGCCCTGCCCGGATGGCGGATATCCGTGACCAGAATGATGCCGACAAGCTGTTCGCGGGCGCTGAGGTAGTGGTTCACTGTACGCTGCCAGCGCACTTGGGCGCTGGCCGAAGCCTTGGCGTAGCCGTAGCCGGGCAGGTCCACCAGGCGGGCGCCGCCGGGCAGGGCAAAGAAGTTCAGCAGCCGGGTGCGCCCCGGCGTCTTGCTGGTTCGGGCGGTCAGCCGGCTGCCGGCCAAGCGGTTCAGCACGCTCGACTTGCCGGTGTTGGAGCGGCCCGCCAAGGCCACTTCGGGACCAGCTCCGGGGGGGCAGTGCGCCAAGTCCGGTGCGGAGCCAAGGAATTCAGCTTGCAGGCGCGGGCTGTCTGTCATGGGGATTTCCCGTTCATGGGCATTGCGGTTGCCGCCTCGGCAAGGCGCCGCCAACAGCAAGCGGCTGCGGCGCACAGTCTGGCGAAAGCTTCAAAATTCGGCATTCACCAAGCGGACTCCGTCCTTCCCTGGGCGCATAGCAACAGAAATGGCCTTGGATGATCCTTTGCGCAGGCTGTTGTAGCTCAGACACATTTGGCACACCCCCGGGGGTGACCGGGAGAGCGGCGCCGAGGCTGGGAAGCCCCCGCCCCGGCGCCGGATCGGGTAGCCTTCAGTGAACGACAAACCCACTGAAAGGAGACCGATCCATGAACATTGAGTCCATGCGGATCAAATCGTACCGCAGTTTCGCCGTCGATGAGGCCCCGCTTCCGCCCGCCGCGGCCGAGCGCCTGAAAAAGTTGAACAAGTACGACGATCTCCGCGCCGACGGCTGCGGTGGCGCGGCGGCGCTCAGGCATGCCGGGCTCAGCCGCCGCACGCTGTGCCGGTGGAAGGCCGCGCTGGCCGCCGGCG
>CAYGBY010000280.1:0-2790 GCA_964348115.1 uncultured Pseudomonadales bacterium
CCTTGCATTGACGCGCCGAGCGAGCTCTGAAATGCAAGAAACTTATGGGACAGGATACTAGGTGTAAACTCTCGCTTATGAAAGGCTTCAGGCTCCACTGCTGCGCCGCCGCCTTGGCGCTTTGCTGCTTGGTCCAGGGCTCAGCGCATGGGCAGGCGGGCGGTGAGCTGCCCTCATTGGGGGACGCATCCTCCCGGTTGATCTCCCCGGAGTTGGAGCGCCAGCTAGGGGAGGACTTCCTCAAGCAGGTGCGGGCGGCGCTGCCCCTCGTTCAGGACCCAATCCTTAAGTACTACGTGCATACGCAGGTCGCGGAGCTTGCCCAGTACAGCGAACTGAACGACGCCGTGCTGAGCACCGTGCTGATCGATGAGCGGGAAATAAACGCATTCGCCGCGCCGGGGGGCGTGGTGGGCATTAATCTCGGCCTCATGCTGCATGCTGAGGATGTGCATGAGTACTCCGCCGTGGTGGCTCACGAGCTTGCCCACCTGAGCCAGCGCCATTTCGCCCGAGGCATCGAGGCCCAGCGGGCGCAGACCCTGCCCATGTTGTTGGGGATGCTTGCCGCAGTGATGATCGGCGCCGCCGGTGGGGGTGACGCCGGCATCGCAGCGGTGACTGGAGTGCAGGCGGCAAGCCAGGCAAGCCAGTTGCGCTACAGCCGCGGCCGGGAGCAGGAGGCGGACCGCATCGGGTTGGACACCTTGGTGCGCGCGGACATGGACCCACAAGGCATGGTGCGCATGTTCGACCGCATGCACCGCGCCTACAGGCACTCCCGCAAGCCGCCGGAATTCCTGCTCACCCACCCGTTGAGCGAAACCCGCATCGCGGACACCAGGGCGCAGGCGCAGCAGCATGGCCGCAAGGACTTTCCGTCCTCCCTGACCTATCAGATGATGCGCGCCCGGGCGCGGGTGCACTTTGCTGATTCGCCGCAAGCCGCCGTCAAGCAGTTTGAGCAGGAGTTTGCCGCCGACCTGGACAGCCTGGCGGCGCAGTACGGCTTGGCGCTGGCCTTTAGCGCCGCCAAGGATCATGACAACGCCATCGTATTGATGGATGTGGTTCAGGCCGCCAACCGGCGCAACATCCTGTACAGCGCCAGCCTGGCGGATTTGCTGATAGCGGCCGGGCAAAACCGCCGCGCCATCAACCTGCTGGAGCGGGAACTGGCCATCAATCCGGACAACGGCCCGCTGTCCATGCTGTACGCCAAGTCCCTGGGGGCGGAAGGCCGCCACACCGATGCGGAGGCGGTTCTGCGGCGCCTTAGCGTCACCCACAAGGGGGATGTGGACGTTTGGCATGACCTTGCGGAAACTTCAGGCTTAGCCGGCAATATTGTCGGCGTCCACTTGGCTCGGGCGCAGTTCTTCTACCTGCACGGCGGCTACCAACGCGCTTTGCAGCATCTGGAGTACGCCCGCCGCCTCACCAGCAGCGCGGACCGCAAGGCCGTCGTTCAGTTGGATCAGCGCATCATGGATCTGCGCACCAAGATCCGCGAACTGCGCAGCTAGTGTGCTGTCCCGCAAGTAAGCGTGATTATTCGTGGCCCTTTTGGCCCCCGGCGCGTTGCTCCTCCTTGTATGGGGCCCGCCACAGGGCGTCGTCGCGCCTTGCCGGGAGCCAAAATGGCCTAGCGACTAAAACCCACTTACTTGCGGGACAGCACACTAGCGTCGACTTTAGCGCGCACCCATTCAAAGAAGGAGGAACCGCACATGCCTTGGCAAGAGGACGATGAACTGGTCATCGAACAAATCGAAATCGGTCCGATGCAGAATTTCACCTATCTGGTGGGCTCCCGCTCCACGCGGGAGGTGGCCATCGTGGATCCGGCTTGGGACATCGATTCCCTGCTGAACCATATCGCCGAGAAGGACTATAAGCTCAGCGCGGCCTTGGTCACCCACTATCACCCGGACCACATCGGCGGCGCCTTCGCCAACCATCAGATCGAAGGCTTGGCGGAGTTGCTGGCGAAGAGTCCCGTCAAGGCCTACGCCCACCGGGATGAGGCGGCCGGGGTGAAGAAGGTCACTGGCCTTTCGGACAGCGATCTGGTGGCCGTGCATTCCGGCGACACCCTGAAGCTCGGCCCGGTGGAGGTGGAGTTCCTGCACACCCCGGGCCACACGCCCGGCTCTCAGTGTTTCCGCATCCGCAATACGCTGGTTTCCGGGGACACCCTGTTCGTCAACGGCTGCGGGCGGGTGGACCTGCCCGGCTCCAACCCTGAGGATATGTACCACAGCCTGCAGAAGCTCAAGACCCTGCCGCAGGATACCCTGCTGCTGCCCGGCCACAACTATGGCCCCACCCCCAACGCCACCTTAGGCGAAACCGCCCGGCAGAACACCTACTTGGCGGTGAAGGACATGGAGACTTGGCGGATGTTCATGGGGTAGGAAACCTCTGAACAAGTCTCGGAAGCCCAGATGAGCCTAAAGGGAGTGATGGCAAGGTGTGGCGAAGCCGTGCGGTGGGCCCCACACAATGAGCCGCAACACAGCCGGTGCGCTCTTTAGGTCCTCCCGAAGGACGCCCCGCGGCGTGCGGACTGCAGAATCCCCGCCGCGCTGCGGCTCGCCTCGCCATGGCCGCAACGCCGTCTCCGCCCGCAAACAGCGGGGCGCTGGGCGAACGCGATTTGTTCAGAGGTTCCCTAGGACCGGCTGTGCGCTCCGCGCCTCGCCGCAGGCGCCGTGCGCACCCGGCGGTTGACCGTCTTGGCGGTGAAGGACATGGAGACTTGGCGGATGTTCAAGGGGTGGGGCCGGC
>CAYGBY010000281.1:0-2789 GCA_964348115.1 uncultured Pseudomonadales bacterium
CTACTGGTTGCCCAGACGATAAGTCAGGCCCAGCTTGATGATGCGCCCGAAGGGGTCGTGGGTGAACGGGTCGTAGTTCATCTCACGGGGCACGAAGGGCGGGTCTGCATCGGTCAGGTTGAACACCGACAGGGAGATGTCCACGCGCTCCTGCATCAGGCTGTAGTAGAGATGCAGGTCATGGGTGACCTGGCTCTTGATGGGCGTTTCGCCGTCCAAATAGTCATGCACGTAGTTGACGATGTAGCGCAGATTCAGCGGCCCCCAGCCATAGTTGGCCAGGCCGCGCACCTTCCACTCGGCCAAGGTGCGCGCCAAGGAGGTGGTGTAGTTCAGCCGGCCTAGGGCGTCATAGGCGCCGCCCAATTCCCAGGCGTCGATGTCGTAGCCGAGTATGCGGGTGCCGGTGGCGCCAATGGTGAACAGCCCAGGCCCCACATTTAAGCTGTAGCGGGCGGTGAAGTCGATGCCGTCCGTCTTGATGTCCGGGCCGTTGATGATGTTGATGTCGATGATCTCCACATCGGAAGCCACCGGATTGCCGCCGAACGTCAGCCGATCGAAGTAGGGGCTCGAGGTGTCGCAGGCCGGCGCCGCCGCTGGGCAGGCCGTCGCCAAGACACTGGTGTAGGGCTCCGTGACCAGGGGTTTGCTGAAGTCATAGGACCAGTAGTCCAGGGTGATGAACAGGTTGTCGCCGTCCAACAGCAGGGCGTCGTGGTTGACCAGCAGGCCGACGTTGAAGGTGGTCGCCTCCTCCGGCTCCAAGTCCGGGTTGCCCTTGGTGTCGATGCGCTTGAAGGCGCCGGTTTGGGCAACGTACTGAAGGGAGTTGGAGGAGTTCGTGGCCACCGTCTGGTTCAGCGTCGGCCCACGGAAGGTGGTGCCCACGGAGGCCCGCAGGCCGATGCTCGGCAGAAGCTGCCAGCGGGCCGCCAGCTTCGGGTCCAGGCTGGAGCCCGTGCTGCCGCCATAGTCCTCAAAGCGCAGGGAGAACTGGGCTTCAAAAGTATCCGACACCGGCAACTGCAGCTCCCCAAAAAGGGAATAGACATTGCGGTCCTCATCGATGTGCGAGAGCGGCGGCAGGAAACCGAACAGGCCGTTGCGGTTAATGGTGCAGTCCTTGATTTCCGGGCCGGCGGTGCAGGGGAACTGCGCAAAGTCGTTGATGGGGAAAGGCCCGCTCTTGTAGGTTTCGCTGCGCCACTGGGCGCCAAGGGCGAAGTTGACTTCGCCGCCAGCCATACCCCAAGGCAAGGCGCCGCCGAAAATGGCCTCCAGCACCAGCAGTGAAGTTTCGCCGTCAAGGCCGTAGTCTCCGCTAACCATGTAGTCGAACAGATCCTGGTTGTTCAACGCTGGATTGAAATCCGGGTTGGAGGCGATGCCGCCCGGCACCTGGGGGTGCGAACCAGGCATGGCGTTGGAAAAGGGTATCCAATATTGGCAAGGTCCTTGGCCGGCGTGGGCCATCACGGTCGCCAAGGAGAAAGCCAGGTTGCCGTTTTCATCGTACTCGTTGGGCACCTGCTGCTCGCATTCGAAGCCCCCTAGGCCCTGGCGGGCGCGGGCGTCCCGATAGACCATGGTGTCACCACCGCCGGAAACGCGCTCTGCAGCGGAGTAAGTGGCGGAAGTCTGCCAGTTGTAGTCGCCCCACTGCCCATCCAGGCTGAGGTTCAGCCGCCAAAGGTCAGATTCCCGCAAATGGTCCCGCAATGGGCCGTCCTGCCCGTAGGCGCGGCCGTAAAACCAAGCCACTTCCTGCCAGGCGGCGGGAATGCCTGCCGCAGTCTGCGCCGGGTCCCCGGCCCAGCGGCAGTAGTCCTGCGCGCAATGGGCGTAGTCCCCGTAAAGCTCGGGATACTTGCTGGCCATGTCCACCAAGCCAGGATTGTTGGCCCGAATGGTGCGGGATTCGTCCACCAGCCGGTTGGGCGGATAGGAGGGCGAGGTGTTCCAGGCGGGCACATCGCTGTTGGCCAGCAAAAATTCCGCCGACAGGGTGGTGGTGTCGTTGAGGTCGTAGGACGCCTCCGTGAACCACTGCCAGCGCTCCGCGTTTCCCCCCAGCTGCGCCACCGGCGGGCACTCACACCGCCCCCCCCCGCCGGCGGCTTGGCCGCCCCCGCCGCTGGTGGTGCGGGCACCGCCCAGCGCCTCGCAGTTGGGGTCGACGATGCCGGTGGCCAGCAGCCCGGTGAAGCCGCCGATGGGGAAGGCGTTCCAGCGGTCCAGAGGCACCACCACGGAGGGGCGCCCAACGCTGGACCAGCCGCCCAATGGGCTGTCCGCATAAGGACGCACCGCCCAATCCCGCTCCGCAAGCTCCAGTTCGCTGCGCTTGACGTAGCTGAAGGAGCTGACCACATGCCCCCGGCCATCGGCCAAGTCCGTGCCGAAAATGACGCCCGCCTCGCTGTCCCCGTCGCCGCCGTCTATGAACTTGTGGCTGGCGTTCGCCTCGATGCCGGTGAAGTCGCTGCGGGTGATGAAATTCATGACCCCGGCGATGGCGTCCGAACCATAGGTGGATGCAGCGCCCTCGCGCAGGATTTCGATGCGCTCCACGGCGATGGACGGGATCATGTTGACATCGACCAATAGCTGCGCCTGGGCACCGATGGCGTGGGGCGACCAGGTGGTGCGGCGCCCGTTGATCAGCACCATGGAGCGGCTTGGGCCGAGCCCGCGAATGTTGACGGTGGCGCGCTCCGCCTCCGCGCCTGCCTGGAACTGGTCCGTCTCGCCGTCCGCGCCTTGGCTGAACGAAAGGTTCTTGATCA
>CAYGBY010000282.1:0-2744 GCA_964348115.1 uncultured Pseudomonadales bacterium
CGCAAAAGCGTGGTCCACTCCACCCTGTCCATCCTCCGGCAGCGGGTCTACGCGCCAGCGCTGGGCCATGAGGACCTCAACGACCACGGCGCGCTGCGGCGCGACAGGGCGCTTCAGGCGACGTCGGGCTGGGACACGGCGTTGGCCAGCCCGTCCACGCTGTGCCGGTTCGAGCGCAAGTCCACCCCGGCCGGGGCCATGGCGCTGAACGAGGTGCTGTTCGGGCAGTTCGTGAGGGCGCACCCGGTTCCGCCGGCGCGTGGTGCTGGACTTCGACGCCACCAACATCCCCCTGCACGGGATGCAGGAGGGGCGGCACTGGCACAGCCATTGCCACAGCTGCTGCCGCCTGCCCCTGTACGTCTTCGCGGGCCGGCGCCTGCTGGCGGCGGTGCTGCAGACCAGCAACCGGGACCGGGCGGGGGCGGTGCTGGCCCTGCTGGCGAGGGCGCTGCGCACTGAGTGGCCGGGCGTGGAGATCATCTTCCCGGGCGACGGCGGCTTCCGCCGTGCGCGCATCATGCGCTGGTGCGAGAGGAGCGGGGTAGGCTATGTCCTTGGCCTGTCGTCCAACAGCCGCCTTGCGGCGCTCGTCGAACCGGCCGTCGGCGGGCGCCATCGCGACCTGAACCTCCCGCCATCCCCGCCAAGCCGATGCGCGGACACAGGGTCCGGGGGCGCGCTCGCCCCGACCGCGCCTACAGGCTCCACGATCGCCGCAAACTCCGTCCGTCAAGCCTCCCAACACGTCAACCCGGCCCCAGCCGACACGCCTTCAAGCGAATGACGGCTCGTTCCAACCCGTTCGAACCCCTAAAATCGAACTTCGTGAATAGACCGGGCTAGGGAACCTCTGAACAAGTCGCGTTCGCCCAGCGCCCCGCTGCTCCTGCATCGGCAACGGCTTTGGCGGGGCCTATTCCGTCATCGCCTGCCGAACGGCGCGCCGCCAGCCAGCGCGCAAGGCCATGCGCTTCGCCTGCGCCATCGCCGGCGAGAAGGTGGCGCCCGCACCCCATTGCTGGCCGGTTGCCTGCAAGTCCTGGCCAAGACCCAGGCAGGCCAGGGTGGCGGCGCCCAGCACCGTGGTCTCCACCACCGCCGGTCGGTGGACGGATTTGTTCAGCACGTCCGCCAGGAACTGGCACAGCCAATCGTTGACCACCATGCCGCCATCCACGGCCAACTCCTCCACCAAGGCGCCGTCCCCGGCCATGGCCTCCAGCAGATCGGCCGTCTGGAAGGCAACGCTCTGCAGGGCGGCGGTGACCACCTGTTCGCGGCCGCTGTCCAAGGTCAGGCCGGTCAGGACGCCGCGGGCGTCTGGGCGCCAATGGGGAGCGCCGAGGCCGGTGAAGGCCGGCACCAAGTGGACCCCGCCCGCGTCGCCATCGATGGCGCGGGCCATGCTTTCGGTTTCCGCCGAATCCCGGATCAGCCCCAGTCGGTCACGCAGCCACTTGATGGCCACGCCAGCGACGAAGATGCTGCCCTCCAGGGCGTAGATGGGCTGATGGGCAAGGCGGTAGGCCAAGGTGGTGAGCAGGCCGCTGCCGCTCCACACCGGCGCCTTTCCCGTGTTGGCCATCAGGAAGCAGCCGGTGCCGTAAGTGCTCTTGCAGGCGCCCTCCATGAAGCAGCCCTGGCCGACCAAGGCGCCCTGCTGGTCCCCCACCAGGGCGGTGATGGGAATTTCGGCGCCGAACCAGTCCGCATCAGCCACGCCAAACCGGTGCGCGTTGTCGCAAACTTCCGGCAGCATGTTGCGGGGAATGCCGAAGTAGCGCAGCAGCTCGGCATCCCAAGCTTGCCGAATGATGTCGAACAGCTGGGTTCTGCTGGCGTTGCTGGCATCCGTGCGGTGGGCGCCGCCCTTGGTCAGCCGCCAGAGCAGGAAACTGTCCACGGTGCCGAAGCACAGCTTCCCGGCTAGCGCCCGCTCCCGCAAACCCGGCGCCTCCGCCAGCAGCCAAGCGAGCTTCGTGCCGGAGAAGTAGGGGTCCAGCACCAAGCCAGTCTTGGCGCGCACCGTTTCCGCCATGCCCTCCTCCGCCATGCGCCGGCACCAAGCCGCCGTGCGCCGGTCCTGCCAGACGATGGCGTTGTGCGCGCACTTTCCGGTGCGCCGGCTCCAGACCAAGGTGGTCTCGCGCTGGTTGGCGATGCCGATGGCGGCGATGTCCTGCGCAGCGACCCCTGCTTCGGCGATGGCCGCCCGGCCCGCCTCCAGCGTGGCGCTCCACAGCGCCTCCGGATCCTGCTCCACCCAGCCATCCTGCGGCAACAGCAGGTCGAGGCCGCGCTGCCCCACCCCTAGAATGCGGCCGCGGCCCATATCCACCACAAAGCCCCGGGAACTGGAGGTGCCTTGGTCAATGGCTAGAATGAGGGGCATGTTGCATCTCCACGGTTGCGCTTGCGCCTGTCCGCGCCAAGCATAACCACAGATGGCTCGGCAACGGCCGGATTTGACGGACCCGCGCCTGTCCGCGCCAAGCATAACCCCATCGCCCGCGCCCACCACTTTTCCGCGCACGGGCTTCGGCGGGCGAAAGTGGCAAAAGAACTTTACTCTGTGCGCAAATCCCTTATATTGTGTCTTCGCCTAATCCACATAACGACATGTTGGGGTTTAGACATGTTGGGGTTTAGACATGTTGGGGTTTAGACATGTTGGGGTTTAGATTAATGGGGGTTTGTTAGGTTTATAGGGTTATACGATAGAAGCGTGTTTCAAAGATCGT
>CAYGBY010000283.1:0-2680 GCA_964348115.1 uncultured Pseudomonadales bacterium
CCCCCCCGGCCGCGGCCCCCCCCCCGCCACCGGGGCCACGAATAATCACACTTACCTGCGGGACAGCACACTAGCCCCCCATGGCCTCATTCCTCAAGCAGATGCCGCTTCTCCTTGATTTCCCGCCAGTCGTCTGAGTCTGGCGGCGGGTCCTGCTGCTCTGTGATGTTGGGCCAGACGTCCGCCAGACGCTGGTTGATCTCCAGAAAATCCTGCTGATCCTCCGGCAACTCGTCTTCCGAGAAGATTGCCTCCACCGGGCATTCCGGCTCGCACAGGGCGCAGTCGATGCACTCGTCCGGATGGATTACGAGCATGTTGGGGCCTTCGTAGAAGCAGTCGACCGGGCAGACCTCCACGCAATCCGTCAATTTACACTTGATGCAGGCTTCGCCCACGACAAAGGTCATGCTGTGCTCCTCGCGGCTGGAAAAACGATCATTCTAGCGCCGTTTTTTGCGTTGAACACCCTCTGGAATCGCTACGCATTTGCAAATGCCCTGCGTCCGCCTATCATGCGGGCGTCGGACGCCATCGGCGCAGGACGAACGCGTTGGCGCACAAACAAAAGGAGGTTTGCATGAAGGTTGACGGCGGCATTGGCTGGAACTTGAGTCAGGTGGGCGCGCAGGCGCAAGCGCTGGAAGCGGCGGGCTATTCGGGCATCATGACGGCGGAGACCGCCCATGACCCGTTCTTCCCCCTGCTCATCGCCGCCCAGCACACGGGCAAGGTGGACCTGATGACCGCCATTGCCGTGGCCTTCGCCCGTTCCCCCATGACCTTGGCGCAAATCGGCCATGATCTGAACGCCGCCTCCGAAGGGCGCTTCATTTTGGGGCTGGGCTCGCAAATTCGCGCACACATCACCAAGCGCTTCAGCATGCCTTGGTCCCACCCGGCGGCGCGGATGCGGGAGTTCATACTGGCCATGCGCGCCATCTGGGCCAATTGGCACCAGGATGAGCCCCTGCAGTTCACCGGCCAGTTCTACACGCACACCCTGATGACGCCCTTTTTCGCCCCCACCAACAACGAGCATGGCGCGCCGCGCGTGTTCCTGGCCGCCGTAGGGCCGCGCATGACGGAGGTGGCCGGCGAGGTGGCGGACGGCATCCTTATCCATCCCTTCACCACCGAGACCTACCTGCGCGAAACCACCCTGCCGGCTTTGCAGCGCGGCTTCAGCAAAGGCGGCAAGTCCCGGGCGGACTTCGAGATCACCTACCCGCTGTTTGTGGTCACCGGGCGCAGCGACGAGGAGATGGCCAAATCCCAGGCCGACACCCGTCGCCAACTGGCCTTCTATGGCTCCACCCCGGCCTACAAGCCCGTGCTGGACAGCATCGGCATGGGCGTGCTGCAGCCTAGGCTCAACGCCATGTCCAAGCAGGGCCGCTGGCGGGAAATGGGCGAACTGATCACGGAGGACATGGTCAGGGCCTTCGCCGTCGTTGGGGCGCCGGACAGCATCGCCGAGCAGATCAAGGCCCGCTACGGCGACCTAGTGGATCGTCTTTCCGTGGCCTACTACGGCGGCTTCCAGTCCGAGGACGCCAAAAAGTTGGTGGCGGATTTGGCTGGTTAGCCCCATATTGCGCCAACGTCCCCGATGATCGCGGGCACGGCCAGCGAAACTCTCGGCATTCTCTTCACAATCTCTGCTTTTTCTGTAGAATTCGCCTCCCCTTTAGTCAAGTTCACTACTTATGTTGTGGGGAGTGGGGCAATTTGCCATCTTATTTTATGGCTGCGTCCGGGCCGTTGAAGCTGCTTTCGTTGGCGTAGAGCGCCTCTCGCGCTGGTTTGGTCGGCTTCGGTGGGGTCTTTTGGCGTTGGCCGCGGCGGTCTGTCTGGCGGCGTTCTGTGTGGTTGCTCTGCCGGGCAAGGTCGAAGTGGCGCGGGGTTCCGTTGCGGTAGTGGCTTTTCCCAAGCCTGCCCTCAACAGCCAGCCTTGGGATGCGCGGGTGGCGGCCTTTGGGCTGCGGCTGCACGGCGCCTTTGCCGTGCCCGTTGCCGAAGCCGAGGAGTTCGCAGGCTGGATTCTGGAGGCTGCGGACCGCCAGAATCTGACGCCGGAGTTGATAGCCGGCTTGGTGTTTACGGAAAGCTCCTTCCGCAAATTCGCCCGTTCACAGGCTGGCGCCATCGGTCCGGCGCAGGTCAAGCCGCATTATTGGAGGGAATTCTGCGGTGCGGATGACTTGCTGGATCCAGAGCAGAACATCCACTGTGGCGCGCAGATTCTGGCCTATTTGGAAGACCGCTGCGGCGGCTTGGAGTGCGCCCTGTCTCTGTACAACATTGGCGTCAACTCGCAGCGCAAGCAGGCCGGGTTGCGCTACGTCTCCAAGGTGGGCCGCCACCGCGCCCGTCTGGACCGGCTGTAGGAAGTCAGCAATTCTCAACGGTGTTTAACTTCACTGTTCGGTGCGCAACACTTCGCATTTTCAGCTTAGGTGGGGCCAAATCGCCCGGCAAACCGTTCCTGTGGAGGGGCTGGAAGCCGTAACGAGAATTGCTGGACGATAGGCCGAATCCACTAGGGAACCTCTGAACAAGTCCCGGAAGCCCAGAGGAGCCTAAAGGGCGTGATGGCAAGGCGCGGCGAAGCCGTGTGGCAGGCCCCACACAATGAGCCGCAACGCAGCCAGCGCGCCCTTTAGGCCCTCCCGAAGGG
>CAYGBY010000284.1:0-2658 GCA_964348115.1 uncultured Pseudomonadales bacterium
CCGTCGACTCATCCTTCCTTGACGCAACGCCTCCACCCGCTCCCACGCAACGTCAATGTAGTCCTGCACCAGATCGCAGCCATACCCACGCCGCCCATGCAACAAAGCCGCCAACACGCTGGTGCCGACCCCTACGTAAGGGTCAAAGACTGCGTCGCCAGGGTTGGTCATGGAAAGCACCAGCCGCTCCACCAACTCCACCGGAAACTGGCAAGGATGAATCGTCTTTTCCACATGGTTGTTCTTGACATTGGGGAATGTCCATACGTCGCTGGGGTTCTTGCCCTTGGGGTTGCCGGAGAGCTTGCCGATGTTTGGGCCGCGGAAGTGGCGTTTGCCTGGATATTTGGACGGCACGCGGATGGGATCGAGGTTGAAGGTGTAATCGTCGCCCTTGGTGAACCAGTTGATGGTTTCGTAGCGGCCGGAGAGGCGCTTGGTGCAATGCAGGCCGTGGCCGAAGTGCCAGATGATGCGGTTGCGCAGCTTAAGGTCGTGGGCCTTGAAAATGGGGTGGAGGACAGCGTCGAGGGGAACGATCTCGCTGCGTTGGACATAGTTGCCCAACTGCCAGCAGAGCGAACCGGTAGGGTGCAGCAGGCGCACGCACTCGGCAATGACCGTGCGCTGCGCATCGATATAGAGGTCCAGCGGAGCGCGTTTTTCATAGGACTTCCCCACATTGTAGGGTGGGGAAGTAACGATGAGTTTCATGGAGGCGTCCGGCAGCCGGGCCATGAAGGCCAAGTTGTCCTCGCAGACCAAGCTGAGGTCACCGGGATCAAACGGGACGGCGTTCACCAAGTCCCCTTGGCCACCGCTCTCCTTGGGCAACGCCGCTTCCGCTCCAGGCGCGGTCTTGTGCGCCACTTTCAGGCTGGCTTCCTTCGCCGGCGCCTGTGCGTTCGGTTTTCCGTCCCGCTCAGCCCGCCTTAACATTTGCTGGTCTCCTGCAAGCCTGCACTTGTCGTTAGGTTTTCACTTTGCGGTGGATTAATCAACAACAAAACCCAGCAGGACGTCGGCGGTGCGGGGGAAGGTGCGGCCTGATCAGGAAGAACAGCAAGGTTGCGGCGCTTAGAGCGATGAGCCAGCAGTCCCCAAAGCGGCTGTAAGGGGTTCGGCCAGCCATGATCTGGTAGGTTCCGGTCAGTACGCCCGGTTGGAATTGCGGCAGCCAGGCCTGCACCTGGCCCTGATGGTCGACGATGGCGGTGATGCCGTTGCTGGCGGCGCGCAGCAGCCAGCGGCCGTTCTCCAGGGCGCGGGCGCGGGCGATCTGGAAGTGCTGCGGGGGGCCGATGCTGCGCCCGAACCAAGTGTCATTGGTGATGTTGACCAAGAGGTCCGCTGCGGACGCGGTGCTGCGGGTGAGATCAGCGTAGGCGATCTCGTAGCAAATGGCCAGGGCGGCCCGGTCCGCACCCACCCGCAGAGAGGGTTGCCGCCAAGGGCCGGGCTCGGCGTTGGACATGGGCAAATCGAAGAAGTCGATGAGCCCGCGAAGCAGGCCGGCCAAGGGCAGATAATCGCCGAAAGGCACTAGACGGCGCTTGAAGTAGGGGCTTTGGCTGTCGCCGACGGCTAAAGCCGCGTTGCGCAGGCTGTAGGCGCCGTCGGCCCGGCGTTCCAACCAGGGAATGCCCAACACCAACGCGGAGCCGGATTCCGCGCCCTTTTGCGACCAAGCCTCCATGAGGTCGGTCGCCTGATGTTGGTGCAGGGTGATGGCGGCTTCCGGCCAGACGATCAGATCCCTTCCCCAGTGGGGGGCGGTCAGCCCCTCATAGAGGGCAACGATGGGGGCGCGGTTCTCGCGCCGCCACTTCACCGCTTGATCCACATTGCCCTGCACCAGGGCGGTGCTGCGCTGGGCCGTTGGCGTCACCCATTCGGCTTCGGATAGGGCAAGGCCCAGCAGCCAAGGGGCGCCAGCCAAGCCCAAAGCCCCCGCCCGAGCTATCCACTTAGCCCTTGCCGCCACGGCTGCGGCCACAAAGCAGGCGCTGGCCACCACCCCCAAGCTGGCCAGTGTGACCCCTCCCACGGGCAGCAACGAAGCAAGCCAAGTGTCCAGATGGCCATAACCCGGGTAGAGCCAGGGAAAGCCGGTGAGGAACCAAGTCAGCAGCCACTCAAACAGCACCCAAACGGCGCAGAAAAGGCAGGCGTTGGACAGCGAGCAGATGTCGGCGCCGCGGCGTTTTCCCACCCTCCCCTGCAGCTTGGCGTAGGTCCAGGCCTGCAGCAGGGTGAACAGGGAAAGGCCGCCAACGAAAATCAGCACAAGCCCGGCGGCCAGCCAGGGCGCCGCATTGCCGTACAGGTGGATGCTGACATAGATCCAGCTTACGCCGACGCCGAACTTGCCCAGCCCATAGGCGTAGCCCAGGGCGAGGGCGCGTTGGGGAAAACGGGTCAACAGCCAAAACCAGGCGGCAATGGACAGGATGCCGACCGGCCACCAGTCAAAGGGCGCCAAGCTCAGGGGCAGCAGACTTC
This sequence comes from uncultured Pseudomonadales bacterium, assembly GCA_964348115.1. GTDB lineage: Bacteria > Pseudomonadota > Gammaproteobacteria > Pseudomonadales > Azotimanducaceae > Azophilus. The sequence continues at coordinate 2,503 of CAYGBY010000284.1, forward strand.
CAGCCGCCAGCGCGGCCAAGGCTAAGACGGTGGAGGTGTGCCTAAGCGCGCGCAAAGACGAAAGGCAAGCGAATGCGCGGCCAGCGTGGTTGGCGCCCCAGACCTCTAGGGAACCTCTGAACAAGTCCCGGAAGCCCAGAGGAGCCTAAAGGGCGT
>CAYGBY010000285.1:0-2655 GCA_964348115.1 uncultured Pseudomonadales bacterium
ACAGCCAGCGCGCCCTTTAGGCCCTCCCGAAGGGCGCCCCGCGGCGTGCGGACTGTGGAATTCCCGCCGCGCAGCGGGCCGCCTTGCCATGGCCGCAACGCCATCTCCGCCCGCGAGCAGCGGGGCGCTGGGCGAACGCGACTTGTTCAGAGGTCCCTCAACCGGCGCAGGCAAGGGGCCGGCGGGCTAGGGGTTCAGGATTTGCTCGCCTTAGGCGTTGCGGATGGTCAGGCCGCCGTCCACGGGCAAGGCCACGCCGGTGACGAAGCTGGCGGCGGGCAGAACCAGGCTCAGGGTCATTTGGGCCACTTCCTCCGCATCCGCATAGCGCTTCAGGGCCACCCGGCGGCGGGCGAATTCGCGCTTGTCGGCCTCTGGGATGGCCTCGGTCATGCCAGTGCGGATGGGGCCTGGGCAGATGCAGTTGACCGTGATGCCCTCGCCCCCCAACTCCACGGCCAGGGAGCGGGTCAGGCCGATGACGCCGGTTTTGGCCGCCGTGTAGGGACTGCCGTACTTGGTGGCGCCCAACCCCTCGGTGGAGGCTATGTTGACGATGCGCCCGTGCTCGGCGCGGCGCAAATGGGGCAGGGCGGCGCGGATGGTGCGGGTGTGGGCGGTCAGCAGCACGGTCAGGGACTGTTGCCAAGCGGCTTCAAAGCCCTCGCCGTCGATGGGGGTGGGGATGGAGATGCCGGCGTTGTTGATGAGGATATCGATGCCGCCGAACTGGGCGGCGATCTGCCCGAACGTCTCTGCGATGGCGTTGGCGTCCGCCAGATCCAGCGGCCAGCCGCGCACGGGCTTGCCGGCCGCCTCGATCTCCCCGACCACCCGCGCCAACGGGCCTTCGTTCAGGTCCAGGGCGGCAACCTGGGCGCCTTCCTGGGCGAACAGCTTGGCTGTTGCCTCCCCCATGCCGCTGGCGGCGCCCGTCACGATGGCCACCTTGCCGGCGATGGACCTGCTGAGCCTTGTCAATGCCATGATGCGCCCCCTTTGCTGCTGTTTCTTACCTTCCGCCCATCGCCCGGCCGTGCGACGAGATGGTCATTCTCCCGTCCGTCCGGCGAGGGACTGTTTCTTACTTTCCGCCCGCCGCCCGCCGCCCGGCCGCGCCCCCGGTTTGCGGCGAACATGGCGGAACGCAGTATTATACAAACCGCCAACCGGCCTGCGGCAAGGAGAATATCCATGGACAGCATCACGCAAAATCCTGAGTTGCTCAAGCAATATCTGCGCAATCCCTATCCATTGCACGCCATGGTGCGCCAGCAGCGGCTGGTGCAGGATTGGGCTGGGGCTTGGTTTGTGGGCCGCTACGCGGATGTGGAGGCCATACTGAAGGACAAGCGCTTCGGCAAGCAGCCGCTGCCCGGCACGGAGCACCGGATGCCGGCCTACGTGGCTGGCAATGAGGATGCGCGCTCCATGCTGGTGATGGACCCGCCGGATCACACCCGCATCCGCAGCCGCTTCGTCAAGGCGTTCAACGCCACCCGCATAGAGGGCATGCGGCCGCGCATCGAGGCGCTGGTGGACAGCTTGCTGGAGCGGCTCATCCCCCAAGGCCGCATGGAGGCCATGCGCGACTACGCCCATCCCATACCGTCCACGGTCATCAGCGACATGCTGGGCATCCCGGAGCAGGACAGAACGCACTTCGCAAAGATGTCCAATGTGGTGGTGGAAAATGCCACCGGCATAGACCCGGCCACCAGCAGCGGCGAGAAGCGCCGCCGCATCGAGGCGACCCTGGCCGAGTTTGACGCCTACCTTGATCAGTTGTTCGTCCACAAGCGCAAGGTGCCGGGGGATAACCTGACCAGCGATCTGCTGCGGCGCAACGAACAGGAGGAGAACCTCTCTCCCTTGGAGTTGCGGCAGAACGTGCGGCTGCTGTTCATCGCTGGCCATGAGACGACGGTGAACCTCATCGGCAACGCGCTCATCGCCATGGCCAAGCATCCGCAGCAGTTGGAGCTGCTGCGGGCGGAGCCGGCGCTGATGCCCCGGGCGGTGGAGGAGTTCCTGCGCTACGATTCCTCCGTGCAGCAACTGCCCAGGGTGGCGCAGGCGGATGTGGAGATCGGCGGCCAGAAAATTCTGGCCGGGCAAATGGTCATCCTGCTGCTGGGCGCCGCCAACCACGACGGCGACGTATTCGCCCGCGCGGACGAGTTGGATGTGCAGCGGCCCTTCAAGCGCTCCAAGAGCTTTGGCGGCGGCGCCCACTTCTGCCTGGGCGCCCAGCTTGCCCGCATCGAAACGGAAATCGCCCTGAACCGCCTGCTGGCGCGCATCCCGCACTTTCAGGTGGATAATCTGGATGATCTCAGCTATCCCTTCAACCTGTTCTTCCGCGGCCCGGAGCAGCTGCGCTTATCCTGGCGGTAGCCCTGACGCCTTTGTGGTGTCGCCGGGCTGCGGGTCACCTTCCCATGGCCGCACCGCCATCTCCGCCAGCAAACAGCGGGGCGCTGGGCGAACGCGACTTGTTCAGAGGTTGCCTAACGCCCCGACGCCCAGTTTCGCAGCTCGATTTCACGGGGATTCGGGCGATTTGGGCATCCAATTATGGCGATTTCATGGACACAGCGAGCTTAGCGGTTGTTGCTGGTTTGGTTCCGGTGCGCTTGTGGGGCGTTGCGCGCC
>CAYGBY010000286.1:0-2610 GCA_964348115.1 uncultured Pseudomonadales bacterium
CGCCCGCAAACAGCGGGGCGCTGGGCGAACGCGACTTGTTCAGAGGTTCCCTAGTTGCGGGCTCCCGAAGGAGCCCGCGCATCAAGGCGAAGCACAACGGCGGTCAGCGTTCGCATCGTCCCCAGGCCCTAACGATCTTCCACCATTTTCGTCCACCTCAACTACCCAAGGGCAAGCCTAGAAGTCCAGAGACGGCCGATATGCCTCTCGAAGAACCCGCAGAAGACGCTCTAGATGCGAAGGCAATTTCACATCGATGATCCTCGGCGGCGGCAGGGCGGGAGGTCCAAGCAGCCGGTGGGCAGCGCCGCCGGCAAGACCCAATTCCCAACTTTCCAGTTCGCGGACTGCGCCGCACTTTGTTTCATTAGCCATGATAGGCCTCCATAAAATTGCAAGTGGAGGCACAGCCTAGCAAGCCGGCAAACGGAAAAAAGCAAGCCAAAACCCAAAGTCTGGCAGTCCACTAACCCGTAAAAAGATGCGAGAATGTCCTGAAACCTTGGCCGCGATCAGGAACCCACTTGTCAGATTTCCCCCCTAGCCACCTAGTGGAAGCTGGCGCCGCCACCTTGGAAGTCTTCACCGCCGGGGCAGGCCGGCCCATCGTGCTGTGCCACGGCTGGCCGGAGCACGCCTACTCCTGGCGCCACCAGATGCAGCCCCTCGCCCAGGCCGGCTATCAAGTGATCGCGCCCAACCAACGGGGCTACGGCGCGTCATCGCGGCCCGAGGCGGTGGAGGCCTACGACATCGACCACCTCACCGGGGACCTGATCGCGCTGCTGGACCGTTACGGCCATGAGGAGGCCCTGTTCGTGGGCCACGATTGGGGCGCCATCGTGGTCTGGGCCCTTGCCCTGATGCACCCCCATCGCATGGCTGGCCTCATCAACCTGAGCGTACCGTTCATGCCCCGGGGGGAGCGCGAATGGGTGGGCCTTTGGGAGGAGCGCCTAGGGCCGGACTTCTACATCGTCCATTTCAACCGCCAACCAGGTGTTGCGGACGCCCTGTTCGCAGCCAACACGGAGCGTTTTCTGCGCAACCTCTACCGCACTGGTCAGTGGCGCGTCCCGCCACCGCCCGCCAAGCCCGGCATGCCCCTCATCAACTTGGCGCAGAGCGATGCGCCAACCGGGCAACTGATGATGAGCGAAGCGGAGCTGGCGGTATTCGTGGAGGCCTTTCGCCAATCCGGCTTCACTGGCGGCATCAACTGGTACCGCAATTTCTCCCGCAACTGGGCAATTCTGGGCCGCTACCCGCAACGGGTGGAGAAGCCCGCCCTGATGATCTACGGCCAGCATGACATCGTGCCCCAGTCCGACACCTTGGCGGACACCGTGCCGAACCTTGAGGTCGCCACCTTGGATTGCGGCCACTGGATTCAACAGGAACAGCCCCAGGAGACCAACCGCCTGATGCTTGACTGGCTAAGCCGCCACTATCCTGTTGACGGCGGAACCGGCAGGGAGAGAACCACAGACTAGCGTCCTGTCCCGAAAGGCCCCGAAAGTTCGCCTGCTTTGCAACGCCAATGCATACCGCTGGACCGCGTCGCCCTTGGCGCAGCATGGGGGTTAGCGGGAGATCATGAAGCTCCCGCTGGCCTGCGCCACCAGGCTGCCGTCGTCTTGGCGGATCGCCTTGCCCTCCATCTGCGCCAAGCGTCCGCGGCGGTTTCGGCAGCGCCCCTCCAGGCGCACCGCCGCGCCGACCGGCAACTCCGCACGGTAGCGGATGTCCGCCCTGGCGGTGAAGCTGGTAATGCCCTGAAGCCACAGCCAGTTGGCCATCACATCATCGAGCAGGCTGAACAGGATGCCGCCGTGGGTGACATCCCGATACCCCATATGCCGCGCATCCGGCGTAAATTCCGCCCGGCAAACGTCGCCCTCCAGCCGGAAGCGCACCTTGAGCCCAAAGGGGTTGTGCGGGCCGCAAACAAAACACTGGTTGGCTTGCCTGGATCGGGACATGGACCTGGAGAAATGCCCAAGGAAGCATTCTAGCGCACTGGCGCCCATGGAAGCATCCACTTCCCTGCGCATCCAAGGCTTTCCCACGCTAATTCAGTTAGGGAAGTGGGCGGGGTTGGATTCTGCGAGCGACTGGCGGGGATTGCTATCTCAACAGCAATCTGGCGACCAAGACCGACATCGAAGTCCTCAGGCAGGAAACCAAGGCCGGGCTTGCCACGCTCAAATCCGATCTTTTGAAACGGACGTTCGGCGCTCTGATTGCGCAAGGCGGTCTGATCGTCGCCCTGATCAAGATTCTGTAAGAGCGCTCAATCCTCCCAAGGCTCCAACTCCGCCCCTCGGATGCAGTCCCGGCCGTCAGCGACCCGCCCCTAGCCGCCGCCAACTGACCCCCACGCCCGGCCGCCCGCTCAGGCCTTCCCCGCATCCGCCGGCCAGCCGCAGCCGGTTCAGCGGGCGCGGGTTATCATTGACGCCATGCTAGTGCGCTGTCCCGCAAGTAAGTGTGGTTATTCGTGGCCCTTTTGGCCCCCGGCCGCGTTGCTCCTCCTTGTGTGGGGCCCGCCACAGGGCGTCGTCGCGCCTTGCCGGGAGCCAAAACGGCCTAGCGACTAAAACCCACTTA
>CAYGBY010000287.1:0-2599 GCA_964348115.1 uncultured Pseudomonadales bacterium
AAGTCCCGGAAGCCCAGAGGAGCCTAAAGGGCGTGATGGCAAGGCGCGGCGAAGGCCCCACACAATGAGCCGCAACGCCTCCTCCGGCCGCAAACGGCGGGGCGCTGCGCTAACGCGACTTGTTCAGAGGTCCCCTAGCCGCTGCCCGGAGCTTCCTGTGGCGCCCCCGGCAGTTCCCTCGGCCAAGCGTTGTAAATGGCCTTCAGCAGGGTGGCCAAGGGTATGGCGAAGAACACGCCCCAAAAACCCCACAGACCGCCGAAGGCCAACACCGCCAGTATGATGGTGATGGGGTGCAGATCCACCGCCTCCGAGAACAGCAACGGCACCAGCACATTGCCGTCCAGGGCCTGAATGACCGCGTAGGCGCCCATGACGTAGGCCAATTCCCAAGACCAGCCATGCTGCATCAATCCCACCAAGGCCACAGGTATGGTGACCACGGCGGCGCCCACGAAGGGAATGAGCACGGAAACGCCCACCAGCACCCCCAGCAAGGCGGCGTAGTTCAGGCCCAGCATCGTGAAGACGACATAGGTGACAAAGCCGACTATCAGTATCTCGATGAACTTGCCGCGCACGTAGTTGGCTAGCTGCACGTTCATCTCCCTCCCCACTCGGGTCATGAGCGGGCGCCTGTCGGGCAGGGCGGAGGCCAGCCAGGCCATGATGCGGCGGTGGTCCGTCAGGAAAAAGAACACGGAGATGGGCACCAGCACCGAGTAAATGAGCAGGCCGAAAATGGAGGGCACGTTGACCACCAACAGTTCCAGCGCGGCGGCGCTGACGTTGCCCAACTGACCTGTCAGACCGTCCAGCCACAGGGTGACCTGCTCCGCCGTGAACAGTTCAGGCCAGGCTTGGGCCACATCACCGGCGGCCTCCCGCAGCCGTCCCAAGGCATTGGGCGCCGCCTCCGCCAAGGCCCGCAGTTGCCGCCACACCAGGGGCGCCACGAACAGCGCCAAGCCGGTCAGGCCGCCGATGAACAGGAAAAATGTCAGGTAAACCGCAAACTGTTCGGGCACCCGCCAGCGCACCAGCCGCTTGACCAGCCCCTGCAGCAAAAAGGCCAGCACCAAGCCGGTGAGCACCGGCGCCAGCACGCCGCCTAGGGTGAAAAGCACCAAAAAGCCGCCTGCCAGCAGCACCACCAGATAGATGGCCTCCTCGTTGGAGAAGTGCTTGTTGACCCAGCTGCCGATGATCTCCAGAAAACGCAATTTATCGTCCTAGTGAACGCCGACCCCCGCGCCTAGGCGCGGCGGCTGCTTTTCTCCAGCCGGTAGCGATAGACGCCGCCTGTTTCGCTGGACTCCAGCAGCCGGTGGCCGCTTTGCGCGGAAAACACCGCGAAGTCCCGCACGGAGCCCGGGTCCGTCGCCAGCACCAGCAAGCGCTGTTGGGGCTGCATTTCGTTCAACGCCTTCTTGGCTTTCAGCAACGGCATTGGGCAGGTCAAGCCCTTGGCGTCGACAACTACATGGACGTCAGACATGGGTCGAGTATTGCACAATCTGGGCAGCGCATCAGTTTGCTTGGCGCAAGCCGCACACCCCTGACCGGCCATCCGCGGATGCTCGTGCTACAATTTCTACAGCGATGGAAGCGACTGCGCCAATGCATGACGCCCAGAGAGCTGAAATAGGGAAGTACTGCAAGCGCAAGGACAGGGGAATCGATCCAGTTTACGTCGGCCGCAAGGGCCTGTTCGAACTGGTGGCGGACAACGCTGAGATGGCCTCCGCAGGGGACACCGAGGGCCGCACCATCTGCATCGCCGGGCCGCCGGGCATGGGCAAAACGGCCTTCCTGTCGGAATTGGCCCGCCGTGCTGCAAGGGGAGCGGGCCCGGGCGTTGAGATGCTTTGTGTGGATGTGGATCCCACGGAACTCCACAGCACGGCGCAACTGCTCGGCGCCGTGGCGCATGCCCTGCCGAGCAAATGGGCGCCCAAGCCGCGCTCGCGCGTCGGGCGCATCCTGAAGGAGGCGCGAAGCGCCGGGTTCAGCATCGGCGCGCTCGGCGCCCAAATTTCCCTTGGGGCCAAAGCAGATGTCGCCGAGTTCCCTTGGCGCGAACTGGCGGAGTTGCTCGCCGAGGCGCACAACGGCGCCGTCTGCATCTGCGTGGATGAGGCGCACAGACTTGCGCCGAGCTGCGCATTGGGCGGCATGATGTCGGTCGCCCATTTCCCGGGGCGGCCAGTCCCGTCCCCCCGTAGGGCAAGTTTCCCGCCCCTTGATGCTTCGCCTAGCCCGCATATTGCGCCAAGGGCTGTGATGAACGAGGGCGCGGCCAACGCGGTTCGCGTCGGCGGCATCCCCAAGACTGTGGGCTAACGCACTGAAATGGAATAACATTCGGCGACTCATCAAGCGGCTTGGGGCGATATGCGGGGCAAAGGAGCCTTGCGGCCATGCCAGCGCCTGCAGGGGTGCCCGCCAAAGGCGATGGCCATTCGAGGTGTGGCGTCGACGCCTCGCTGCGGCGGAAACGAGGTGCCGCCTGTTCAATTCGGTCCTTTTCGGGCATGTGGAGCACTAGGGAACCTCTGAACAAGTCGCGTTCGCCCAGCGCCCCGCTGTTTGCCGGCGG
>CAYGBY010000288.1:0-2597 GCA_964348115.1 uncultured Pseudomonadales bacterium
GTTGCGGCTCATTGTGTGGTGCCTGCCACACGGCTTCGCCGCGCCTTGCCATCACACCCTTTAGGCTCCTCTGGGCTTCCGGGACTTGTTAAGAGGTTCCCTAGCGGATCACGCCGTAGCAGCGCAGCGGCTTGATGCGCAGGATGACGCGGCCCTCCGCGGCCAGCCAGCCGGCCAGATCTGCAGGCTCGTCGTAGCCCGTGCCTTCGATGGCGCGAAAAATCAGCTTGGTGCTGCGCACCAGATCGCTGCGCTCCAGGCTGCACTCGCCTTCCACGGCCACGAAGTTGAACGGCTCGCGGCTGCTCAGCACACATAGGTTCACGCGGCTGTCGCGGGCGGCGGAAACGCTCTTGAAAGTGGCGCCCGGGGTGCTGACCACGAGGGTGTCGCCATCCACCGCATAGGCGATGACGGAACTCACTGGGGCGCCGCTGGCCCGTAGCGTGGTCAGCACCGCCCAGCGGTGACTGTCTACGAACGCATCCCATTCCTTGTTTTCGCAGATCATTGGCTTGTCTTCCTTAGTTGGTTGGCTCGCACGGCGTCAACCAGTGGGCGAATGCCGCATCCTGGCCCGTGGCGATGCGTTGGAAGCGGTCGCGCAGACGCGCCGTGATGGGTCCGATGGCGTTGGCGCCGATCCGGGTTTGGTCGATCTGCGTGACCGGATAAACCGCCCTTGAGGTGGAGGTCAAGAACACTTCATCCGCGGCCAACAGGTCGGCTGTGGTGAGATCGCGCTTCCGCCAAGGGATGGCCAGGGCGCTGGCCAACTCCAGGATGCTCTCCCGGGTGACCCCCAACAGCACCCGCTCGTCCCGAGGGGTGGCCAGGGCGCCGTCGGCCACCAGGAAAATGTTCGAGGTTGTGGATTCCGCGACCGTGCCGGATGGGTCGAGCAGCAGGATCTCGTCATAGCCCTCCGCCCGCGCCCGCCACTTGGCGAAGGCAGGGCCGGAGTAGTTGGCGGCCACCTTGGCTTGCGGCGGCACGATGTCCTTGCGGCGGTTGCTGATGCTGCGCTCCACCTTGAGCTTCAGCGTGGCTGGCGCATGGGCCTCGCCTGGGTTGTGGGCGATGACGTCAGCCTGGTTGTCATAGGCGGCGATGCATACCGACACCCGGCCGTCTTGGGGCACAACCTCCACCTCCACCGAGGGTATCAGAGCGCTGATCTTCAGGGAGGTGGCCCCGGGGTTGCGCCGCACCGTCTCCACGCAGGCGGCGTTCAGCTGCGCCTGCCCGTAGCGGATGGGGATGCCCATGATGCGGCAGGTCTCCAGCAGCCTAGCCGTGTGTTGCGGCAGCTTCATGATCGCCGGTCCCTTGGGGGTGGCGTGGACGCTGAGATAGTCGAACGCCAAGGTGCCGCGCTGCAGGCTGTGGGAAAGCACGTGCACAGTGGCCTGCGCCCAAGGCACGAAGGCGCCGTCGCGCCAGATCAGGCGGTCAGCCGTGCGCATCGCTTAGGGGACGCGCACGACCTTGGCGAAGCCGCAAGGGGCGCAGCGCCCAATTGGGACGGATCGCCTTGCGGGAAGCGAACCTTGCCGCCATTCCCTGCATCTCCTTTGTGCCTAGCCCGCGAGTGGGTTTATGTTAACCCTTAAGGCCGCAGGAATTAAGTCGGCCGCGAACGCCGGCCAAACACGAACAAAGCTGCGAGGACGACGGATGATTAGGCTGCTCGGCGACCCGCTGGTGCGTTTCCTGGCCCTTGGGGCCGGAATCTTCCTGCTGTTCCAATGGTTGGGCCGGGATGGCGGCCTGGACGAAGGCCGCATTCTGGTGGACGACGCGGCGCTGCGGGACTTTGTGCAGTACCGCACCCAAGATTTTGACGCCGGCGCTACGGAACGCCGCATCGCCCGCATGACGCCCCTGGAGGTGGAGCAGGCGGTCGCGGACCTAGTTCGGGAGGAGGCCCTGCATCGCCGGGCGCAGGCCCTTGGCCTTGGCGAGCGCGACTACGTCATTCGCCGCCGCTTGGTGCAGAAGATGGAGTTCATCGCCGAAGGCGCCGCCGCTGATTTGGCGCTGCCGCCCGGCTTGGCCGAGCGCCACTATGCTGAGCGCCGCGAGGACTACTACCAGCAGCCCGCCATCACTTTCGCCCATGTTCACTTCAGCCGCCGTCTGCATGGCGCTGCGGCCGCCCGCACCCTGGCGCTGGCCAAGCTCGCTGCGCTGAACCGCCAAGGTGCGTCCTTCGCCGCCGCCACCGCCCATGGGGATCGCTTCCTTTATCACGTCAACTACGTGGAGCGTCCGCTGGAATTTGTCTCCAGCCATTTCGGCCCCGGCATGGCGGAGCAGCTTTTCGCTTTGCCGCCGGACCCTGGGCGCTGGCGCGGTCCTTTCGAGTCGCAGCACGGCTTTCACTTGGCGCTGGTCACCGACAGCCGCCCGGGACGTTTTCCAGACTTTGCGGAAGTGGCCCAACAGGTTGCCCATGACGCCCGCCGCGCCCTGGTGCGCGAACGCACTGAAGCAGCCATTCAAGCCATCGTCGCCGCCTATGACGTGGAAATCCGCTTAAGGAACCTCTGAACAAGTCCCGGAAGCCCAGAGGCGCCTAAAGGGCGTGATGGCAA
>CAYGBY010000289.1:0-2553 GCA_964348115.1 uncultured Pseudomonadales bacterium
CACGCCCTTTAGGCTCCTCTGGGCTTCCGGGACTTGTTCAGAGGTTCCCTAGCGCCGCGCTGATCGGCTATCATTAGCGCTTAGGGCTTGATTTTTCTGGCATTGCCCCCATGAAGGATGCAGCAGTGACGCAGGCAACTGAACACCTTGGCGCGAAGGCTGCGGGGTTCGATGGCGTTGGCGGCCCTCAACAGGGTGGTTGGCGGCCGCAGGGTCGTGATTCCTGCGCCCAGGAACCCTCCGCGCACTCCTCGGACGGGCGCTCTAGGGAAGGCAACATGTCAACCAGCGTACTTTCATTGAAGAGCCTTTCACCAGGCACGGACCTGGAGAGCTACGTGCAGACCATCAGCGCCTTCCCGGTGCTGACGCCGGAGCAGGAGAAAGCCCTGGCGGAACGTTTCTATCGCCACAATGATCTGGAGGCCGCCCGCCAGTTGGTGCTGTGCCACCTGCGTTTCGTTGTGCATCTGGCAAGAACCTACCAAGGCTACGGCCTGCCGCAGTCGGACCTCATCCAGGAAGGCAATGTGGGCTTGATGAAGGCGGTCAAGCGCTTCAACCCGGATGTGGGCGTGCGCTTGGTGTCCTTCGCCGTGCATTGGATCAAGGCGGAGATGCACGAGTACATCCTGCGCAATTGGCGCATCGTCAAGGTGGCCACCACCAAGGCGCAGCGTAAGCTGTTCTTCAACCTGCGCAGCGTGAAGAAGCGTCTGGCTTGGCTGAACCCGGCGGAAACCCGCGCCGTGGCGGATGAGTTGGGCGTGTCCACCACTGAGGTGCGCCGCATGGAGAGCCGTCTGGCCGGCGCGGACTTAGCCTTCGACGGCGCGGATGCGGAGGACGACGCTGGCGCCCCCATGCACTACCTGCCTTCCAAGGAGGGGGACCCGGCGGAATTGGTGGCTGGGGAGAACTGGCTGGAAACCTCCAGCGCGAAGCTCAGCAGCGCCATGGCCGGCTTGGATGATCGCAGCCGGGAAATCATCACCGCCCGCTGGCTTCGGGACGACAAAACCACCCTTTCCGAACTGGCTGAACGCTACGGCGTTTCCGCAGAACGCATCCGCCAACTGGAGCGCAACGCCATGCGGAAGCTGAAGGCCGGCATCACCAGCGAAGAACCCGCGGAGCCCCTGACCGCCTGACCGCCTGACCGCCGAAAGCGTCCATTGTCCCCGGGGCGCCGCAATTCACGCTCAAGCATCCACTCGCCAGCGGCAACCGCCGGGGTTGGCGGCCAACGCGCTGAACGGGAGCAACATCCGGCGGCCCATCAAGGGGCTTGACGCCACCTGCGGTCTGGCGGTTTGACCGGGCCCAGACTTGGCAACTTTCCGCATAGTATTTCGGCGCATCACTGGCAATGTCCACGTCAACTGCAAGGCTGGCAAATGCCCCATCTCCCCGGCGGACGCGGGGCCGTCTGACTGGCCGTCAGCGCTGGGCCTTGGACAACCTTGCGCACGGCTACTTGGTTGATCCGGCGCCGGACGCCTGGGGGGAGGTCTTTGGCCGGGCGGCGCCCTTGGGGGTGGAAATAGGCTTCGGCATGGGCGATGCGCTGGCGGACTGGGCGCAGCGCCGCCCGCTGCAGAACATCGTCGGCATCGAGATCTTTCGGCCTGGCATCGGCGCCTTGCTGTTGCGTCTGCATGATGCGGGCATTGGCAATGTCCGGGTGCTGGAGGGAGATGCGGCGCTGCTGCTGCGCGAAAAGTTCCCTGCGGCCAGCTTGGCTGAGGTGCGCATCTGGTTTCCGGACCCTTGGCCCAAGAGGCGTCATCACAAGCGCCGTCTGGTTCAACCGGCGTTCGCCCAATTAGTGGCGGAACGCCTGCAGCCCGGTGGCAGGCTGCTGTTGGCCACGGACTGGGCAGGCTATGCGGCCTGGATGGAGAAGACCTTCTCTGGTGTGGGCGGGCTGGCGCCCATAGCGGCTGTGGGGGAGCGGCCCGTGACCAAATTTGAACGGCGCGGACTGGATCTGGGGCATGGCATTCGGGAGTTCGCCTACCGAAAACTGTAGCTGCTTGGGCTGCCCGGCGGGCGCCGCTTGCCTAGTCCGCGGGGAGGCTAAAGAAAGAACTGGATCAGGTGATCGAGGTGCCGATAGCCCAGTTCGGTTGCGGCGATGCGCTGGGGCTGGGTTAGGCCGAGGGTTGTTGTGGTGGCCCATATGGGCGCGACCTGTTGCCAAGGCAGCCTTGTGCGTTGTTCGAAGCAGGCGCGGTCAACACCGTCGATCAGGCGCAGGGCGTTCATCATGAATTCGCCGGGAACTTCTTTGCTGGAAATTGTTCTGGCGATGGATCTGGTTGGATCTTTCAGGTACAGACGGGGTTGGCGGGGTTTATGGAAACGGGTGAGCGAGGGGGAGGCCCCCGCGCCCCCCAGCTGAAGGCTGTTTACCTGCGTGGGGTTCCCCCCCGCGCGCCCCAGCTGAAGGTTGTTGGCCTGCGTGGGGTTCCCCCCCGCGCGCCCCAGCTGAAGGTTGTTTACCTGCGTGGGGTTCCCCCCCGCGCGCCCCAGCTGAAGGTTGTTGGCCTG